>NZ_JBBATX010000005.1:25454-51589 GCF_040398505.1 Sphingomonas sp. | reverse complement strand
AACACACGATCCGGATTAAGACGAACCACGGCGAACTGGGGCGACCGCGTATCTTAGAAGTGTCAGCGATAACAGATGCTTACTGTACAGCGGCGAACGCTTGGGAACAGTAAGTGGCGGAGAGAGTGGGATTCGAACCCACGGTGAGCTTGCACCCACGGCGGTTTTCAAGACCGCTGCCTTAAACCACTCGGCCATCTCTCCGCGCTGCGCTTGCTTAGCCAGCGAAGGACGACGTGTGCAAGGTTTGTGGTGTATGCCGGGCCTTTGGGGGTTCATGTCGCGGGATGGCTGTGCCACTAATGCCCTATGCTTGGCATTAAAACTTTAGGACGACGAATCCGTGTTGCCGCGGTTGCGATCGCGGCATGTTTTGCGTTTGGCGGTCCGGCCGTGGCGCAGGATGAGAGCGGATTTCAAACCTATTTGCTGAGCTTGCGCGCGCAGGCCGAGGCGAAGGGCGTGAGTCGCGCGACGGTCGATGCGGTGATTCCAACGCTCACGCTCAATCAGCGCGTGATCGAGCTCGATCGGCAGCAACCCGGTGCTAATCCCAATGCGCCAATCCCCGGTTTTGCGCCGTACAAGGCGCAGCATCTCGAACCGGCGCTTATTTCCAGCGGCCGCGCCGCCTATCGCTCGGCGCGGTCCCGGCTCCAGCGGATCGAGCAGGAGACGGGCGTGCCCGAGTCGATCATGGTCGCGATCTGGGGCCATGAGACGAGCTATGGCCGGGTGATGGGCGGGTTCGATTTGCCGCGCGCACTGGCGACCTTGGCCTATGAAGGGCGGCGGCGCAGTCTGTTCGCCGACGAATTCATCGCATCGTTGCAAATGATGGATCGCGGCGTCGCGCGGTCGCAATTGATCGGCAGCTGGGCGGGCGCAACGGGCGGGCCGCAATTCCTGCCCTCGGTCTATTTGCGGCTGGCGCGCGACGGCGATGGCGATGGCCGTGCTGATATCTGGAGCAGCCAGGCCGACACGCTGGCGTCGATCGGCGCATATTTTGCCAATGCCGGATGGCGCGCCGGGCAGCCATGGGGCCTGGCGGTATCGGTGCCGCCGACGTTTGACCGCAGCCAGATCGGCAATAGCCTGCTCTCGCCACGTTGCCTAAAGGTGTTCGCACGGCACAGCGGGTGGAAGACGATGGCCGAATGGCGTGCGCTCGGTGTCGCGCCGCTGTCGCGCGGTTGGCCGGATGATCGCGTGTTGGCAACGCTGATTGAGCCCGATGGCGCGGGGAAGACGGCCTATCTGCTGACGGGGAATTACCGCGTGATCCTCGATTATAATTGCTCCAATTTCTACGCGCTCTCGGTCGGGTTGCTTGCCGATGCCGTCGAGCAATAGCGTGCCGCTCCTGCTCGGTTTCGCGCTGGCCGGATGCGGCGGCGGTGGCGGCTATGGCGATGCCCCGACGATCGCGTTGCCGACCGGTGCGGCGCTCCTGCAGGATGCCCCGCCGACTGGCCAACGCGGTGTGGTCGTCGCTGGAACGAGCGCGCCGATGGCCCCCGAACTCTGGTCGGGACCGGCAATCATGCAGGTGCCGCTGCCAGCGAAGATGCCACCGGAAATCGCCGACGATCGCGGTCCGCGCGGGACGTCGGGCGAAGCGCATGACGATGGCGTCGGCTATGCTGCGTTGATGACCGAGCCGCCCGAGGCGCGCTGGAGCAACGTTGCGGTCGGCGTCGGCTATGTGGGCTTGGCGCCGGGCGCGCTTGTCGAGCTGACCGCGCTTGATACCGGGCGGACGATCTTGGCGTTGGTGGTCGGGAACGATACGGGCGGTGCCTTGGTAACCCTATTGCCCGGCGCTGCGCAAGCGCTCGGGGTGGGTGACGGGGCAGCGCTACGCGCACGCAGCGTCGTGTCGAGCCCGCAGGACGAGATGGCGTTGCGCTCCGGGCGCTCGGCGTCGGCCCGGCTCGATGCGCCACCGGCGTTGCTCACCGCCTTGCGCCGTAAATTGCCCGGTCTGCGCAGCGCCCCGCGTGCGGCTGCTGCGCCACGCACCGTAAAGCCGTTTGCACGTCCCGCTGCGCCGCCGCCCAGTGTAGCGGGCGGCTTCGTCGCTCAGGTCGCAACGCTTTCCTCCGCCGTGCGGGCCGAGGCACTGGCGCGCGCCATCGGCGGCCATGTCGCGCCGTCGGGCGGCCTCTACCGCGTCCAACTTGGCCCGTTTGCCACGTCCGCCGATGCTGCCCATGCGCGTGACGGCGTCGCGCGGCGCGGCTATGGCGATGCCAGAATTCTCCACTCCGAATGACCAGATCGAGATCGAACCCAATGTCCTTGCGCCATAAAGTCTTCGCTGCCGCCACCGTCGCGATCGCCGCGACCTGTCCTGCGCTCGCCGCGCCCGATTATCAGACCCCAGCGCCGGTCGCCTATCTGCAGGACCTGTCATCGGGTGCGATCCTCTACGCCAAGGATGCCGATCGGCGGATGCCGCCGGCCTCGATGGCGAAGATGATGACGGTCTATGTCGCGTTCGACATGATCAAGTCGGGCGAATTGAAGCTCAATCAAAAATTCCCGGTCCGGCCCGAGACGTGGCGGGCGTGGCACAGCCAGGGGTCGACGATGTTCCTCGGCGTCGGCGAAGAGCCGAGCGTCGACGATCTGTTGAAGGGGATCGTTACGCTGTCGGGCAACGATGCCTGCGTCGTGCTGGCCGAGGGTATTTCGGGCACCGAAAGCGCCTTTACCGACCGGATGAATCGGGCGGGCGTGAAGCTCGGCCTTACCAACAGCCATTTCGGCACGTCGAACGGCTGGCCCGATGAGGGGCGGACCTATGTGACCGCGCGCGACCTCGCCAAGCTGGCGGCGGCGACGATCAAGGATCATCCCGATCTCTACAAGCGCTTCTATTCGCTGCCCAGCTTCACCTGGGGTAGGACGCTTGGTGATGCGAAACCGATCGATCAGGCCAATCGCGACCCGTTGCTGGGGCGGGTTGCCGGTGCCGATGGCCTGAAGACGGGGCATACCGAAGAAGCAGGCTTCGGTTTCACCGGCTCGGCCGAACAAAGCGGCCGTCGTCTCGTGATGGTGATGGCGGGCTTGGGCACTTCCGGCCAGCGCGCCGAGGAATCGGTCAAATTCATGGAATGGGGCTTCCGCGCGTGGCAGGCCAAGCCGATCCTGGCCAAGGGCAAGCAGATCGAAACCGCCGAAGTCCAGCTCGGCAGCGCGAGCAGCGTCGGGTTGGTCGCGCCGACCAATTTGACCGCGACGCTGCCCGCCGGCGCCGTGCCCGAGATGCGGCTTACCGTCAGCTATGACGGTCCGATCAAGGCACCGATCAAGGCCGGGCAGCATATCGCCGACCTGATCGTCACCACACCCGATTTGCCGCCGCAGCGCCTGCCGCTGGTGGCAGCGAGCGATGTTGCGGAGGCCGGCTTCTTCGGTCGTGCCTGGGCCGGGTTGATGGGCCTGTTCGGCGCTTGAGGCGATGACGACAGGGCGTTTCATCTCGCTCGAGGGGGGCGAGGGCGCGGGCAAATCGACTCAGGCCAAGCTGCTCGCTGCTGCGCTTGCCGCGCGTGGAATTGATGCGGTGCTGACGCGCGAGCCGGGCGGCAGCGAGGGCGCAGAGGCGATCCGTACGCTGTTGATGCAAGGCGAGGTCACGCGGTGGAGCGCGCATAGCGAAGCCTTGCTGTTCGCGGCGGCCCGCGCCGATCATGTCGAGAAGATGATCCGTCCCGCGCTCGGGGCCGGACGGTGGGTGATTTGCGACCGCTTCGTCGATAGCAGCCGCGCCTATCAGGGGGTGGCGGGTGGGATCGCCGACGCGGCGGTGCTCGCGCTGCACGGATTCGGGTCGCGGGGGCTTCTGCCCGATCGGACTTTAGTGCTCGAACTGGCGCCCGACCACGGCCGATTGCGCGCCGCGGGCAGAGACGGTGCGGCGGCCGATCGGTTCGCGGCGCGCGGCGAGGCCTTCCACGCCGATGTCGCCGCTGCGTTCCGGCGCTTTGCGGCGCACGAGCCCGACAGGTTCCGGCTGATCGACGCCGACCACGCCATCGACCGCGTCGCCGAAGCGGTGTTCGCCGCCATCGCCGATTTGCTGCCATGAGCTTGCCGATCGGCAATGACGCCGCGCACGCCGCCTTTGCCGCCGCGATGGCGAGCGGATCGCTGCACCACGCCTGGCTCTTCGCCGGGCCGGAAGGGATCGGCAAAGCGAGTTTCGCGCGCGCGGCGGCGTTGCGCTTGCTGGCGGATGGGGCCGGGGCGGTGTTACCGCCCGGGTTCGAGGTTCCCGACGATGATGTGCAGCGCAAGCTGATCGCCGCCGGATCACACCCCGATTATCGCGAACTGACGCGTCAGCCCAAGGAGGGCGACAAGACCGGCCTTGATCTGGCGCGCTCGATCCCGATTGCGCAGGTGCGCGGCCTTGGCCCGATGTTCGCGACGCGCCCGTCCATGTCGGAGCGGCGCGTCGTCATCATCGATGCGGTCGACGATCTTGAGCGGCCCGGCGCGTCGAACGCCTTGCTCAAGAACCTTGAGGAGCCGCCGCAGGGCACGATCTTCCTGCTGGTCAGCCACGCGCCGGGGCGCTTGCTGCCGACGATCCGCTCGCGCTGCCGACAGTTGCGCTTCGACCCGTTAAGCGACGACGCCATGACGTCAGTGCTGCGGGAGCGGCTGCCGTCGGCCGATCCGGCGGAGATCGCGGCGCTGGTCCGCATGGCGCACGGTTCTCCGGGGCGGGCTTTGGGCTTTGCCGGACTCGACCTCGCCGCGCTCGACGCCGCGCTGAGCGCGATCGCGCAAAGCGGCGATCCCGACAATCGTCGCCGCGTAAAACTCGCCAAGAGCCTCGCGCTCAAGGCCGCGCAGCCGCGCTATGAGGCGTTTCTTGAGCGCGCACCCGCCTTCATTGCCGCAGCCGCGCCGCAGCTCCACGGTGAGCGGTTGCGTACTGCGCTCGACGGCTATGATGCGGCGCGCACATTGGCGGCGACCGCGCGCGCGCTGACGCTGGATGCGCAGGCGACGGTCTATGAGATGGCGGGGATCGTCGCGCGGCTCGCCCGGTAAATGTGCGGCGGCTATGGCTTCAATTGGCGGTGCCGATGCTCTAGGACGCCGCCATGACCGATCCCTATTACATCACCACCGCGATCAACTATCCCAATGGCCGACCGCATATCGGCCACGCTTATGAGGCGATCGCCGCCGACACGATCGCGCGCTTTCAGCGTCAGGCCGGGCGCGACGTCCGCTTCCAGACCGGCACCGACGAACATGGCCTGAAAATGACGCAGGCGGCGCGCGACCGGGGGATCGAGACGCGCGCGCTCGCGGATGAGATGTCCGGATATTTTAAAGAAATGGCTGCGGCTTTGAACATCAGCCATGACCGTTTCATCCGCACCACCGATGCCGATCATTATGCCGCCAGCCAGGCGATCTGGCAGGCGATGGCCGATGCCGGCGATCTGTATCTCGATCGCTACGAAGGCTGGTACTCGGTTCGCGACGAGGCCTTTTACGACGAGAAGGAACTCGTCGACGGGGAAGGGGGCAAGCTTTCGCCGCAGGGGACGCCGGTGGTGTGGACCGCCGAGGAGACGTGGTTCTTCCGCCTCTCGAAGTATCAGCAGCCCCTGCTCGACCACTATGCCGCCAACCCCGATTTCATCCGGCCCGAAAGCCGCCGCAACGAAGTGGTCCGTTTTGTCGAAGGCGGGTTGAACGACCTGTCGGTGTCGCGGACGAGTTTCGACTGGGGCGTGCCGGTGCCAGGGAGCCCGGGGCATGTCATGTACGTTTGGGTCGACGCACTGACCAATTACATCACCGGGCTAGGCTATCCCGACCTGACGGGCGATTTCGCGCGCTTCTGGCCGGCGAACCTGCATATGATCGGCAAGGATATCGTGCGTTTTCATGCGGTCTACTGGCCGGCTTTCCTGATGTCGGCGAAGCTCGCTTTGCCCAAAGCGGTGTTCGGGCACGGCTTCGTACTGGCGCGTGATGGCGCGAAGATGGGCAAGTCAGCGGGCAATGCCGCCGATCCGCTGGCATTGGCCGAGGCCTATGGCGTGGATGCACTACGCTACTTCCTGCTGCGCGACATCAGTTTCGGTCAGGACGGCAGCTATTCGCCCGAGGCGATCGTGACGCGCGCCAATGCCGATCTGGCGAACAGCTTCGGCAATCTCGCGCAGCGGACGCTGAGTCAGGTTTTCAAGAATTGCGACGCGCGCTTGCCCGCGATCCATGGCCACAGCGAGGCCGACACCGCCCTGTTCGATCTGGTCGACAAGACCGTGCGGGAGGTCATGCCGCGTGCCTATGGCGAGCTGGCGCTGTCGCACGCGACCGAGGCGTGGATTCAGGGCGTGTTCGCGTGCAATGCCTATATCGATGAGCAGGCCCCGTGGGCGCTCAAGAAGACCGATCCGGCGCGGATGGAGACGGTGCTGGCGACGCTGTACATTTGCATTGCGCAGCTGGCGGTGGCGATTGCGCCGGTGATCCCGGCAAGTGCGGCGAAATTGCTCGATGCATTGGGGATCGATCCGTCGCTGCGGAACCCGGCGGCAATCGGGTCGCACTGGTATTCGCCGCTTGCCGAGGGCGGGTATCGCCTCGAGCAACCGATAGCGCTCTTCCCGCGGCTGGAGCTGCCGACGGAGGTTGCGGCGTGACCTTTGTCGACAGCCATTGCCACCTGAATTACAAGGGCTTGGCCGAACAACAGCAGGATGTGCTGGAACGCGCACGGGCAGCCGGGGTCGGCACGATGCTGACCATTGCGACGCGCGAGAGCGAGTGGGACGACGTGATCGCGATCGCCGAGCGC
This sequence comes from Sphingomonas sp., assembly GCF_040398505.1. Classification (GTDB taxonomy): domain Bacteria; phylum Pseudomonadota; class Alphaproteobacteria; order Sphingomonadales; family Sphingomonadaceae; genus Sphingomonas. Next base: position 44,742 of record NZ_JBBATX010000005.1, on the reverse strand, counting down.
GAGCGCGATGTCTGGGCGACGGTCGGGATCCATCCGCATGAGGCGGACAAGCATCCCGATGTCGGCACCGCGCGCCTCGTCGAGCGCGCGCAGCACCCGCGCGTCGTCGGCATCGGCGAGAGCGGGCTCGATTATTTCTACGATCACAGCGACCGCGATCGCCAACGCGCGAGTTTCCGCGCGCACATTGCCGCGGCGCGCGAGACGCAATTGCCGATCGTCGTCCACACCCGCGATGCCGAGGCTGATACGGCGGACATCCTGCGCGAGGAAATGGGGAAGGGGGGCTATCCCGGCGTGATCCATTGCTTCACCGCGAGCGGGGCATTTGCTGATATCGCGCTCGACCTTGGCTTTTATATCTCCATTTCCGGCATCGTAACCTTCAAGAATGCGAAGGATTTGCAAGAAACCGCCGCGCGACTGCCGCTGGAGCGGCTGCTGATCGAGACCGACGCGCCGTTTCTGGCACCGGTGCCGCATCGCGGGAAGACCGGCGAACCCGCCTTCGTGGCCGACACAGCGGCGTTTCTGGCGAAACTGCGCGGCGAACCGCTCGACACGCTGGCGACCGCGACTGCCGCGAATTTTCACGCGCTGTTTACCAAGACGCACGCATGAAAGTGCGGCTCCTTGGCTCGGGCACGTCGTCCGGCGTGCCGCGGATCGGCAATGACTGGGGCGCATGCGATCCGAGTGAACCGCGCAATCGCCGGATGCGCGCGGCGATTTTGGTTGAAACCGCGACGACGCGTATCCTCGTCGACACCGGCCCGGACATGCGCGAGCAGCTTCTGGCGGCGGGTGTGTCCACGCTTGATGCGGTGATCTGGACGCACGATCATGCCGACCACACGCACGGGATCGACGATCTGCGTCAGGTTTTTCACGCCATGGGGCATCCGGTGCGTGGGCTTGCGCGACCGGCCTTGAAGGAGACGCTGATGCGGCGGTTCCGCTATGTCTTTCACGGCTGGGATGGCTATCCGCCGACGGTCGCGATCGAGGATTTGCCCGACGCGATCACCATCGGCGATATTTCCGTGCGCGTTGCCGATCAACCGCACGGCCCGATCGAGTCGGCTGGGCTTCGCTTCGAAAGCGCGGGCGTATCGATCGGTTATGCCACCGATCTCAATGCGATGACGGCGGATATGGCCGAAATTTATCAGAACCTCGATATCTGGATCGTCGATGCGCTGCGGCGAAATCCGCATCCGTCGCATTTTAATCTGGCGACCACGCTGGGCTGGATCGACCAGTTCAAGCCGGGTCGCGCGGTGCTGACGCATATGGACCAGACGATGGACTATGCGACGCTGGTTGGCGAACTGCCGCCAGGTGTCGCGCCGGGCTATGACGGGCTGGAGTTGGTGGCATGAACGAAACCGGGATCAATGCGCTGTATCTGGCGCTGATGTCGATCTTGCCGATCAGCGCGCTGGCAGCGCGACGCTTGCCGATCGCGCAGACCTTCAAGCTGGCGCTGGCGTGGGTCGCGATCTTCGGGGTGATGTTTTTGCTGGTGATGCTGTGGCAAGACGCCTTTAGCGGTGGCGGAAGCGTCGGGGGTGGCAACGGATGAGCCGGCATACATTTTACATAATACATATTATCGGACTAACGGAGCGCTTAGTTTCCGGAGTCCCCTCACGATGATCCAGCGTCTCGTGACGATTATGGCCCGGCTCCGCGATCCGGAGACAGGATGCGAATGGGACGTGGCGCAGGATTTCGCGAGCATCGCGCCGTACACGATCGAGGAAGCCTATGAAGTCGCCGACGCGATCACGCGCGATGACATGGCTGATCTGAAGGATGAGCTCGGCGACCTGCTGCTCCAGGTCGTGTTCCATTCACGAATGGCCGAGGAAGCTGGGCACTTCGCGCTGCCAGATGTGGTCGCGGCGATCAGCGACAAGATGGAGCGCCGCCACCCGCATATCTTCGGCGCTGCGGCGAATGGCGGGCACCATGTGTGGGAACACATCAAGGCCGAGGAACGCGCCGCCAAGGGAGAAGCGGGCGCGCTCGACGGCGTTGCGATCGGCCTTCCCGCCTTGCTCCGCGCCGAAAAACTCCAGAAGCGCGCGGCGCGGACCGGGTTCGATTGGCCGGACGCGAGCGGCGCGCGCGCGAAGATCGATGAAGAGCTGGCCGAGGTTGCAGCCGCGACGACGCCGGCCGAGATTGAGGACGAGATTGGCGATCTGCTGTTCTCGGTGGTTAATTGGGCACGCAAGCTCGGCGTCGATCCCGAGGCGGCGCTGCGCAGGGCCAACGACAAATTCGCTGGCCGGTTCAAGGCGATGGAGGCGGTCGACCCGCATTTCATCGACCTTACGCTCGATCAAAAAGAAGCGCTTTGGCAAAGGGTAAAGGCCCCTAAACTATAAAGCGCTTCTTCTCGGCTGCCGCCAGAACTGCCCTGTCCTTAATCCCCGCGCTGGCTGAACCGCGCATATTCGCGCTCGTCCATTCGGACTTCGTAGACCGCGAGATCGCCTTCGACCGCCTGCCCCAGCACTTCTCCGTGCGAATGGAGCCATGCTGCCCCGGCCCCGTCGCCCGCGTCGAGCGTGATCGTGTAGCGCCTGTGCGAAGCCGTCAGCAACGCCGCAACGGTGTCGAGCAGCCCAGAGACCCCTTCCCCGCTCAGCGCCGACAGCGCGACGACATCCTCGCGCCGGGCAGCTTCGCCGAGCAGCTCCTCGCGCTCGTCGGCGTCGAGCAAGTCGAGCTTGTTCCACGCCTCGATCCGCGGGACCGAGAGATCGACGCCGATATCCCGCAGCACGGACTCAACGTCGTCGCGCTGCGCGATCGTATCGGGATGCGCGATGTCGCGGACGTGGATCAGCAGATCGGCCGAGACCACTTCCTCGAGCGTGGCCTTAAATGCGGCGACCAATTGCGTCGGCAATTCGGAGACGAAACCGACCGTGTCGGACAGGATCGCCTTGTCGATGCCCGGCAGCGCGATTTGGCGGAGCGTTGGGTCGAGCGTGGCGAACAACAGATCCTCCGCCATGACGTCAGCGCCGGTCATCCGATTGAAAAGCGTGGACTTTCCAGCGTTGGTGTAGCCAACCAGTGCAATCACGGGCCACGGCGCGCGCTGGCGGCGGTCGCGGTGCAGGCCGCGCGTGCGCGCGACCTGTTCGAGCTCCTTCTTCAGCCGTGCCATGCGGTCGCGGATCAAGCGCCGATCGGCCTCGATCTGCGTTTCGCCCGGGCCGCCGAGAAAGCCGAAGCCGCCGCGCTGGCGTTCCAAGTGAGTCCAGCTGCGCACCAGCCGCCCCGCCTGATAATCGAGATGCGCGAGTTCGACCTGGAGCCGCCCCTCGGCCGTCGCGGCGCGTTCCCCGAAGATTTCGAGGATCAGCCCAGTACGGTCGATCACCTTGGCCGACAGCGCCTTTTCGAGGTTGCGTTGCTGCACCGGGGTCAGGCTCGCGTCGAACACGACGAGTTCCGCCTCGACCATCCGCACCGTCGCGGCGAGTGCCTCAAGCTGGCCCTTGCCGATCAGCGTTGACGGCTGGAGCGCGCGGACCTTGATCGCGACGCGCTCGACCACTTCGACGTGGATCGCCATCGCAAGCCCAGCCGTCTCGGCGAGGCGTGCCTCGGCATCGCGTGTTGATCCGCCGGTATCGGGATAGACGACAACAGCCTTGGCACCGCGCGCTACATCGTCGCGGTCACGTTCAAATCCACTAGTCAATCGTCGTCCGAACCTGCTGTTTCATCAGCCAAATTGAGGGGGTGTGCGGGCTGAATCGTCGAGACCGCATGTTTGTAGACGAGCTGCGCCATACCGTCGCGCTGGAGCAGCATGCAGAACAGGTCGAACGCGGCGATCTGCCCCTGCAGCATGACGCCGTTGACGAGGAACATCGTCACATTGTCCTCGGACTTGCGCACCGCGTTGAGGAAGATTTCCTGCAGCAGCGGCGCCTTTTTCTGGGCCTCGCCCACGGCATTGATGATCGCGTCGATATCGACCGTGTTCGACGGCATGATGGTCGAGATGGCGTGCTTATAGATCAATTGCGACTGGCCATCGCGGCGCAGCAGGACCGAGAAATTGTCGAACCAGGTGACGATGCCCTGGAGCTTCACGCCCTTGACGAGGAACATCGTGATCGGTGTCTTGGAGCGGCGCAGCGCGTTGAGGAAGAGATCTTGCAGCGAGGTATGTTTGTCGGCCATCGGTCGATCCTATGTTTTTGGCAGGTGATTCCTGCGGTGCGCCGGTTCCGGCGTCGGGGTTGCGCGTTATGCACAACGCTAATCTAGGGAGCCGCATACGGTTCGTCCATGGGCGATGCGCGTGAACGCGCATCGCGTAAAGTCACACTAAAGCCACACCAACGACGTGTTTCGGTGAAAGCGATGCACATTCGGACCAAGGCAGAACCCAGGGCGATCGCTTTCGCCTTTGGCAGATGGCGGGGGTCGGCGGCGATTTCAAAGAGCTGCGCGAGTGTCGCACGTTCGTAAGCGTGTAGGAAAGCGGGAAGCTGTGGCGGCTCGTATTGCCCCACAGCTTCCCGGCTGAGCCTCAATACGCCGCCGACAGCGTTATGAAGAACTGGCGCGGCGCGATTGGATAGGCCGAATAGCTGTTGGTCGCCGATCCGATCGACACGGTCGATGCGCCCTTTGCGTCGGTCAGATTGGTGATGTTGAGCGACAGTTCGACCTTGCGCTTTGGCAACACATCCTCGGGAAGACGTGCGGCCAGACGCAGCGAGGTCAGGAAGTAGGAGGCGACGCTCGCGTCGTTGGTGAAGGTGCTGAACCGGCTGCCGACATAGTCGCCAAACACCTGCGCCTCGAACGGACCGACCGCGAGGGTCGCGACGGTCTTGTTGAGCCATTTGGGCGTGCCGGGCAATTGCTTGCCGCAGGTTGGAACGGTGCCCCCGGTTACAAGATACCCGCCGATGCAGGTCCCGGTCGCGTTGCCGATGCCGATCGCAGTCGACAGATAGTCGCTGCCATATTTCGAGAGATTATAGGACGTGGCATTGTAGAGCGAGAAGGCGCGCCCAAGCCGCAGCGTGAAGGCGGCATCGACGCCATCGGTATGCACGTTGCCGACATTGACCAGGATCGACGTCCCCCCGGTGATCCCGCCGCCGGCGATGCCGCCCGGATTGGTCGAGATCGCCAGCAACCGATCGATGAAGGTGACGTGGTAATAGTTGATTTGCGCTTCGAGCCCGATTCCGTTGGAAAAGCTCCGTTTTGTGCGGAAGCCGCCTTCATAGGTCCAGCTGGTCTCGGGCTTGCCCTGCGTGGCAAAGGCGTCGAACGCGGCCTGGCTGCCCGTGAACCATGGACCGCCACCGCCCGCCAGATACGCGGGATACTGGCGCAAATTCTTCTGGACGTTGAAATAGAGCTGCTCATGCCCGTTGAAATCGTAGCTCGCGCCGACCGCGGGCAGGAACCAGCGGAGCGTGTTGATCTTGCCCTGCGGCAGTCCCCCGGCGAGGCCCGACAAGGATCCGGCGCGCGGCTGAACCGGGAAGCGGCCATCGGCCCATTGCGCGCTGGTCTTGAAGCCGGCCTGGATCAGCAGCTTGTCGGTCGCCTGCCACGTGTCCTGCAGGTGGAGCTGGAGCTGGTTGATTCGCGCCTCACCCTGATACTGCGTGAACAGCGGGGCAGCGGCACTGAGCGGGCGGATATATGGCGTGCTCAACCCCGGATTGTTGACATCGACGGCGTACCAGCGGCGCCACTGCGTCGTGCTGTTATGTTCGAACCAGCCGCCCAATTCGATCTTGTGATCGCCAAGATTGATGTCGAGCGCCGAAATGACGCCCTCGCGGTCGATGCGGTATTCGGTCGTGCGCGTGATCAGGCCCGAGCCGCCAGTCGCCGCCACCAGCGCGGCGCCCGCTGCTGCGGCCTGCGCGTCGGTCAGCGCGGTACACGCGGTTGGGCGGACGCCGTTATTGTTGCCGCTGAAGCGGCAGTTGCTCGGCAGGGTCGCATAAGCCGGATCGAGATAGGCCTGCGCCACCGTGATCGACTGGCCGAGTGGCCCTGCAACGACACCGGCGCCGTCATTGTGATGGAAATAGCCCGTGGTCGACCAGGTGATCCGGTCCGACAGATGCGCGTCATAGCGCGCATAGCCGAGATAATCGGTGCGCTGCGCATCCGAATAATAGTTGCGATAGTTGCCGCCCTCGGCCGCCGGTGAATTGCCAAGCGCACTCAGATACGACGTGCGATAGGGGGTAAAGTCAGGGTAGAAGAAGGGCTTGGTGTACGGCGTATAGAGCTGCACCGCCGTGGCCGTGTTGCCGGCCGAAGGCTTGAAGAAGGCGGTTGCATCTTCGTTCGGCTGGGTAAAATCGTTATAGTCGAAATAGAGCGTCAGCTTGCCGACCTTGTCGTCATGCACGAACTTGGCGTTGGCCTGATACCCGCCCTGCAGGCCGTTGAAATCCCAGGCGCGCGCGCGTTGCCGCGAGCCCGAGAGATACGCCGAATTGTTGCCGCCAAAGGTGCCGGTGTCGACACGAACGAAGGTGCGCGACGTGTCATAGCTGCCGAAGGTCTGCGTGGCCTGAACGCCGAGGCGCTTGAGCGGATCGGATGAAAACGTCTCGACCGTGCCGCCCAAATTGCTGTTCGATGCGGTGGCGAGATCGCCGGCACCGGTCGACACGACGACACGCCCGACATTTTCCGAAATCACCGCGCGCTGCGGCGAAAGGCCGTTATAATTGCCATAGCTCTGGTCGCCGAGCGGAACCCCGTCCATCGTGTAGCCGAGCTGGTTGCCGGCAAAACCGTGGATGAAGATCTGCGCGTTCTGCTCGTTATAGCCCCATGGATCGGCCGTGATGTAGAGCACGCCCGGCAGCGTCTGGATCGCCTTGAGCGGCGAAATGCCCGGCAGCAGCTTCTGGATTTCGGTACCGGGAAGCGTGGTTGCGGACCGGGTCGATTTCGCGGTGACGACGATATCGCTGCCGGCATCCTCCGGTGTGGCGACGGCGGGCGCGGCGGGCGCGGCGTCCTTAGCGGTAGCCGGGGCCGCAGCGACGGCGGTCGCAAGGGCGAACAAAGAAATGGCAGCTTGAAGCGCGTAACGATTGGACATTGGGGCCCCCCCGGGAAAAGCAAAAAACAGCTTGCGGCGGGGCTAGGCGTGGATTACGTCCTCGCCATTAAACTTTGGCGTCGGTTTGATGAAGTTTGAGCGGCAGATAAAAGACAGGCGTGCCGAGCTGCGCGCAAGCGACGGAAAGCGTGCGATCGGCCCCTATTCCTCGCGCACCTCGGTGATGCCGAGCAGCTTCAGCTTGCGGTGCAGCGCCGAGCGCTCCATCCCGATGAAATTCGCGGTGCGCGAGATATTCCCCGAAAAGCGCCGGATCTGCACGCGCAGATATTCGCGCTCGAACGTCTCGCGCGCCTCGCGCAACGGCGAGCCCATGATCGCGGTGTTGCCCCCGCCGATGTCGCCCGGATCGCCCAAGATGTCGGCGGGAAGCATGTCGAGGTCGATCCGGCCGATGCGATCACCCGGCGCCATGATGATCGTGCGTTCGACAATGTTGCGAAGTTGCCGGACGTTGCCGGGCCATTCGTAATTCTGCAGCGCGACCATCGCCTCGGGCGTGACGGCCGGGGTCGGCACGCGGCGTTCATTGGCGTAATGCGCCATAAAGTGATCGACCAGCGGGGGAATGTCCTCGCGCCGTTCGGCGAGGCCCGGAATGGCGATGGGGACGACGTTGAGGCGATAATACAGGTCTTCGCGGAAGCGGCCTTCGGCGATTTCGTGCGTCAGCTCGCGCGCCGTGGCGGAGACGACGCGGACGTCGACCTTTACCACGCGCTGCCCACCCACCCGGCTGAAGCTCTGTTCGGTCAGCACGCGCAGGATCCGGCCTTGCGTCGCGATCGGCATGTCGGCGATTTCGTCGAGGAACAGCGTGCCGCCATGCGCCTGTTCGAGCAGGCCGGAGCGGACGAGCTGGCCCCCCTCCTCGACCCCGAACAATTCCTCTTCGACGCGCTCGGGCGTCATCCGCGCAGCGTTGACGACGATGAACGGGGCTTCTGCCCGCTGGCTCCAGCCGTGGAGCAAGCGCGCGGCGACTTCCTTGCCGACGCCGGCCGATCCCATGATCAGCACGCGGCTGCCGGTCGAGGCGACGCGTTTCAGCGTCGCGCGCACGCCGTTGATCGCGCCGGAATTGCCGGTGAGATCGCTATCGCGCCCGACGACGGCGCGCAGGCTCGCGACTTCGCGACGCAAGCGCTCGGTTTCGGTGGCGCGGGCCACCATCAGCAGCAGGCGTTCGGCCTGGAAGGGCTTTTCGATGAAATCGGCGGCACCGCGGCGGATCGCCGCGACGGCAGTGTCGAGATTGCCGTGGCCCGAGATCATCAACACCGGGATCGACGGATCGCGCAGCTTGATTTCGTCGAGCAATTCGAGCCCGTCGAGCCGCGAGCCTTGCAGCCACACATCGAGCAGCACGAGTGACGGGCGGCGGACCGAAATCGCCTCAAGCGCCGAATCGCTGTCGGCGGCGGTACGCGCGCCATAGCCCTCATCTTCGAGGACACCGGCGACCAGATCGCGAATATCGCGTTCGTCATCGACGACGAGGATGTCGAGGGGCATGGGCTCAGGTCCGGTTCTGCTGGAGTTCGGGGATGCGCGCGTCGACAATGCCCCCATTGCCGTCGTTCGTGTGGTCGTTGCCGCTGTCGAGATTGGCGAGCATGGCTGTGTCGAAACTGGCGGTCACGATCGTGCCGCCGCCCGGGCGATCATCGAACGCGATCGTGCCGAAATGCTCCTCAACGATTTTCTTGACGATCGCGAGGCCAAGCCCGGTGCCGCGCGCACGCGTCGTAACATACGGTTCGACGATGCGGTCGCGCGCGGCGGGAAGGCCGATGCCGGTGTCGGCGAGGCCGATAGTGATACGGCCATCGGCTTCGCTCAGCGTCATCGCGATGTTTGCCTCGCGCGCGTCGAGATTGGCCTCGACCGCCTCGACCGCATTTTTGACGATGTTGGTCAGCGCCTGGCCGATCTGGCGGCGGTCGCACACGAGCGTTGGGCCGGGATCGTCATGCGCCAGCGTAAAGGCGATCCCGGGATGCGCGACTTCGTGCAGAAACAGCGTCTGGCGCGCGATATCGACCAGCGATTCGGCGCGAAATACCGGCTTGGGCATGCGCGCGAAGGAGGAGAATTCGTCGACCATCCGACGCAGATCGCCGACCTGACGCACGATCGTGTCGGTCAGCCGCGCGAAGGTCGTGTCCTCGGGGTCGATCTGCTTGCCATAGCGGCGTTGCAGGCGTTCGGCGGCGAGCTGAATCGGGGTGAGCGGATTCTTGATTTCATGCGCAATGCGCCGCGCGACGTCGGACCAGGCGGCGCGGCGCTGATCGAGCAATTGCCCGGTGATATCGTCGAAGGTCAGGATCGGGCCTTCGGCGGCGCGCGTGACCTTGACCGCAAGCGTGCGCGCTTCATTGCCGACGCCGAGCTCTACGATCGCCTCGCGGTCATTGCCTTCGAGCAAAGTGGCGAGTTCGGGCGAAATCATCGCGAGCGGCTTGCCGACCGGGAGATCGTTGGCACCGTCGAGCAGCGCGACCGCGGAACTGTTGATCAGGCGGATCGTCCCGTCGTGCGCGACCGAGATGACGCCGGCGGAAACGCCCGACATCACCGCTTCGATCAACGCGCGGCGGCTTTCCAAGGTGTTGGTCTGGGCCTGGAGCCGCTCCGTCATTTGGTTGAAGGCGAGACCCAAAGTGCCAATCTCATCCTCGACCTCGGGCGCGGGCACGCGTGCGGTCAAATCGCCGCCCGCGACACGCTGCGCTGCGCCGACCAGCTCGCCAACCGGCCGAACGAGGCGATCCGCCGCTTCCAGCGCAATCCACACGGCCAGCGCGACGATCAGCAGCGAAATCGCCAACAAAGCGGCATTGAATTTCAGCTGGAGCGATTGCGACCGCACCAGCAAATCGCGGTAGCTCGACAGCAAGGCGACGCTGCGCCGAGATTGCGCCTCCATCACGCGCACGTCCGATATCGCAACGGTCAGATAGAAGACATTGGTCGTCCCGGGCAGAACCGTCAGCGTCTTGATCCGGTTGCCCTTCACCGTCGTGATGCTGGGCACATCGCGCTCTACGCGCGCGATATCGCCTGGCGTCACCTCTTGTGCCAGATCGAGCCGATCGGGGTTGAGACTGGCAATCTCCTGAAACTTTCCGCCGGGCGAATAGACAAACAAAAAGCCGTCGGAGAGACTCCGGAAGAAAATCTCACGGTTGAAATAGGCAACAAATTGCGGGGTTTTGGTGCGTTCGATGAAATCGGGACCGACAAAATCCTGCGAGATCGCGTTGGCAGAGGTGACCGTCGCATCCTGCCAGCGGTGCAACATCTGCTCATACGACGTCTTGGCGACGCCGGTGGCATTCTCGATCATGCTGCGCGCCTGATCGGAATACCAGAATTGGACGCCATATTGGAACAGGAGCGAGGCGAAAACGACGACGAACAATGTCGGCACCGCCGCAATGACCGAGAATAAGGCGACCAGCCGGACGTGCAAGCGGGCGCGCCCGCCAATCGGCGAACGCGCCGCGCGCCGCATCGCGACCCGGCGCCCGATCAGGACGAGCAATGCGATCCCCGGCAGCAAATTCGCGACCAGCAGCAGCGCGACGACCGGTGGAGTGAGGATTTTCTGCGGGCCGGTCCCGGCGGCGATGATGAAATAGCTGCCGATGGCGATCGCGCCGGCGATCAGCAGCACACCCAGCTCGGCAAAGGACGCAAGGGTGAAGCCGCGCTTTTCGTCGCGCTGGTGCAAATTCGGAGCCGAAGCGTCACTCATCGTGACATTCCTACAACGCAACCGTTGCCGAGAAAACACACAAATGCGTCATCTGTCGCGGCGACGAACCGATCGACCGTCCGCCGACCGCTAATTCAGGGATGGATCCCCAGAATATCGAGGCGTTTGCGCAGCGTATTGCGGTTGATGCCGAGCGCGCGCGCCGCGCGCAGCTGGTTCTGACCGTGGCGCGCGAGCAGTGCTTCGATCAGCGGGCGTTCGACCTCGGCGATGATGCGATCATAGAGCGTACCGTTGTCGAGTGCGGCAGGTTCCTCGATCGCGAGGCGCTCGATCCGCGCGCGGATCGCGGCGTTGATCCCGGCATCGCCCAGCACCGACGCCGACGGCATGACGCCACCTAAGCCTCCGCCCAGCATCGCGCGGATCTCGTCGGCGTCGATCCGCTCGTCCCGCGCGAGCACGGCCACGCGCCGCATCATGTTCTCAAGCTCGCGGACGTTGCCGGGCCAGTCATAGGCTTCGAGCATGGCGATCGCATCGGGATCGAGCTGTTTGCGCGGCAAGCCGTCCTCGGCGGCGCGATCGAGGAAATGGCGCGCGAGCAAGGCAATGTCCTGCCGCCGACCACGCAGCGCGGGGAGCATGACCGGCACGACGTTGAGGCGGTAGAACAGATCTTCGCGAAATTGCCCGTTCGCGACCAGTACCGAGAGCTCACGATTGGTCGCCGCGACGATGCGCACGTCGGCGCGGATCGTACGCGCGCCGCCGACCGTGGTAAATTCGCCCGATTGCAACACGCGCAGCAGCCGGGTTTGCGCCTCCATCGGCATGTCGCCGATTTCGTCGAGGAACAATGTCCCACCCGCCGCTTGCTCGAAACGCCCGGCCGAGCGGGCCTGCGCGCCGGTAAAGGCACCGCGTTCATGGCCGAACAGCTCGGCCTCGATCAATTCACGCGGGATCGCCGCCATGTTGATCGCGACAAAGGGGGCATGCCGTCGCGGCCCCAGATCGTGGATCGCGCGTGCGACAAGCTCCTTGCCGGTGCCCGATTCGCCTGAGACCAGCACGGTCAGATCGTTCGACACGACGCGCGCGATGATGCGGTAGACGTCCTGCATTGCAGGGCTTCGCCCGATCAGCGGGAGCGCGGTATCGTCGGCGTCGATCGGCTCCACCACCCCGCCCGATCCGCGTGCGAGCGCGCTTTGCACGGTGCGCGACAGGGCATCGAGATCGAACGGCTTGGGCAGATAATCGAACGCGCCGACCTCGGTCGCGCGCACGGCGGTGGTCAGCGTATTCTGCGCCGACAGCACGATCACGGGCAGCCCGGGATGCTGCCGCACGACGCGATCGACCAGATCGAGGCCATTGCCGTCGGGCAGCACGACATCGCTGATCAGCACGTCGGGCAAGGTCGCCGCGAGCTGGACTTCGGCCTCGGCGATTGACGCGGCGGTGATGATGCGGTGGCCATCACGCTTGAGCGCCTGGCCGACGACGGTGCGGATCGCGGCGTCATCATCGACGACGAGGATACGTCCGGTGCGGTTCATGCCGTTCCGCCCGTTTGAAGGCCGCGCGGGAGCATGATTCGAAAGACGGTCATCGGCGGGGTTCCTTCGCGCGCGAACTGGATGATGCCACCCATGTCGCGCACCAATTTGTCGACCAGAGCGAGGCCAAGCCCCTGCCCCTCGGGCTTGCCGGAGATGAACGGGTCGAACAAATGGTCGGCAATGTCGGCGGGCGGGCCGGGGCCATTGTCGATCACGCAAATCTCGATCGGCAAGGGCTGGCGCGGCTTGCCCGGTGCGGGCGCGATCGCCATGCCGTGGCGGTAGGCCGTCGCGAGCGTGATGCGCCCATCGGCCTGATCGCGCACCGCCTCGCTCGCATTTTTGAGCAAGTTGAGCACGACCTGGAGCGTGGCATCGCGATCGATCTGGACCGGCGGCAGCGAGGGGTCGAAGCGCTCCTCGATCGTGACGTGCCGCCCGAACCCGGCGAGCGCGACGCGGCGCGCATGATCGAGAAGGGGATAGATATTCTCCGGCGCGAGCTTCAATGGCCGCGTATCGGTGAAATCCTGCATCCGGTCGATCAAGGCGGCGATGCGGTCGACTTCGGTGGTGATGAGCGTGGTCAGCTCCTCCGCCCCCTTCCCCTTCGATAGCAATTGCGCCGCGCCGCGAATCCCGGAGAGCGGGTTTTTGATTTCATGCGCGAGCATCGCCGCCGCACCGATTGCCGCGCGGGCGGCGGCGGCGCGGTCGGCGCTGTGCCCCATTCGGCGCGAGGTGGCGGCATGATGCAGCGTGATCGTGCGCCAGCCGGGATGATCAGCGATCAGCGTCTCGATATAATCGACGCGGATCTTGCCGCCGCGGGTGAGCGCGATCTCGGTATCGAACGCGGAAAGCCCGTGATTGTCGCGTGGGTTCTGCTCCTCGGGCGGACGCAGGACCGAGCCAAGCGCTTGCCCGAGCATCGCGCGTTCCGACAAATTGAGCAGCGCCTCACATTCGGCATTGGCGTGTGCGATGCAAGAGTCGGGGTCGATCACCAGCACCGCGACCGGGAGCGCGGCGAACAAATCGCCGAAATCGGGCGCGCCGCTCTTGGTCACGCGCGCCCTGCTCACGCGGCGGCGCGGCTGCACCAGGGCGCGTAGAATTCGGCGAGCATCGCTTGCACGATTTTGTGATCGGGGATCTGATTGACCTTGTTGCGGAATTCGGCCGAACCATGGAGGCCGCGCGTGTACCAGCCGATATGCTTGCGCGCCATGTTGACGCCGGTCTCGATCCCATAATGACTGAGCATCGCGTCGTAATGTTCTGCGATCAGGAGATATTGTTCCTCGATCGAGGGATCGGCGACGCGCCGTCCATGCGCAAACCACTCCATCACCTGACCGAGCAGCCACGGCCGCCCATACGATCCGCGTCCGATCATCACACCGTCCGCACCCGATTGCGCGAGCGCGGCTTCGGCATCCTCGATCGAGCAGATGTCGCCATTGGCGATGACCGGGATCGACACCGCATCCTTGACGGTGCGGATGAAGGCCCAGTCGGCATTGCCCTTATACATCTGATTGCGCGTGCGCCCGTGGACGGTGACGAGCTTGACGCCGAGATCCTGTGCGATTTGCGCGAGCTGCGGGGCGTTGAGGCTGGCATGATCCCAGCCCATCCGCATCTTGAGCGTGACGGGCACGCTGACGGCGTCGACGACGCCCTTGATGATCGCGCCCGCCATGTCGAGATCGCGCATCAAGGCCGAGCCGGCGTCGCCGTTGGTGACCTTGCGCACCGGGCAGCCCATGTTGATGTCGATGATCGCGGCTCCACGATCCTCCGAGAGCTTCGCCGCCTCGCCCATTTCATAGGGTGTGCAGCCGACGAGCTGCATCGAGACGGGGTCTTCGATCGGGTGCCATGCCGCCTTTTGCAGCGACTGGCGCGTCTCGCGGATCGCGGCCTGGCTCGCGACCATTTCGGTGACGTTGAGCCCCGAGCCGTAGCGCCGCACCAGCGTGCGGAACGGCATGTCGGTGACACCGGTCATCGGCGCGAGGATCACCGGCGCGGCGATAGTCACGGGGCCAATCTGCAAGGGGGCGAGCGTCTGGGGAGTCACGGGATCGGGTCTGCCTTAAAATTAGGCAGCGCGTAGCCGAATGGCGGCGTTGCGGCAAGGCTTGCAGGGTGGGCGCACGGGGTGGGCTGGCGGGGCCGCGTCGGTTGGGCTAGGCGCACGCCCATGACCTCTGGAAAGACCGCCGCGATCATCGTTGCCGCCGGGACCGGCGTGCGCTCGGGCAGCGCGGTGCCCAAACAATATGCGCTGCTCGGCGGCAAGCCGGTGCTGGCGTACAGTCTTGCTGCGCTCCGCGCGCATCCGGAGATCGACCGGATTGTCGTGGTGATCGGTGCCGGGCAGGAAGCGGCGTTGCGGGACGCGGTTGGTGAAGTCGAGTTTGCGACTGGCGGCGCGACGCGGCGAATGTCGGTGCTCGCGGGATTGGAGGCGCTCGCCGCCCCCACCCGTCACCCCGGCCCTGTGCCGGGGTCCACCGTGCCGCACGATTTGCAGCCGGAGGTCGCGAACCCCGATGGACCCCGGCACGAGGCCGGGGTGACGGAGGGGGAGCGGTTCGATCGTGTGCTGATCCACGATGCTGCCCGCCCGTTTCTGTCGGCGGACGTCATTGACCGGCTGCTCGCTCCGCTCGATGCCTATGAGGGGGCCATCCCCGCACTCCCTGTTGCCGATACGCTCGTACGCCACGACGGAATGATCGGCGAAACTGTTCCACGCACGGATTTGTATCGGGTCCAGACCCCGCAAGCGTTTGTGTTTGACGCGGTCCTTGCGGCGCATCGTGGTTGGTCGGGCCCTGAGCCGACCGACGACGCTCAGATGGTTCGTGATACTGGCCATGAAGTCACGATTGTTCTCGGAGACCCCATGCTCGAAAAGATCACCCACCCCGCCGATTTCGCCGCCGCCGAGGCGCGGCTCGCCGCCACGATGCGCTCCCGCACTGCCACCGGCTTCGACGTCCACCGGCTCGAAGAAGGCGAAGAATTGTGGCTCGGCGGTGTCCTCATCCCGCATGACAAGGGCTTGTCGGGGCATAGCGATGCCGATGTCGCGCTCCACGCGATCACCGATGCGTTGCTCGGGACGATCGCGGCAGGCGATATCGGCACGCACTTTCCGCCAAGCGACCCGCAGTGGCGCGGGGCCGATTCGGCGCAATTCCTGCAGCACGCCGCGTCGTTGATTACGGCGCGCGGCGGAATCATCGACTTCATCGACCTCACGCTGATCTGCGAGGCCCCCAAAATCGGGCCGCATCGCAGTGCGATGCGTGATCGGATTGCGGCGCTCTTGCAGCTTGGTGCGGATCAGGTCAGCATCAAGGCGACGACGACCGAGCGGCTCGGCTTTGCCGGGCGTGGCGAGGGCATCGCCGCACAAGCCGCCGCGACGGTGCGGGTTCCGGAGACGCGATGATGGACACGATCCTGCCAGCAGAACTGGTCGATGCCGCGCGTAAGGTGGTGGCCGCCAACCTTGCCGCCGGACGCCGCGTGACGCTCGCGGAGAGTTGCACCGGCGGGCTGGTCGCAGCCGCCATCACCGAAATTGCGGGGTCGTCCGAAATGTTCGAGTGCGGCTTTGTCACCTATTCGAACGATGCCAAGCTGGAAATACTCCACGTCAGCGCCGATGTGCTCGAGACGTTCGGCGCAGTGTCGGTCGCGACCGCGTGGAGCATGGCGCAAGGCGCGCTGGAGGCGAGCGGCGCGGATGTCGCCGTCGCGATTACCGGCGTGGCGGGGCCAGGCGGTGGCAGCGAGAAGAAGCCTGTCGGAACGGTCGTGTTCGCGCGCGCCGAACGCGGGGCGGACCCAGGCAACGTCGTCGCCGATCGCAAGGATTTCGGCGATCTCGGACGCGGCGGCGTGCGGCTTCAGGCGGCGCTGTGTGCGCTCGAACTGCTGATGCCGCCCGAGCCGGAACCCGAGGTCGACGAGGCCCCGTAGAGCACCGCCGCGCGATCCTCGAACGCGCCGATCATCTTGCGCAACGCGCTGCCGAACACCTGTCCGGCAAGCATTTCGAACACGCGGTTCTTGAACGCGAAATCGACGGTGAAATCGACCGCGCAGCCATGTGCGTCGGGCCGGAAGATCCAGTCGTTGCGCAGATATTTGAGCGGTCCGTCGAGATATTCGACATGGATGCGCTGCGGGCGTTGCTTGTCGACCTTCGAGGTGAAGGTCTCACGCAGGCCCTTGAAGCCGACGATCATGTCGGCGACGACTTGGGCATCACTGTTCGAGCGAACTCGGATCGCCGAGACCCAGGGCAGGAATTCGGGATAGCGCGCGACATCGGCGACCAGATCGAACATCTGTTCGGGCGTGTACGGGAGCCGGCGCGTTTCGCTATGCCTTGGCAAGTTTCGCCTCGCGCGCCGCCCGCATCCTGGCGAAATCATCGCCCGCGTGATAGCTCGACCGCGTCAGCGGCGACGCGGCGACGAGCAGAAACCCCTTCGCGCGCGCAATCGCGGCATAGGCATCGAACGTGGCGGGCGCGACGAAATCCATGACCTTGGCGTGGCGCGGGGTGGGTTGCAGATATTGCCCCATCGTCAGGAAATCGATCTCGGCGCTGCGCATATCGTCCATCACCTGATGCACTTCGAGCCGCTCCTCGCCCAAGCCCAGCATCACGCCCGATTTGGTGAAGATGCGGGGATCGTGGCGCTTGACGCTCTCCAACAGCCGCAGCGACGCATAATAGCGCGCGCCGGGCCGGATCGTGGGGTAGAGCCGCGGCACGGTTTCGAGATTGTGGTTGTAGACGTCGGGGCCAGCCTCGACGATCGATTCGATCGCGGCCTGCGGCTTGTTGCGGAAATCGGGGGTGAGGATTTCGATCGTCGTGTTCGGCGTGGTGCGGCGCAAAGCCTCGATCACCTTGACGAATTGCGACGCGCCGCCATCGGGCAAATCGTCGCGGTCAACCGAGGTGATGACGATATGTTCGAGCCCCAGTTCGGCGGCTGCATCGGCGGTGTGTTGTGGTTCGAGCGTGTCGACCGCACGCGGCATACCGGTCTTGACGTTGCAGAACGCGCAGGCGCGCGTGCACGTGTCGCCAAGGATCATCACCGTCGCGTGTTTCTTGGTCCAGCATTCGCCGATATTGGGGCAGGCCGCTTCCTCGCACACGGTGTTGAGGTTGAGGCGGCGCATCATCGCCTTGGTCTCGGCAAACGCCGTGCCGCCGGGGGCCTTGACCCGGATCCAGTCTGGCTTGCGCTCTCGGGGCAGGCGGGCGAGCGGGGACATCTCATTCATGACTGCGCAGATAGCGACTGATGCGCGCGCTTGCCAGCCCCTCCCTCTCGCCCGTACAGCGCGGGCATGGCTGATTTTACCGAACTGCTCGCTGGCTATGGCCGGTTTCGCGATACTGACTGGACGCGTCAGCGTGACCGCTGGGCCGCATTGTCCGAAGGCCAAAGCCCCAAAGTCATGATCATCGCCTGTTCCGACAGCCGCGTCGATCCGGCGCAGGTGTTCGACACCTTGCCCGGCGAAATCTTCGTTGTACGCAACGTCGCCAATCTGGTGCCGCCGTTCGAACTCGACGGGAAGCGCCACGGCGTCTCGGCCGCGCTCGAATTTGCGGTAACGCAGTTGCAAGTGTCCGAAATCGTGGTGATGGGCCACGGATCGTGCGGCGGCGTCCATGCCGCGCTGACTCAGGCGTTTGACGGAAAGGCACCGGGCGAAGGCGGGTTCATCGCGCATTGGGTCGACATGCTCGACGATGCGCGCGATCGGGTGATCGCCACGCACGGGACCGGCCCGGATGCGCTGCACGCGCTCGAACTTGAGACGGTGCGCGTCAGCCTCGCCAATTTGCGCACCTTCCCCTGTATCCCCGAGCGCGAGGCGGCGGGCACCCTGCGGCTGCGCGGGGCGTATTTCGCGATTGCCGACGGCGTGTTGCACGTGATGGGCGATGATGGGGACTTCGCGCCTGCCTGAAGCGCGATTGCTGCGTGTCGGGTGTTCGCCTAAGATGACGCCATAAGACCGAATACGCTCCGGCTGCTGCGCCGCTATCACCATTATCTCGGCCTGTTCTTTGCGCCGATGATCCTGCTGTTCGCGATCAGCGGGGCGCTCCAAACGTTCCGCCTGCAAGAGGCGAAGGGCTATGGCGGTCCACCGCCGAACTGGATCGTCTGGCTGGCGAGCGTCCACAAGGACCAGGGGCCGCCGCGCGAACCGCGCGCGGAGAAGGCTAAGGCTGCGGGCGAGGTGGCGAAGCCGCGCGTCGAGGCTCCCCGGACCGGGCCGAAGCGCCCTTCCCCGCTGCCGCTCAAGATTTTCGTCGTATTGCTGGCGATCGCGCTGGCGATGTCGACGCTCCTGGGGATCGTGATCGCGCTCGCCAACCACGCGATGCGGCGGGTGTCGATCGTGCTGCTCCTGCTCGGCACGGTGGTGCCGATCGTTCTGTTGTGGGTTTAAGATTGGGTATCGTGCGTTGGCATTAACCCGTTCGGCCCCGGACTTGATCCAGGGCTGTCGAAGCCCTGCGTGCCACACAACGCTACCTCCCTGTGGCAAGCAGCCCTTCGACAGACTCCGGGCGAACGGAAGGGGGCAGCTAAAGCCCCAACGCTTCCCGCGCAATCTTTTCGACTTCCGGGTCGAGCACTGGCGGCGTCATGTCGACATGCGCCGCTAATCGCTCAGCAATCGCGGTCAGCGCGGCGATGCGGCCAGCTTTCTTGTCATTACCGTCGATCACCACCCACGGCGCCCAGCGCGTATCGGTACGTTTGAACATGTCGTGCA
>NZ_JBBATX010000005.1:14801-25354 GCF_040398505.1 Sphingomonas sp. | reverse complement strand
TCTTGTGGACGATATGCGCGACCTGAATGTGCGCGAGCCGCTCCTGCAGCGCGGCGAGGTCGGCATCGTAATCGCCAGCGTAGTCCTTGCCGGATTCGTAGTCGGAAAGCTGGATGGTCAAATTCCCCTCCCGCTTGCGCGTTCGAGGTCGACAGCGCCCCGCGCTGTCGAGGATGTGCCGGGGGCACATCTGACCTCGAACTGGGTTCGGGGAGGGAAAGACGGAAGGTCATAGGACATGGCGCTTCCATGCCCTCCCCCAGCCCCTCCCGCAAGCGGGAGGGGAGTTAAACGGTGCCCCTCCCGCAAGCGGGAGGGGAGCGGGATCAGATCGGCGTCGCCACGCCCGCGGTCGACCGCAGATTGAGTTCCTTCAATTGCTTGGGCGTCGCGAAATTGGGTGCGCCCATCATCAGATCCTCGGCCTTTTGTGTCATCGGGAAGGTGATAACCTCGCGGATGTTGGGTTCGTCGGCGAGCAGCATCACGATCCGGTCGACGCCGGGCGCCGAGCCACCGTGCGGCGGGGCGCCGCACTTGAACGCGTTGATCATGCCGGCGAAATCGCGATCGACATCGGCCTGGGTGTAGCCCGCGATTTCGAACGCCTTGTACATGATCTCGGGCTTGTGGTTGCGGATGGCTCCGCTCGACAATTCGATGCCGTTGCAGACGATGTCGTATTGGAAGGCGAGGATGTCGAGCGGGTCCATCGTCTCCAGCGCGTGCATCTCGCCCTGCGGCATGCTGAACGGGTTGTGGCTGAAATCGACCTTCTTGGCGTCCTCGTCATATTCGAACATCGGGAAATCGACGATCCAGCAGAATTCGAAGCGCTTGTCATCGATCAGTCCGAGTTGATCGGCGGCGCGCGTGCGGGCGAGGCCGGCGAGCTTGGCGGCTTGCGCTTCCTTGCCGGCCGAGAAGAAGATGCCGTCATTCGGGCCGAGGCCGAGCGCGGCGGCAATCGCTTGCATCCCGTCCTGCCCGTGATTGTTGGCGATCGGGCCGCCGAACACGCCGTCCTTCTGCGTCGCATAGCCGAGGCCGGGAAAGCCTTCGCCTTGCGCCCAGCTGTTCATCTCGTCGAAGAATTTGCGGCTTTTCTCATGTGTTCCGGGGGCTGGGATCGCACGGACGACATCGCCCGCCTCGACCATCGACGCGAAGCGGCCAAAGCCCGAGCCCTTGAAATGCTCGGACACGTCGGTGATCAGAATCGGGTTGCGCAGATCGGGCTTGTCATTGCCGTATTTCAGCATCGATTCGCGGTACGGGATGCGCTTGAACGGCAGCGCACTGACGGTGCGGCCCTTGCCCTGCCAATCGGCATATTCCTCGAACACGCCGTGAAGCACCGGCTCGATCGCTGCAAAAACATCGTCTTGCGTGACGAAGCTCATTTCGAAATCGAGCTGATAGAACTCACCCGGTGAGCGGTCGGCGCGGGCATCTTCGTCGCGGAAGCAGGGTGCGATCTGAAAATAGCGGTCGAAGCCCGCGACCATCAGCAATTGCTTGAACATCTGCGGCGCCTGCGGAAGCGCGTAGAATTTGCCGGGATGGACGCGGCTCGGCACGAGATAGTCGCGCGCGCCCTCGGGGCTGCTCGCGGTCAGGATCGGGGTCTGGAATTCGGTGAAGCCCTGGCCGATCATACGCTGGCGCAGCGAGGAAATGACGTTCGAGCGCAGCAGGATGTTGGCGTGGAGCCGCTCGCGCCGCAAATCGAGGAAGCGATAGCGCAGGCGGATATCCTCGGGATATTCCTGCTCGCCGAACACCGGCATCGGCAGCTCGTTCGCCGCCGATTGCACCACGACGTCGCGCGCGCGGATTTCGATTTCGCCCGAGGGCAAGTTCGCGTTCACCGTCTCGGGCGAGCGCGCGACGACATCGCCGGTGATCGTCACGACCGATTCGGCGCGGAGCTTATCGAGCACCGCATGCGTCGGGCTGTCGCTGTCGGTGACGATCTGGGTGATGCCATAATGATCGCGCACATCGACGAACAGCAAATTGCCGTGATCGCGCTTGCGGTGGATCCAGCCGCTAAGCTTGACCGAGGTGCCGACATCGGCGGCGCGGAGCTGGGCGCAAGTATGGGTGCGATAGGCGTGCATTTCGAAATCTCTCATCAACTCTGTCATCCCCGCGAAAGCGGGGACCCAGCTCCAACGGCGGGTGATGGGTCCCCGCTTTCGGGCACCCATCAAAGTACTACTTTGATGGGACCCTTGGCGGGGATGACAGCCACGTTATGTGACTGCGGCACTCCCTTCCTCATCCGCCTTTGTCAAGGCGCTCGACCCTCGCTATGGGGTCGAGATGCATATCCACCCCCTCATCACCGACAGCGCCACTCTTGCCAATTTATGTACGCGATTGTCGCAGGCCGATTTCGTCTGCATCGACACCGAGTTCATGCGCGAGAACACCTTTTGGCCCGAACTCTGCCTGATCCAGATTGCCGATGTGAACGAGGCAGCGGCGATCGATCCGCTCGCGCCGGGGCTCGACATGACCCCGCTGCTGCAATTGATGGTCAACAATGCCGACGTGCTGAAGGTGTTTCACGCCGGCGGGCAGGATCTCGAAATCGTCTACAACCTCACCGGCACGACCCCGCACCCGCTGTTCGATACGCAAATCGCAGCGATGGCGCTGGGGCAAGGCGAACAGGTCGGCTATTCCAATCTGGTCGATGCCTATCTCGGCTTCACGATCGACAAGGGCGCGCGCTTTACCGATTGGTCCAGGCGTCCGCTCGATGCGCGGCAAATCGAATATGCGATTGGCGACGTAACGCATCTCGCCGAGATCTTCCCGCAAATGCTTGAGAAACTGCGCCGCACCGGGCGCGGGGCGTGGCTCGATCAGGAAATGGAGCGGCTCGGCGACCCCAAGAATTACGCCAACGATCCCGAGGAAGCGTGGCGCCGGATCAAAGTGCCGAGTCGCAAGCCCGAAGTGCTCGGCCGCCTGAAGGCGCTCGCGCGGTGGCGTGAGATCGAGGCGCGCGGCAAGGATCTGCCGCGCGGGCGAATCGTCAAGGACGAGACGATCGCCGATCTGGCGGGGCATGCGCCGAAGCGGCAGGTCGATCTTGCCAAGGTGCGCGGACTCTCGGCGACCTGGGCGCAGAACGACATTGGCGCGCGGCTGATGCAAGCGCTGGAGGGGGCGACGCCGATGACGGCGGAGGAAATGCCCTCGCGCGACGACCGCAAGCCGGGCATGGGCAAGGACGGTGCCTTGGTCGCCGATCTGCTCAAGCTGCTGCTCAAGATCCGCTCGAAGGAAATCGACGTCGCGTCGCGGTTGCTGGCGCGTGGCGACGACATCGATGCGCTGGCAGCGGGTCAGCGCAGCGGGCTGTCGATCCTCGAGGGGTGGCGCTTCGAACAATTCGGTCGCGATGCGCTCGATCTGGTCGAGGGCCGGCTCGCCTTCGCCGTGGTGAACGGCAAGCTCAAGATGACGCGGACCGAGGATGTCACCTGAGCGTCACGCGTCGCTGCGGGTGAGGTCGACCATTTCAAACACATAGCGTGTCCAGCCGCGGCTCGTCGCGGCTTCGACCGCGGCCGCGCGTTTGCGTTTGGCCTCGGCGGGCGATTTGGTGTGACCCCAAAACACCTCGGTCTTGCCGTTTTCAAGCGTCGCGACAATCCGCCAATAGTGCGTGAAGGCAGTCGCGGTCGGGCCGATCGTCTTGACATAACCGTCGGGCAACGTGGCGGTGAGATAGTATTTCCGCGCCATCCTAGCCGGTAATCAGCGCTTTGCGCCCCAGCGCGCTCGCCAGCGAGGCGTGGCGGCGTTCGACCGTCTCGCTATACAGCGCGAGGTCGGTGGCAGCGACGTGCAGCGTCAGCGTCATCCCATCGTCTGCCAGCGACGAGCGTTGCAGCGGTCCGGCAAGGCCCCCGCTCATCCGCTGCCCCAGCCGCATCGCCAGCCCCCAATGGACCGCGCGCTTCAGGTCCGTCGGGCTGGCGAGCACGCCCAGCGGCTCGGGCGTCTCGATACCGCCACCAAGGCTGGTGTAGAGCGCCTGTGCGACGAGCGCCCGGCCGCGCGCGTCGATCGCCACCCAATTGCCGTGGAGCGCGACCTCGACGCCGCGTTCGGCGCGAAATTCGGGGTTGGCGCGCCAGCCGACATCGGCGAGCAAGCACGCCGCGAGCCGGAGCCGCGCCATTTCGGGTTCGTCGCGGGTAAATAACGGTGCGATCCAGCCGTCGAGCAAATCGCCATGCTCGGAAAAGCGGCCATGGCGACGGCCTTCGTCACGCGTTGCGACGATCAGCGGGTCCTGCGCGCGCACCGCGGGATCGAGCGCACCATAGAGTAACCCCTCGCGCAGGCCGAACGCGGAGACGATCGTGGTGTCGCTGCCAAGATGCTTAAGCAACACCGTTAGCAGCGCCGTCGCATCGCCCAGATTGGCCGATCGCGCCGCCGACAGGCCGGGAATCGCGCGCAGCCACGGCTTGTTGACGTGGCTGATCGTGCGCCCCATCCGCGCAATCGCATCGGCTGACATCGCATATTGGTGGATCACCGGGAGCGGATATTGCCCGATATGCATGTCGAGCCGCGCGAGCGCGCGCCACGAGCCGCCGACGAGATAGAGCGGAAGCCCCTCCCCTTTGCGCAGCCAGCCGGCCTCCTGCAGCGACCGTGCGACGGTGCGCTGGAGCGCACCTTGCCCCTTCGCGCGTACCGCCGCGATGCGCAGCACGCCGAGCGGGAACGACACGCGTTCATGGACCCGGCCGGCGCGCACCCGGATCAATTCGAGGCTGCCGCCGCCGAGATCCCCGACAATACCGTCCGCCAGCGGAATCGCCGACAGGACGCCATATCCCGCAGCGGTCGCTTCCTGCTCGCCCGAGAGCAATTCGACGTCGAGCGCGAGGTCGCGCGCGCTGTTGAGCAGGACCTTGCCATTTGAGGCATCGCGCACCGCAGCGGTGGCGACGGTACGCAGCCGCGTCACCTCCATCTCGCGCGCGACCGCGGCGAAGCGCGCGAGCGCATCGGCCGCAACATCGAGCGCGGACGCGGTGATCGCGCCGGTCTCTGCGAGGCCGCGACCGAGCCCGGCCATCACTTTTTCATTGAACAGGATCGCGGGCAGCCGCTCGGGCCCCTGATAGACGACCAGGCGGATCGAGTTCGAGCCGATGTCGATGATGCCGGTACGCGGCTCGCCAACGGTCTCGGGCTTGGGCTTACGGAACAGGAGCGTCGCCATCAGGCGATCAACGCCGGTTGCGCAGCGAAAGTTTCGGCACCGAACCGCTGACCGCGAGCGAGGCACCGCGCCCCGATAGCGACGGGTTGGTCATAAAATAGCGGTGCAGGTTGAACGGCCGGTCGCCGGGTTCGACCCGCACATACGATCCATCGGCCTGCAAATCCCAGCTTTGTTCATTGTCGATCAAATTGGCGACCATCACTTGATCGAGGATCTGCTGATGCACGGTCTTGTTCTCGATCGGGAGCATATATTCGATCCGCCGATCGAAATTGCGCTGCATCCAATCGGCCGAGGAGATGAACACCTTCGCCTTGTCATTGGGCAACGCCTTGCCATTGCCGAAACACCAGATGCGGCTGTGTTCGAGGAAGCGGCCGATCACCGACTTGACTCGGATATTGTCGGACAGGCCAGGCACGCCCGGCTTGAGGCAGCATATGCCGCGGATGATCAAGTCGATCTCCACCCCCGCCGCGCTCGCCTCATACAGTTTTTCGATCACGGCAGGATCGACCACCGAATTCATCTTGGCCCAGATCGCGCCGGCCTTTCCGGCGCGCGCATTGGCGATCTCGTCGTCGATCAGGCGCATCAGGCGCGGGCGCAGATCGCGCGGGCTGAGGCTGATCAGCGCCATATTCTCGGGTTCGACATAACCGGTGATGTAATTGAACATCTGCGCCGCATCGCGCCCCAGCCGGGGGTCGGCGGTGAAGAAGCTGAGGTCGGTATATACCTTCGCGGTAATCGGGTGATAATTGCCCGTCCCGAAATGGCAGTAGGTGCGATATTGCCCCGCCTCGCGCCGCACCACCATCGACACCTTGGCGTGCGTTTTCCAGTCGATGAAGCCGTACACCACCTGCACGCCCGCGCGTTCGAGCGAGGCGGCCCAGAGCAGATTTTGCTCCTCGTCGAAACGCGCCTTCAACTCGACGACGGCAGTAACCGACTTGCCCGCCTCGGCGGCGGCGATCAGCGCGTTGATGACGGCGGGCTGCTTACCCGCGCGGTACAGCGTCTGCTTGATCGCGACGACATCGGGGTCGGCGGCGGCTTGCTTGAGGAAGGCGAGCACCACGTCGAAGGTTTCATACGGGTGGTGGACGACGATGTCCTTGGCGCTGATCGCGGCGAAGCAGTCCCCGCCAAATTCGCGGATGCGCTCGGGAAAACGCGGTGAGAAGGGCGTGAATTTCAGATCGGGGCGATCTTCATCGACGATCGCCTCCAGATCGCCGACGCCCAGGAATGCGCCGCTTTCGGTGACGAAACAGTCCGATCCACCCAATTCGTCGCGCAGCACCGCGCCAAGGACCTGCGGCATACCGCTTTCGAGCTCAAGCCGGATCACGCGGCCGCGGCGGCGACGCTTGATCGCATTGGCGAAGTAACGGACGAGATCCTCGGCCTCTTCCTCAATCTCGATATCGCTATCGCGCAGCACGCGGAATTCGGCGGCGCCGATGACGCGGTAGCCTGGGAAAACCAAGGAGGCGAAGCGCTTCACCAGCGATTCGACCGCGACATAACGGGCTTTGTCGCCGGGCAAGCGCAGGAAGCGCGGCATTTGTGCCGGCAGCATGACCAATTCGCGAATCGGCTGATCATCCGACATGCGGACGAGGTCGAACATCACCGCCAGCCCCTTATTGGGCATGAACGGAAAGGGATGTGCCGGATCGAGCGCTTGCGGCGTCAGGATCGGGAAGATTTGCTCGCGGAACTGGGTTTCGAGCCAGCGCAGATCCTCGGGCGACAAGGCCTCGTCAATCGTACGCGAACTCAGCACCGCGATACCGGTTTCGGCGAGCTGACGACGCAGATCACGCCACACGTCGCGCTGGCTGGTGACCAGTGCATCGGCCTCGGCGACGATCGCGGCGAGTTGCTGGCCCGAGGTGAGGCCATCGCTCGACAAGCGCGCGACGTCCTGCAGCTGCTGCCCTTTCAGCCCGGCGACGCGCACCATGAAGAATTCGTCGAGGTTCGATCCCGAGATCGACAGGAAGCGCACCCGCTCCAGCAAAGGATGCGCGGGGTTGCACGCTTCCTCCAGCACGCGGCGGTTGAAGGCGAGCCACGACAGCTCGCGATTGAAGTAGCGATCGCTCCCCTCGCTTCCCGCGAACGGGTCGTCATCGAGATCCATACTGGCGAGATGGGCGGGGCGAGTCATGCGGTTTCCGTCGATTCGGGGGCGCGACCGGGGATCAGCCCGGCCTCTTCCAATGTGGCGCGCGCGAGCGGGATCGACAAGCGTTTGTGGCGTTCGAGCACCGCCTGATCGAGCAAATCGACCGCGCGGAGCAACGCGACATGCGTGCGCTCAACCCGCACGACCAGCCATTGAATCACCTCGGGCCGGGCATCGATCCCGCGGCGCAGGAACTGCCGTTCGAAGATCGCGCGCATCAGTGCCTCGTCGGGATCGCCGATCCGGACCATCGGGCTGGCGGTCAGGCGCGAGCGCAGATCGGGCAGCTTGATTTGCCATTCCGGCGGCGGTGCATCGGCGACAATCACCACTGGGCGGCGGTCCTCTTGCGCGCGGTTCCAGGCGTGGAAAATCGCCGTTTCATTCTGCCGCTCGGCATCATCGATCAGCCCGCCACCCGTCTTCGCCGCGAAAATGCGCGCGAGCAGGCTGCGGCCCGATTTGCGCGGACCAGTGACGACCACCGCCATCACCGGCCACGTGCTCCAGCGTTCGAGCTGCTGGACCGCGCGCTGGTTCGACGGTCCGATCAGGAATTCGTCGTCGCGCGGATCGGCTGGCCAATCGAACGGGAGGGCCATTTGCGCTGCCTGCACCATGTCAGCCGGTCGAATTGTCGGCAGGCGGCGATACCTGCCCGCCTTGGCTCGGCTGGCCCGAGCGGCGGATGCGCAGCGTTGACCCGCTGGCACCCACGCTCCAGCCGCGGGCTTCGAGCGCCCCGCGCAGCACCGTCGGATCGCCATCGAAAGCAACGCGCAGCACCGACACACCGCCGATGGCGAGGCTGGTCGTGACCGCCGAGCGGACTCCGGGCACCGTTTTCAGCGCATTTTCGGTGGAGGTGACCGAGGATGCGGTCGGCGTGTCGACCTGCACCGTGATGACCGAACCGGTCCCGCCGGGGGGTGTCGCGCCATCAATCCCGAGATCGACCGGCACCACATCGGTCGCGGTCTCGGTCGGTGTCGCGGTGGCGACCGGCGCGACGAAGGTCAGGCTCGGATCGCCTGCCAGCATCCCGGCGCGCAATGCTGCCTGATAGGTGTCGTCGATCCGCTTGACCCCGGCGTCGAGCAGCACCGCGAGCGCGTCGCCGCGATCGACGCGGAGCGAGAATTGCGTGAGCAGGCGGTTGTCGGGTCCGTGCCGCGCCTCGAACTGGCCGATGATCGGCCCGCCGGGCCATTCGCGGCGTAGCGTGACCTTGGGCACCAGAATGTCATTGGCACCATATTGATCGAGCACGACTCGCCACCAGCCGCGCCCGCGCCGTGCGGTCTGGCCCAGATTGAGCAGCATCCCGTCCGCGCCGGTGCCGCTCGGGCGGACATAGTCGATCGCGCTGTTACCGGTGCGATAGCGCGTCCAGGCGTCAGTCCAAGCGGTCTTGCGTTCGAAACCGGTCGCGGCGCCGCCGCTGATTTCGATCGGAATCGTCAGCATCGGCGCGGACCGCGTCGCACCGACGGGCACGCCAAGGATCGCGCCCGCCTTGGCGCGGCTGAACAAGATGCCGAGCCGCGCGACGTAGCGATTCGGGCCGATCTGTTCATTCTCGACCACGATTCCCGAGACGACGCCGTCGAGCGCACCGTCGGACAGCGTCGCGCCGGCCACGCCGAGCCGTTTCGCGAGCAATTGCCAGCCCTTGCGCTGTGCGATCCGCCACCCGGCATAGCGCGCCGTGTCGGCCGACTTGCCAGTCACATCGACTTCGATCCCGCCAACCTCGAAACTGCCCGAACTGTCGGCCGGGGCAAGCCCCTGATCGGGATCGTCGACTTGCGCGATCACCAGCCCGCCCGTCGCGACGAGCGCGAGCGCAGCGATGAATTGGAAGGCACGAGAAAAGCGGCGGATTGGCATGACGGCGCCCTTTTGGCAAAGGAGGCGTGGAAATCCAAGCAGGATATGGCTAGGCGACGATCATGAACGATACGAAACCCGGCAATGAGCCTTACACTTACGCCCAGGCAGGCGTCTCGATCGCGGCGGGCAATGCGCTGGTGCGCGCGATCGGGCCGCTCGCTAAGTCGACGCGGCGCTCCGGCGCCGACGCCGAACTGGGCGGCTTTGGCGGCTTTTTCGACCTCAAGGCGGCGGGCTTCGTCGATCCGTTGCTGGTCGCCGCCAATGACGGGGTCGGCACCAAGCTGAAACTCGCGATCGAGCATAACCGGCATGACGGAGTCGGGATCGATTTGGTCGCGATGTGCGCCAATGATCTGATCGTGCAGGGTGCCGAGCCGTTGTTCTTCCTCGATTATTACGCGACCGCGAAGTTCGATCCGGCGGTCGCCGAGCGCGTGATCGCCTCGATCGCCGAGGGCTGCCGGCAGGCCGGCTGCGCGCTGATCGGCGGCGAGACGGCAGAAATGCCGGGGATGTATGCCGCCGACGATTATGATCTGGCGGGCTTTTGCGTCGGTGCGGTCGAACGCGACCGCGTGCTGACCGGGCGCGATATCGCGGCGGGGGATGTCATTCTCGGGCTGGCATCGTCAGGGGTGCATTCGAACGGCTTTTCGCTGGTGCGACGCCTGGCCGCGGACAAGGGGTGGAAGCTCGATCGCCCGGCCTTGTTCGATGCCGATATCTTGCTGATCGACGCGCTGATGGCGCCGACGCGGATTTACGTGAAGGCGCTGCTGCCCGTGCTGGCCGACGGGGCGATCAAGGGCCTCGCGCATATTACCGGCGGCGGGCTGCTGGAAAACATCCCGCGCGTTTTGCCCGAGGGGTGCCACGCGCATATCGATGCCGATGCGTGGCCGCAGCCGCGCTTGATGGCGTTCCTGCAAGCGCAGGGCAATATAGAGCCAGGGGAAATGGCGCGGACGTTCAATTGCGGGATCGGGATGGTTGCGGTGGTTTCGGCCGACCGGGTCGCGGCGGTGACGGCGGCGCTGGAGGCCGCGGGCGAGACGGTGTTCGCGATCGGGTTGATCGAAGACGGTGAGCGTGGGTGTACGGTTTCCGGGTCGGATGAAATCTGGGGCGGGCGCGGTGCCTGGTCGGCGACGCATGTGCATGGATAGGTTTCCCGCTGGCCGCTTCCCCGGC
>NZ_JBBATX010000005.1:0-14701 GCF_040398505.1 Sphingomonas sp. | reverse complement strand
AAAAGAGTCGGCGTCCTGCTTTCGGGGCGTGGTTCCAACATGATGGCGCTGGTCGAGCAAGCCAGCGGCTACGAGATCGCCCTGGTCGCCTCGGACAAGCCCGATGCCGCCGGCATCGCCTGGGCGTGCAAGCACGGCCTCGCAACCTTCTTTCAGTCGCCCAAGGGCATTCCCAAGGCCGACTATGAAGCGGCGATCGACGCAGCACTCCACGCCAACGAGGTCGAGATCATCGCGCTCGCCGGTTATATGCGGCTGCTCTCGGACGATTTCGTCGCGCGCTGGCGGGGGCGGATCATCAACATTCACCCGTCGCTTCTGCCCAAATATAAGGGCCTCGACACGCACCTCCGCGCGATCGAAGCCGGTGACGCGGTCGCGGGCTGCTCGGTCCATGTCGTGACCGAGGAATTGGATGGCGGCGAAGTGCTGGGGCAAGCCGAGGTGCCGATCCTGCCCGGCGATACGCCCGACCTGCTTGCGGCGCGCGTGCTCGAAGCGGAGCATCGCCTTTACCCGCGGGTTCTGGCAGAGTTTGTCGCACGATGAGTCCCGATCCGGAAATCCCGCTGGCACGAATCCGCGCGCTAGCCTTGGCGCTGCCCGAGGCTGACGAGCGGCTGTCGCACGGCGCGCCGGGGTTCTTCATCACGAAAGGCAAGTTCTTTGCCTATTTCTGGCACAATCATCACGGCGACGGTGAGACGATCGTGATCGTCAAGACGACGGGCCGCGACGAGCAAGCGATGCTGATCGAACTGGACCCGGACTGTTACTACAGCCCGCCGTACATGGGGCCGTCGGGCTGGGTCGCGATGCGGCTCGACCGCGACGATGTCGATTGGGACCGCGTCGGCGACCGGATCGCGATTAGCTGGGAATTGGTCGCGCCGCGGCGCTTGCTGGAGGCTGGCGGCCGATGAGCGACGAACCAGTCCTACCGATCGAACCTGCAGCAGAACCGGCACCCGCGCCCGACCCGGCGCTGCAAGTCGCCGCGACCGAGGCCGTCGCCAAGGCCGAGGCCGCCGCGACGCGCCGCCGCTGGATCAATCTAGGCGAATTCATCGCCGTCGCAGGGCTGATCATTGCGCTGCTCGGCCTGTATCTCAATTGGGCGGACCGCCGCGAGGAAACGACCGAGAAGCAAGTCGCTTCGGCCAAGGCCGAGCGCGAAAGCGCGCGCTTCGATGTGCGCGCGGTGGCGGCTCCAAACGGTGCCGCATTGCTGCTCCAACATGACGAGCGTCACGCGATCCGCGATGCGATCGTGACCTTCCCGACCGATCTCGGCATCGGCAGCCGGGATACCGTTGCCGACAGTATCGAGCGCGGCTGGTTCGAGCACGCCTTGCTCAAGGCGACCGATGGCGGGCCGGATGCGCGCAGCGGGCGTCTGCCGGTGCTGATCGTGCTGACCTATTGGGACGGCGACACGCCGCGCACCACGCGCGGGATTTACGACATCGGGTGGAAGACTGAAAAGGGCGTGCCGCTGTTCGGGCGGACGCTGAAGCTTGAGAGCTTGCGGTTGCATGAACTGGGCGGTGATCAGAAGCGGCTCGATGCGGTGTGGGCGGCGCAGCGGCCGAAAGGTTAAACGCCGCGCGCGTAGACCAGATCGTCGTGCACCACGCTGCCGACCGTGAATTGCCGCGTGCCGATCACGCTGAAGCCCTGGCGTTCGTAGAAGCGGTGCGCGCGGTGGTTTTCACCCCACACGCCCAGCACGACGCGATCTTTGCCCAGCCGCGCGGCATCGGACAGCGCCTGCGTCATCAGCGCCGGGCCTGCGCCGGTGCCATGCAACCGCCCCATCGCATAGATCCGGCGAAGCTCGATGTCGCCCTCGCGCGGCGCGATCGGGAGATCGACCGACGTCAGGACGGTGTAGCCAAGTGGCGCATGGCCGGGCAGTGCCTCGGCCAGCGTGACGGCGCTGTGCGGATCGCTCGCCCACGCTGCGAATTTCTCGCGCGTGTTGTTGGCGAGGCAATGCGCGACCATGTCCGCGCCGTCGAGCGACCCGGCATAGGTTTCCAGAAAAGTGGCGGACGCGACGAGCGCGAGGGCATCGGCATCTGCCGCCCCCGCGCTGCGCAGCCGCCAGACCGGATCAGCCAACGATTTCGTGCGGTGCGAAGAAATAGGCGATTTCGATCGCGGCATTCTCGTCGCTGTCCGAACCGTGGACGGTGTTGGCTTCGATCGACTCGGCGAGTTCCTTGCGGATCGTGCCGGGCTCGGCATTGGCCGGGTTGGTCGCGCCCATGATGTCGCGGTTGCGCTGCATCGCATTCTCGCCTTCGAGCACCTGCACGATGACGGGGCCGGAGATCATGAACGCGACCAGTTCGCCGAAGAACGGGCGCTCGCGGTGGACGGCGTAGAAGCCCTCGGCCTGATCGCGCGTCATCTGGATGCGCTTCGAGGCGACGACGCGCAGGCCGGCTTCCTCGAGCATCTTGGTGACGGCGCCCGTCAGGTTGCGACGCGTGGCGTCGGGCTTGATGATCGAAAACGTACGGTTCGCGGCCATGACCGTGAAGCTCCTGTAATGTGAAACGGATGTCGGAAGTCGCGGCTCCCTAGTCGGCGCGCCGCGCCGATGCAAGCCTCAGGCGGCTTGCTCCCAGCGGCCGGCCTCGTTCTGCTTCCAATAGCGGCGTTCGATTCCGTCCCGGTCGGCCAGCGCTTTCCACGCAATACGCGCCTCGGCGATGCGCTCGGCATCGAAGAAATGGAAGGCGCGGTCGAAGGTCAGCGCTTCGTCGCGCCAGATTCCGTCGGCCAGCGCGATGTTGCGGGCGGCGTTGGCGGGGGCCGGGTGGGCGGCGATCAGGATCGGTTGCGCGGCGTCCGCTTCCCCGTCCGCAATCGCGTGGGGGAGGAAGGATTCGGGGGTGTAGGTCCAGAGCAAGCGGTCGAGCGCGACGCGTTGCTCTTCGCGATCGGCAATGACGAGCAGTCGACCGCCGCTCTCCACCACGCGCTCGGCGATGCGGGGAAGGACGCGGTCGAGCGGTTGCTGGGTGAGGTGGTAGAAATCGACTTGCACGCTTTTTACTCCCCTCCCGCCTGCGAGTTCGGGGTCGACAGCGCCCCGCGCTGTCGAGGATGCGCCGGGGGCACATCCGACCCCGAACTGGGTTGGGGGAGGGCAGTGTGGAAACGGACTACACTCTGCATTCGGACATCCCCTCCCCTAACCCCTCCCGCAAGCGGGAGGGGAATATCGATCAGCCCTCGAAATGATCCGCCACAAACCGGTCGAGCAGTCGCACGCCGAAGCCGGTCGCGCCTTTGTCGAAGGTCGCGCCAGGCTTATCGGCCCAGACCATACCGGCAATATCGAGATGCGCCCATTTCACGCCGGTATCGACGAAGCGCTGGATGAACTGCGCCGCGGTGATCGAACCGGCGCCGCGCGGGCCTACGTTCTTCATGTCGGCGATCGGGCTGTCGATCAGTTTGTTATACGCATCGCTCAGCGGGAAGCGCCACAAATGGTCGCCCGATGCCTTGCCCGCCGCCAGCAGTTGATCCGCGAGCGTATCGTCATTGGCAAAGCAGCCGGCATGCTCGTTACCAAGGCTGATGATGATCGCGCCGGTCAGCGTGGCGAGATCGATGATCGTCTTGGGCCGGTGTGTCCGCTGGACCCACGTGATCGCGTCGCACAGCACGAGACGTCCCTCGGCATCGGTATTGAGGATTTCGATCGTCTGGCCCGACATGGAGGTGAGAATGTCGCCGGGGCGAATCGCGTCGCCATCGGGCATGTTCTCGACCAGGCCGCACACGCCGATGACGTTGGCCTTGGCCTTGCGCGTCGCCAGCGCCTTCATCGCGCCGACCACGGCACCCGCGCCGCCCATGTCCCACTTCATGTCTTCCATGCCGGGCCCGGGCTTCAGCGAAATGCCGCCAGTATCGAACGTGACGCCTTTACCGACCAACGCCAGATCGGGATCGCCGGCCCCTGCCCCGCTCCATTTCAGCGCGAGCAAGCGCGCTTCCTTGGCGGAACCTTGCGAGACGCCGAGCAACGCGCCCATGCCGAGCTCGCGCATTTCGGCTTCATTGAGCACGGTGACTTCGAGGCCGAGCCCCGCGACTTCGGCCAGCACCTTGGCGACGAAGGTTTCGGGGTAGATGACGTTGGGCGGTTCGGCCACCAGCGTGCGGGTGAGTTCCAGCCCCTCGGTCAGCGCCTTCTGCGTGCTCCAGGCCGCAGCGGTGCCATCGGGGGTGCCGTGCAGCACGACCGAGGTCAGCGTCGGCTTGGCCTTTTCCGACAATTTGGTGCGATAAATGTCATGCCGCCAGCCGCGCTGTGCGGCCGCGGCGGCGAACCGCGCGGCGGCCTTGGGCGTCGCGCCGGCGTTGGCGAAATCGACGCTGGCGCTTTCGACCCCCGAGGTCAGCAGCCGCGCGGTCAGCGCCCCGCCGGCGCGCTCGAAATCGCCTTCACCGCCGGCCCCGGTGCCGAGCAACAGGACCCGACGGACGCCTGCCGGCTCGGCAACGAACGTCTCGACCACGGCCGCCGTCTCGCCTTCGAACCGGCTGGCGCGTGCCGCCGCCTTCACCAGATCGAGCGCGGCGGCGTTGATCAAACCGCTCGCAAGCCGCGCCAGGCCGTCCTTTTCGACGAGAAAGGCGATGGCGGCGCGCGGCGCGGGGACGGCGCTGGAAAGATCGATCTGCATGGAGAAGCCTCGGTTACGACAAAATAGGGATGAGTCGTGGGTATGTAGGACGCCGAGGCCGTGCTGGCAAAGGACGGCGCGTGCAAAGGACCGCGTCACCCATTTTGGCGCAGCACGATTGCAGCATCCGGGCAGCGATGCGATAGGGCGAGACAGATCAGCGGCATCGGACGAGAGTTCCGGGCCTTTTTGCGCCAGGGTATTGTTCCGACGTGATGCGTGCTTCCCTCCTTGCCATGGCCGTATCGCCGTTCGTGCTGATCGCCACTCAGGCATCGGCGCAGGATTTGCAGGCGCGCACCACGCCGCTTCCGCCCCCGTCGGCAACGCCGAGTGCGGGCGACGATCAGGTGAAATTCACTGCCGGCGTGCTGCAATATGACCAGAATGACGAGGTCGTGACCGCGACGGGTGACGTCCGCATGTATCGCAGCGGGGATCGGCTGCGCGCGGACAAGGTCGTGTGGAACCGCAAGACCGGCAAGGTCGTCGCGACCGGCAACATCGCGGTGGTCAATCCCGGCGGCGACACGGCGTATGGCGATTCGATCGAGTTGAGCGACGCGCTGAAGGATGGGGTCGTCGACAATATGTTGCTCGTGCTTGAGCGCGGCGGGCGGCTTGCGGCGCGCAAAGGCACGCGCTCGCTCGATGAGACGGTCGTGCTGGAAGACGCCGCCTATACGCCGTGCACGGTGACCGGATCGGATGGATGCCCGAAGGAGCCGTCATGGAAAATCACCGCCGTGCGCGTGCTCTACCGCCCCGAGCGCGGACGAATCTATTACAAGGGTGCGCGGATCAACCTGTTCGGACTGCCGACGCTGCCGTTACCGGCTTTGTCGAACCCGATCGGCGGCGAAAATAATAACGGCTTACTCAGCCCGGATTTCAAATACGGCCGCGTCAACGGCTTCGAATTTGCCCAGCCCTATCATTTTGCGCTCGCGCCCAATCGCGGGCTGACGATTACGCCGCGTATTTACAGCGCGGTGCTGCCGATGTTGCAGGCGGAATATAGCGCGCTCAACACGCTCGGCTCTTACAAGATCGCGGGCTATGCGACCGCCAGCCCGCGCAGCGTCGATTTGCTGACGCCGACGCCGCCGGGCACGCCCAATTACTTTCGCGGCTATCTCGATGGAGTCGGTCGTTTCCAGCTGAGCCCGAACTGGAGCGCCACCGCTTCGGTGCGGCTCGTCACCGACCGCACGTTCCTGCGGCGCTACGACATTTCGACCGATGACCGCTTGCGCACCACCGCCAGCGTCGAGCGGATCGACCGCGACAGCTATTTCGCGATCACCGGCTGGTATGTGCAGACGCTGCGGGTCGGCGACCGCCAGGGCTTGCAGCCGATCGCGCTGCCCGAAATCGATTTCCGCAAACGCGTCAAAGAGGGCTTGCTCGGCGGGACGTTCGAGTTTCAAGCCAACAGCCTCGCCATAACCCGTCCGGCGGGACAGGATACGCAGCGCGCTTTTGCCAGCGCGAAGTGGGATTTGCGCAAGCTGACGCCATGGGGGCAAGAAGTGACCTTCACCGCCTTTGCGCGCGGCGACGTGTACAATACCAACGATACGCTGGCGACAACGGTGGCAAGCTATCGCGGCAATGAAGGGATCAGTACCCGCGCGATCGGCGCGGTGGCGATCGATGTGAAATGGCCGTTGATCGGGTCGTTCCTGGGCGGCACGCAGCGGCTGACCCCGCGGTTCCAGATTGTCGCGGCACCGCAGATGGCCAACCTCGCTGTCCCGAACGAGGATGCGCGCGCCGTCGATCTCGAGGATTCGAACCTGTTCTCGCTCAACCGCTTCCCCGGCTATGACCGATTCGAGGATTCGACGCGCTTTACCTATGGGCTCGACTGGTCGGTCGATGTGCCAGGGTTCGCCTTCACCACCAATATTGGCCAGAGCTATCGCCTCAACACGCGCGCGACGCTGTTTCCGGACGGAACCGGCCTGTCGCGCCGGATGTCCGACATCGTTGGGCGCACCGAATTGCGGTATCACGATTTCGTGTCGGTGGTGCACCGCTACCGGCTCGACAAGGACACCCTGGTGCTGCGCCGTAACGAACTGGATGCGACGATCGGATCGCGCAACAGCTATGTTCTGATCGGTTATCTGCGGCTTAACCGCAAGATCGACCCGACGCTGGAGGATTTGCAGGATCGCGAAGAGGTCCGGCTCGGCGCACGCGTGCAATTCGCGAAATTCTGGTCGTTGTTCGGGTCAACCGTGATCGATCTGACCGACCGCCGCGAAGACCCGCTGATGCTCGCCGACGGTTTCGATCCCGTGCGCCACCGGCTTGGTGTGCAATATGAGGACGATTGCCTCCGCCTTGGCCTCACGTGGAAGCGCGATTATCAGGACACCGGCGACGCACGCAGCGGCAACAGCTTCCTGTTGACACTGGCATTCAAAAATCTTGGCCGCTAAGCACTGGTTCAGGCAGCGCGTTGCACTGGACCGGTGCCGGTCCAGTGATGGCCGCGCGGGATGGGATTTTAACTACGTGAAGACTGACTTTGCAAAGACGGCTCGTTTCGGCCGCACTATCGGGCTGAGTGTGGCAATGGCTGCGCTCGTTTCGCTGACCGGCGCGTCGATCGCCCAGACCGTGCCAGACGATGCGATGCCGAAGAACAATCTCAACATCCCGGAAAACCTGCAGGTGTTCGGCAAGGTTGACCCCAATATCCGCAAGCCGACCGCGCTGGTCAATGGCGCGGTGATCACCGGCACCGATGTCGATCAGCGCGTCGCGCTGCTGGTCGCCGCACGCGACTTGAAGCTCAATCCGACGGAAATGGCGCAATACAAATTGCTCATCACGCGGCAGCTGATCGACGAAACGCTGCAGATCCAACAGGCCAAGACCGCCGAGGTCAAGATCGCGCCCGACGAAATCACCAAGACCTATGATTCGATCGTAGCGCGCAACTTTGGCAAGACTCCGGCCGATATGCGCGTCTATCTGCGCTCGATTGGCTCGTCGGAGCGTTCGCTCAAGCGGCAGATCGAGGCCGAGCTTTCGTGGAACAAATATCTGCGCCGCAAGGTCGATGTGAATGTCGGCGACGAAGAAGTGAAAGCGATCATCAAGAAGCTGACCGACGCGCAGGGCACCACCGAATATCACGTCCGCGAAATCTATTTGAAGGCCGATGCTGACCGCGCGCAGGAAGTTTTCAATCAAGCCAAGCAAATGATGGCGTCGATCCAAAAGCGCGAGAAAGGCGACGACTCGTTCGGCTATTATGCGCGCGGCTTCTCCAATGCGACGACCGCCGCCACCGAAGGCGATCTCGACTGGTTGAGCGAGACGCAATTGGCGCAATTGCCACCGTCGCTGGTGGAAGCGATCAAATCGATGACGCCCGAGCATCTCGCCGGGCCGATCGAGGTGCCGGGCGGGTTTTCGATCATCTATCTGGTTGAAACCCGCAAGATCGGCGTGGCCGATCCGCTCGATGCGAATTTGACGCTGAAGCAAGTCAGCGTGCGTTTCCCCGAGGGCATCTCGCAAGCGCAGGCCGATGTTCGCGTCACCGAATTCGCCAAGGCGACGCAGGCGATACGCGGCTGTGGCGAAGTGGCGAAGGTCGCTGCGACGCTTGGCGCGGAAGTCGTCGACAACGCCTCGGTGCAAGTTAAGGCGCTCCCCGGCGCCTTGCGCGACATCATGCTGAAACTGCAGGTTGGCGAGGCCAGCCCGCCGTT
This sequence comes from Sphingomonas sp., assembly GCF_040398505.1. GTDB lineage: Bacteria > Pseudomonadota > Alphaproteobacteria > Sphingomonadales > Sphingomonadaceae > Sphingomonas. The sequence continues at coordinate 6,255 of NZ_JBBATX010000005.1, read as the reverse complement.
CGGATCGGTCAAGGACGGGATTCGCACGCTGGTTTTGTGCGGTCGCGACGAAGCGCGCGCCGGAAATGTTCCCGGGGTCGATGAAATGCGCGGCAAAATGGAGAATCAGCGCACCAATTTGCGCGCGAATCAGCTGCTGCGCGATTTGCGGCGCGACGCGATCGTCGAATATCGCTGATCCCCGGATGCTCGCCCCGCTCGCCATATCGATGGGGGATCCGGCCGGGATCGGCCCGGAGATCATCGCCAAGGCGTGGGCGCGGCGGATCGAGGCGGGCTTGCCGCCGTTCTTCGCCACCGGGGACGCACGCGCGATTGCGGCGGTGTGGGATGGGCCGGTCTGCGCGATCACTCACCCCGATGCCGCCAATGGCGTGTTCGAGAAGGCGCTGCCGATCCTGACGGTTGAGGATGGCGGCGAGATCGTGGCCGGTATGCCCGACGTCGAGGGCGCGCGCTGTGCGCTCCGCGCGCTCGAGCTGGCAGCCGGATTGGCCCGGTCGGGCGCGGCGCGAGCATTGGTGACGGGCCCCGTTTCCAAGGCGCAGCTCTACCAGATCGGTTTCACCTATCCCGGACAGACCGAATTCGTCGCCGAACGCTGCGGTATTGCCGGAGAAAATGCGGTGATGATGCTTGCCGGGCCGGACCTGCGCGTGGTGCCAATGACGACCCACGTGCCGCTTTCCGCGGTCAGCGGCTTGTTGTCGATCGACTTGCTCGTCGCCAAGGGCCGCGCCACCGCCCGCGGGCTGATGCGCAATTTTGGGATCCTCGCGCCGCGAATCGCTTTTGCCGGGTTCAATCCCCATGCGGGCGAAAGCGGCGCGATCGGGCGCGAAGAGATCGACATCATCGCGCCCGCGATTGTGCAGCTTCGCGCCGAGGGGATCGACGCGACCGGGCCGTTTGCCGCCGACACGATGTTCCATCCCCGCGCGCGCGCTACCTATGACGCCGCGATGTGCTGTTACCACGACCAGGCGCTGGTGCCGCTGAAGACGCTGTATTTCGACGACGGCGTCAATATCACGCTCGGCCTGCCGATCGTCCGGACTTCGCCCGACCATGGCACCGCGTTCAATATTGCGGGCAAGAACGTGGCCGAACCCGGCGCGATGATTGCGGCGATCCGCATGGCGGGCGAAGCGACCCAGCGCCGCGCCGCTGCTGACGACGCGTGAGCGTATCCGCGACGGCGACACCGCCCGATCTTCCCCCCTTGCGCGACGTGATCGCGCGCTACGGGTTGAATGCAAGCAAGGCGTTGGGGCAGAATTTCCTGCTCGATGCGCAATTGCTGGCGCGGATTGCGCGGATCCCCGGTGACCTGGCCGATGCCGAGGTGCTCGAGATCGGGCCGGGCCCGGGTGGCCTCACGCGCGCGCTACTCGCCGCTGGTGCGCGTGTCACGGCGATCGAGCGCGACCGGCGCTGCATTCCGGCGCTGGCCGAACTGGGCGAGGCGTATCCGGGCAAGCTGCGCGTGATCGAGGGCGACGCGCTGGAGATCGATGCTGCGCCGCTGTTTGACGCCAAGCCGCATATTGCCGCCAATCTACCGTACAATATCGGGACTGCCTTGCTGGTACGCTGGCTGTCGGCGGAGTGGGCCCCGTGGTGGCAAAGCCTGACGCTGATGTTCCAGCGCGAAGTGGCTGACCGGATCGTCGCGCCGACCGATGGCGAGGCGTACGGCCGGCTCGCGGTGCTCGCGCAGTGGCGCTCACGCGCGGTGCTCGCGATGCCGGTGCATCGCTCCGCCTTCACCCCCCCGCCAAAGGTGATGTCAGCAGTCGTCCATATCAGCCCGAGCGATGCGCCCGACGGCGTGCGCTTCGCGACGCTCGAACGGCTGACCGCCGCCGCCTTTGGACAGCGGCGCAAGATGTTGCGGCAAAGCCTGAAAAGCGTGAACGGCGCGTTGGCGGCGCTGGAGCAAGTCGGGATCGACCCGACCCGGCGTGCCGAGACGGTCAGCGTCGCCGAGTTCGTCGCGCTCGCCCGCGCGCTCGGTTAGTCTTTCTTCGGCGCGGTTGCCGGAATCGCCGCCGATGCGGTTACGACCGGCGGCCCCTTGGCGATCGATGCCGACAAAGCGGCAACCTCGGGACAGGCGCGTTTGCCGCACACGGTCCTGATCCGCGCGAGATTGTCCTTGGCGCGCAGCACGGCACCCTTGGCGACCAACGCCTCGCCCTGACCGCGCAGCGCCACGAGATCATTGGGATCGAGCGACAGCGCCTCGCGATAGAGCCGGATCGCCTTGCCCGGCAGGCCGCGACTTTGCGCGACCTGGGCGAGCACGACAAAAGCCTCGCGGTTGCGCGGATCGACCGTCACTGCGGTTTCGAGCGTATCGGTGGCCGCATCGAGATTGCCCGCCACCTGTAGCGCGCGACCCTTGGCGAGCAGCGCGAGCGAGCGCGCATCGACCGCCGGATCGCCACGCTGGCCCTGCACCGCGGTGCCAATGGTCAGCAGCGTCAACGCAGCAGCAACGGCGACGGACGTGTAACGCATGAGATACTCCAGTTTCGACACGGTGGTCAGGCTATCACGCGTGGTGCAAGCGCGCGACAAAAAAGCCGTCGGTCGCGTCATGCGCCGGAGTCAGGCGTGTGCCGGGGCCGTGCCTGCGTCCGGCGGGCAAATCGAGCGCTTGCGCGCGCCAGCCGGGATTGGCGGCAAGGAGCGTGGCGACCTGCCCCGCGCCCTCCTCGTCGAGCAGCGAGCAGACGATGTAGACCAAGGCCCCGCCCGGCTTGACTAGCGCGGCGCCAACCTCGAGCACCTTGCGCTGCGTTTCGACCAGCCGTTCGATCCGGTCGGGGGTGAGCCGCCAGCGCGCCTCGGGGTTGCGCCGCCATGTGCCGGTCCCGGAGCATGGCGCGTCGATCAGCACGCAATCGGCGCTGCCGATCCAATCGTCGAGCATTTCGAGCTCGCGCCCCGGGTTGATCAGGCGGCTCTCGATGATCCCGGCGCGCGCGCGTTCGGCACGCGGGGCAAGCCGCGACAGGCGATTGCGATCGGTATCGGTCGCCAGCACGACGCCCTCCCCGCGCATCACCGCCGCCAGCGCCAGCGTCTTGCCGCCGGCACCCGCGCACAGATCGACGATCCGCTGCCCGGGCTGCGCGCGCGCGGCGAGCGTGACGATCTGGCTGCCGGCATCCTGCACTTCGATCGCGCCGTGGTTGAAGGCGGGGAGGTTTTCGACGTTGGTGCCGGTCGGGAGGCGGAGCCCGTCCGCCAGCCCGGGGATGGGCTCCGCGCCTTCGATTTCGATCACTTCGTCGATCGCGCGGTTGATCCGCACGTCGAGCGGTGCGCGGTCGATCAGAGCCGCGCATTCGGCGTCGTCCAGGTCAGAGCCGTACAGCCGATCGATAATCCAGCGCGGCGCAATGCCGTTGGCGGCCGTGACTTCTTTCTTCCCGATCGGGGCGGGGCCGTGGCCGACGCCGTCAAAGGTTGCGGCGACCTCGCCATCGCTCGCCGCCAGCGCGAGCATCGCGCTACGGCCCGAAGGCGGGCGCTCGCCGACGGCGCGGATCGCAGCGTATACGAGGTCGCGCACCGCGCGCCGGTCTTTCGACCCGGCATAGCGGCGGGTAGCGAAATAGCGCGCGATCAGCGTATCGGCGGCGCCCCCCGAATCACGCGCGGCGGCGATGATCTGATCGAGGAGTTCGATTGCGGCTTGGGTTCTGGCGGATGGGGTCATAGCGCCCTCCCCTAGCCCCTCCCGCAAGCGGGAGGGGAATTATCTTGTCGGATAGTTCGGCGCCTCGCGCGTGATGTCGACATCGTGGACGTGGCTTTCCTTGAGCCCCGCGCCGGTGATCTGCACAAAGCGCGCGCGCGCTTGCAGCTCCTCGATCGTCGCCGAGCCGGTATAGCCCATCGCCGCACGGATGCCGCCGACGAGTTGATGGATCACATCGCGCGCCGGACCCTTGAAGGCGACCTGACCCTCAATCCCCTCAGGCACCAGCTTTAACTGATCCTTGATGTCGCCCTGGAAATAGCGGTCGGCCGAACCGCGGCCCATCGCGCCGACCGAACCCATGCCGCGATAGGATTTGTAGGCGCGGCCCTGAAACAGGAAGGTTTCGCCCGGCGCTTCCTCGGTCCCGGCAAGCAGCGAGCCGATCATGCACGCCGAAGCCCCCGCCGCGAGCGCCTTGGCGAGATCGCCCGAGGTGCGTAAGCCGCCATCGGCGATCACCGGCACGCCCGCCTTCAAGCCAACCTCGGCGCAATCCATCACCGCGGTCAATTGCGGCACGCCGACCCCCGCGACGACGCGCGTGGTGCAGATCGAGCCCGGGCCGATCCCGACCTTGATCCCGTCCGCGCCCGCATCGATCAGCGCGCGCGTCGCCTCGGCGGTGGCGACGTTGCCGGCGATGACCTGCACCGAATTGCTCAGCTTCTTCACGCGTTCGACCGCGCGCGCGACGTCCTTGTTATGGCCATGCGCAGTGTCGATCACGACGAGATCGAGCTCGGCATCGACCAAAGCCTCGGTCCGCGCAAAGCCCTTGTCGCCGACCGTGGTGGCCGCCGCCACGCGCAAGCGACCCGCTTCGTCCTTGGTGGCATTGGGGTAGGTGACGGCCTTTTCGATGTCCTTCACCGTAATCAGGCCAACGCAGCGATACTGTTCGTCCACCACCAGCAGCTTTTCGATCCGGCGCTGATGCAGCAAGCGGCGCGCTTCTTCCTTGCCGACCCCGGCCGACACGGTCGCGAGATTTTCGTGCGTCATCAGCTCGGACACGGGCTGATGCGGGTTTTCGGCGAAGCGAACGTCGCGATTGGTGAGGATGCCGACGAGCTTGCCATCGGCCTCGACCACCGGGATACCGCTGATCCGGTGACGCAGCATCAGCCCCTGCGCGTCGGCCAGCGTGGCCGAGGGCGCGATCGTGATCGGATTGACGACCATGCCGCTTTCGAACCGCTTGACCGCACGCACCGCGGCGACCTGTTCGTCGATTTCGAGATTGCGATGCAGCACACCGATCCCGCCCAATTGCGCCATGACGATCGCCATATCGGCCTCGGTTACCGTGTCCATCGCCGAGGACAGCACCGGAATATCGAGCGCAATCCCGCGCGTCACGCGCGTCGCGGTGTTGGTCTGGCTCGGCACGATGTCGGACTCGGCGGGTACGAGCAGAACATCGTCGAAAGTGAGGCCGAGGCGAATGTCCATGGGTGCCGTGTCCTGCTGGGGAGCGAGTCGTGGCGGTCCATGTAACCGCCGCTCCGGTTTGGCGCTAGGGGCGGTGCGCAAACCGCCTATGCCCGCTCAGCCAGCCTTGGTCACGATGGTGCCAAAACAGGTTGCGACGAACCCGTCGATCCCAACCTTCAAATGACGCGGATCGCCGAGCCGCGCGTTCACATCGGCAGGGAGATCATGACTCCACGGCGGCAAGTCGATGAATTTGTCCATCGGCTTGTCACCCATGTTGAAATCTAGTTCGGCTATGTGGTGACCTTTCGACCGCAATCGTTCGGCGAGCGCCTCAAGATGTTTGCGCTGGAACAGCACCGTCATCCAATTATCGATCGTTGGCCCCGTTTCATCGACGTTCAGCTCCATCGTGTGAATCGCCGTGCCACCGGGGCGTAGCACCGAGAGCGCGTTCTCCACGAAATCGAGCCCCTGCTGAATGCTGCCAAGGTGTTCGAGCGCGCAAATGGACCAGCAAAAATCGTAGTTCTGCAAGCTGGCGGGAATGGCGTTCATGTCGGCTTCGCGGAAGTCGACGTGGGTATCGAACGTAGCCCGGTCGACCAAATGCGGATGAAACGCGCTTTCCAGCGCCGCGACGTGCTGATTCGTGTCGATCCAGCCCTTTGCTTGCGCTGCGTCGCGCGGAAGATCGGTAACCGTCGTCAAAACGCCGCAAGACGCGAGGTAGCTCGGGATCGGCTCGACACCGCAGCCAAAACCCAGCCCACGGACGTTGGGCACGAGATGTCCACGTTCGTAGAGCACTTGCAGGACATAGCCGAATTCCCACAGCTTCCGGTGATAGATGACCGCCGTCTTGAGTTGGGCCGACCAATGCGCGACCCAATCGCTCTCGATATCTTCCTGCGTCGATGCCTTCGACCGCAACCCGACATGCCGCGCGACGGTGTCGGTCCGAACCGGCAGCGCCTCCGTCATGCGACGGGCGAGATCATAGCCAAACGCCTTGAGGTTCAACTCAATCAGGCGAACATTCTTGG
>NZ_JBBATX010000004.1:50367-60193 GCF_040398505.1 Sphingomonas sp. | reverse complement strand
GGCGGGCACGGTTTGCGCCCGGATTTCTCGAAGTGCCAATTCTGTCAAAGAGCGTTGCTGGGCGATGCTGACAGAGGATGAGGGTGTAGGACACCCCCACCGTTCGCCCTGAGCTTGTCGAAGGGCAGCGTGCAACACGTTAGGCGGTGTTTGTGGCACGCGGGGCTTCGACAAGCTCAGCCCGAACGGGGGGTGGTTTGATTCATCGGCATTCGCGCTCATGTCGAGCGAAGTCGAGAAACCTTTTCCACCCGGTGTGCGGGGTGTCTCGACTTCGCTCGACACGAACGGGGGGAGGGGTGCTTGAACCCCCAACCCCCTCACCCGACGAAAGCACGCTCCACAACAAACTGCCCCGGATTGCTCCGCGTGCCCTCGCGCAAGCCAGTACCTTCCAGAATCTCGATCATCTCGCGGTTGAAATCGATCGAGCCGCAGATCATCCAGCGCGTCGTGCTCAGATCGCCCGCCGGCAAGGCGACATCGGCGGCGAAGCGGCCGTCGCGGATGCGGTCGGTGACGCGGCCCTGGCGGTGGAAGCTGCCGCGCGTCACGGTCGGATAATAGGTGAAGCGGTCCTTGAGCAGTTCGCCGAAAATCTCGTCGCTGCGAATGTCTTCCTCGAGCAGCGCGTGATAAGCGAGCTCTTCCTTCTGCCGCACGGTGTGCGCGATGACGATATGGCCGAAGCGCTCATGCGTGTCGGGCTCGCGCAGCACCGAGAGGAAGGGCGCGAGGCCGGTGCCGGTGCCGATCATCAGCAAATGCTCGCCCGGTTCTAGCGCATCGGGAACGAGCGTGCCGGTGGGTTTACGCCCGAGCAGGATGTGATCGCCGACCTGCAGATGCTGCAGCCGCGAGGTGAGCGGGCCGTCCTTCACCTTGACCGAGAAGAATTCGAGATGGTCCTCCCATGCCGGGCTGACGATCGAGTAAGCGCGCATCAGCGGCTTGCCCTCGGGCGTGCCGAGCCCGATCATGATGAATTCGCCCGAGACGAAGCGGAAGCTTTGCGGGCGTTCGATGCGGAAGCTGAACAGCGTCTCGGTCCAGTGATGGACCCAGGTCACTTTCGGGCAGAACAGGTCCTTGGCTTCGGCGATCGCCTGAATGTTAACGTTGATATCGGTCATTCGTATACCTTTTCGGGCTTAGTCGTGCCCCGCGGCCCACGCCGTTAGCAAGGTATGCGCGATGGCGTAAGGTGGCGGCGGCAGAAACGGGCCGTCTTCCCCCGCCAGAACCGCGCGCACGACAGCGCGTTCCACCCAGATCGCATCTTCGAGTTCATGCGTGTCGAGCGTGATCGCGTCATCCTCGGCCATGCCGACACACGCGATCATCAGCGAGGAGGGGAAGGGCCAGGGCTGGCTGGCGATATAGCGCACATTCGATACGCGCACGCCCGCTTCTTCCATGATCTCGCGCACGACGGCTTCCTCGATCGATTCGCCGGGTTCGAGGAACCCCGCGAGCGCGGAGTAACGGCGCGGCGGGAAAGCGGGCTGGCGGCCCAGCAGCGCGCGGCCGTCATGTTCGGCGATCATGATGACGACCGGATCGACGCGCGGGAAATGCTCGGCCTGGCAATTCGGACACGTGCGGCCCCAGCCCGCGCGGAACATCGCGGTCTGGTGCCCGCAATTGGCGCAGAACTGATGGCGGCTATGCCAGTCGAGCACGCTGCGCGCGGCGGCGTAGGTCGCCGCTTCGCCCGGCGCGAAGGCATCGAGCATCCCGAACAGCCGCATCGACCGGCCCGCCGGCGCGCGCATTCCGGGCGTGTAAGCGGCGAAATGTGGGCGCTTCGCGTCGTCGAGGCCGAGCAGGACGAGTTCGGCATCGTCGGGTGCATCGGCAAGCGTGGTCCAGCCGAGCAGGCCGTCGCCGATCAACTCGGGCATGAACGCGTCGAGCTTCAACAGCCGTGCGCGCCAGTCACCCTGCGCCGCCGCGAGCGCGTCGGCATCGTGGCGCAGCGTATCGGCACGATCGAGCATGCCGCCGGTAAAGCCAGGTGCGATCACTTGGCGTGCGCGGCGTCGGTCAGCAGCGCAGCCATGGTTTGCTTGAGCACTGGATATTTCTCGCCCGGAAAGTAATTGACCATGATCGTGCCGCGCGTCCTGGTGATCGGGTTGACCCACGCCTTCGATCCGGCCGCCCCGCCCCAGGCATAGGTGCCCTTGGGCGCGCCGCCGGGCGAATCCTCGAGCACGACCGATCCGCCCGCGCCGAACCCGGTTGTGCCGTTGGTCGATCCCTGATTGGTGTAGCTGACACCCGTTGGCAGCAGGTTGGACATCATCAGCTCGGCGGTTTTTGGCTTCATGACGCGGACGCGGCCAATGCTGCCCTTGTTCTGCAGCATGTGCAGGAAACGATCATAGTCGCGCGCCGACATCACCAGACCGGCACCGCCATAGGGAAAGGTCGGTGGCTGGAGCCAGACCGAGGTCGCGCCGGGATCGAGCGCGACGCGGCGATCGGAGAGCAGCGTATAGTTGGTGGCAAGCCGCGCCGCGTCGCGCTGCGGCACCGTCCAGAAGCTCGAGCGCAGCTGGAGCGGATCGAAGATATGCCGCTGGACGAAGCCGTCGAAGGGCTCGCCGCTGGCGACCTCGATCACGCGGCCCATGATGTCGAGTCCGATCGAATAGCTCCACACCGTCCCCGGCTCGGCAATCAGCGGTTGCGCGGCGACTGCCTTGGCGAAGGCTTCGAGCGAGCGGGGGCGCAGTGGGCGAGCCTGTGCCTCGCTCGCCGCATCCGACATCGCCGGGACCAGCCCGAGCCGGAGATACTCCTTGTCGACCGGTCGGCTGAAGATCGGTGCATAGGCCAGCCCGGCGGTATGCGTCAGCAGGTTGCGGATCAGGATCGGGTGCGTCGCGGGGTGGCTGGCGAGCCCGGTCGGGCCATCGACGACGCGCATGGTCTTGAACTCGGGGATATATTTCGAAACCGGATCGTCGAGGCCGATCTTGCCCTGTTCGATCAGGATCATCGCCGCGGTGGCGGTGACGGGCTTGGTCATCGAATAGACTCGCCACAGGCTGTCGGGCCCGGCGGCTGGCGCGTCGGGTGTGTCGCTGATCTTGCCCGCGCGGACGAACTGCGTCGGGAAATCGCCGACGCCGAAGCCGCCGACGATGCCCGGCATCTTGTCGGTTGCAACGTAGGAGTCGAACAGCGCCTGCGTCGCGGGCAGGGTGCGCGATTTGGCTGGGGCCGCGACGGGTGCGGGCGACGACACTTCCTGTCGTACGGCCTGGCCGGCGAGCGCGGTGCCGGCGAGCAACACGGCGAATGCGGTGGTCGAAAAGACGTGCCGGAAAATCTTCATGTCGCTCTCCTGATCGCTGCCGCCGCCTTGGCGAAAACGGTTGGTAGCCCGACCGAGTCGAGCTCGGTCAGGGGCCACCATGCCCCGACCGCGACATGCCCATCTGCGCGCACGACCGCAAGCGCCAGTTCCAAGCGGAAGTGCGTGAAGACGTGCGCGACGGTGTCGCGCAGCATCCGCCAATCGGCGTCGAACGGCGGATCGGCGAGGCCAGGGGGCGTATCGGCCCACGGCCCGGTCGGCAGCGCACGCATCCCGCCGAGCAGCCCGCGCGGCGGGCGGGTGACGAGCAGGACCTTGCCCGCCTCCTCCGCCCAGAAGATCGTGCCGTAGCGTTGCGGCTTGGCGGCCTTGGCGGGTTTGACGGGGAAGCCTTCCGGGTTGCCGGCGCGGTAAGCGACGCAATCGGCCGATAGCGGGCAGCCGAGGCAATGCGGGCTGCGCGGGGTGCAGATCGACGATCCCAGGTCCATCATCGCTTGCGCGAAATCCCCGGCGCGTGCGTCGGGCGTGATCGTATCGGTCGCGTCGCGCAACGCGGGCATTGCGGCGGGGAGCGGCTGCGCAATCACGAACAGCCGCGCAACGACGCGTGCGACATTGGCATCGACCACCACCGCACGCTCGCCAAAGGCGATCGCGGCGATGGCGGCGGCGGTATAGGCACCGATCCCGGGCAGTTCGCGCAAGCCCGCTTCGGTTGCCGGGAAGCCGCCACGCTCGACCACGGCGCGCGCGCAGGCGTGGAGATTGCGCGCACGGGCATAATAACCGAGCCCCGCCCAGGCCGCCATCAGATCGGCCTCGGGCGCCGCCGCGAGTGCTTCGACGCTCGGCCAGCGCGTGACGAACGCGGCGAAGCGCGGTGTGACGGCGGCGACGGTGGTTTGCTGGAGCATGATCTCCGACAGCCACACGCGGTACGGATCGGGCGCGTTGCTTCCGGGAGCGGCACGCCACGGCAGCGCGCGGGCGTGCGCGTCATACCAGGAGAGCAGATTTGCAGCGATTTCGGATGGGCGCTTGGCGGACACGCCCCGCCTATGGCATGGACGGCGCGATGAGCAAACGCGGCCCCTCCGCCCCCCCAGTGAATCGGGCATCGGTTGAGAAGCCGCGCGGCGGGCGTGCGCGCTCGGTCGCGGAGCTGCTGCCCGACGCCGGACGCGCGGCGTTCCGTCGCTTCGGCTTTGTGCAAAGCGCGGTGGTCAGCCGCTGGGGCGAGATTGTCGGGCCGCGCTACGCCGGGGTGTCGACGCCCGAATCGATCCGGTTTCCGCAGGGCGAACGCACCGGGGGGACGCTCAATCTTGTGGTGCGCGGGGCGCATGCAACGATGATGCAGCATATCGCGCCCGAAGTGATCGAACGCGTCAACCGCTTCTTCGGTTATGCCGCCGTCGCCCGCGTGCAGATCCGCCAGGGCGATGTGCCGGTTCCCGCGCCGCGCGCCGCGCCGCCGTCGCTCCGGCCCGTGCCGGTCGAGCTCGGCGCGAGTCTCCGCACGATTGCCGATCCGGAATTAAAGGCAGTGCTTGAGGCGCTTGCGGCGGGCGTCGCGGCATCGCGCGGCGCGCCGGTGATGGGAGTGGAGGAATGAAGCGGCTTGTGACGGCGGTCTTCGCGGCGGCGATCCTGGCGGTTCCGGCGGCACAGGCCGCCCCGGTCAAGAAGGCGGCACCCGCAAAGCGTGCCGCAGCGCGGCCCGACTGGGTCCACACTGTCGTGCGCACACCCGAGGGCGGGATGCGGATGGGCAATCCCGCGGCGAAGGTGAAGCTGATCGAATATGGCGCGCGGACCTGCCCGACCTGCGCGGCGTTCACCGTGGGCGGCGCGCCATTGCTGACCAAGGCCTATGTCGCGACCGGTCAGGTCTCCTACGAATTCCGCGATTATCCGATCCACGGCGCGATTGATCTCGCGCCGATCCTGCTTGGTCGCTGTGTGCCGAACCGCGCGTTTTTTCCGTTGCTCGACGGGATGATGGCGAACCAGCGCGCGCTGATTGGTCGTCCCGGTGAGATTCCGCAGGCGAAGCAGGAGGAATTGCAGAAACTGCCGCCCAATGCGGTCGCGGCGTATCTCGGCGAATTCTATGGCTATACCGATTTCATCGTGAAGGCGGGGTTGCCGGCCGCGCGCGCGAAAGCGTGCCTCGCCGATCGCAAGGCGCTGGATGCGATTGTCGCGCAGGCCGCCGCCGCCAACACAGCCTATACCATTCCCGGCACCCCGACCTTCATCGTCAACGGCGTCGTCGCTGACAAGGTGGTCGACTGGACCGGGCTGGAACCGGTGCTGCGCGCCGCGGGTGCGAAATAATCTTTCTGTCTGGAGTGTCTGCCATGAAATTGTCCTTCCCCGTCGTCCTGCTGGCTGCCGTCGCGCTTGCGTCGTGCGGCAGCGGCAACACTGGCGGCAACGTCGTCGCCGCTGCGCCGGTCGCGGCGAAGGCGGCACCCGCGGGCAAGAGCTGGATCGAAACCGTCGTCAAGACACCCGATTTCGGCTATCGCATGGGCAACCCCGATGCGCCGCTCAAGCTGGTCGAATATGGCTCGCGCGCGTGTCCGTTCTGCGCGCAGTTCGATGCCGAGGGTTTCCCGTTGCTCAAGGAAAAATACATCGCGACGGGCAAGGTTTCGTTCGAATTCCGCGATTACCCGATCCACGGCCCACTCGACGTCGCACCGATCCTGCTCGGTCACTGCGTCGATGAAGCGGTGTTCTTCCCGCTGCTCGATCAGATGATGGCGAACCAGCAGACGCTGCTCGCCAACGAACAGGCGGTCGGGCAGCGGATTCAGGCGATGCCGGGTGCCACCCCCGCCGCAATCGCCACCGCCTTTGCCGAGGGGCTGGGCTATCTCGATTTCGTCAAGCAGCGTGGCGTACCCGAAGCCAAGGCGCGCGCCTGCCTGAACGATGCCGGCCAGCTCGATGCGCTGACCAAGGCCACCGCCAAGGCGAATGACGATTATAAGGTCGCCAGCACGCCGACCTTCATCCTCAACGGCACGCCGGTGGTATTAAGCCCGACCGGCGCGGCATGGCCGCAGCTCGACTCGGTGCTCAAGCGCTCCGGCGGCTGAGCCGGGAAGCCGGGCGGGGGGCCTGACGCGTGCAAATCAAGCGGTTGCGATTGTCGGGGTTCAAGAGCTTCGTCGACGCGGCTGACTTGCGGATCGAGCCCGGGCTGACCGGGATCGTCGGGCCCAATGGCTGCGGCAAGTCCAATCTGCTCGAAGCGCTGCGCTGGACGATGGGGGAGACGTCGGCCAAGTCGATGCGCGGCGCGGGCATGGACGATGTCATCTTCGCGGGTACCAACACGCGGCCCGCGCGCGATTTCGCCGAAGTCGCGATGCTGATCGAGGCGGCGGGCGAAGAAAGCGAGATCGTCCGCCGGATCGAGCGCGGGGCGGGCTCGGCCTACCGGATCGACGGGCGCGATGTGCGCGCCAAGGATGTGGCGTTGCTGTTCGCCGATTCGGCGACGGGTGCGCATTCGCCCGCTTTGGTCAGCCAGGGGCGGATCGGCGCGATCATCTCCGCCAAACCGGCCGAACGCCGCGCGATGCTCGAGGAAGCCGCCGGGATTGCGGGCCTCCACGTACGCCGCCGTGATGCCGAGCAGAAATTGCGCGCGACCGAGGTCAATCTCACCCGCCTCGACGAGCTGATTGCCGATCAGGATGCGCGCGCCAATGCGCTGCGGCGGCAAGCGCGGCAGGCCGAGCGCTATCGTGCGCTGTCCGAGCAGATTCGGGTAGCGGAAGCGCGGCTGATCTTCGCGCGCTGGCGCGATGCGCAGGATGCGGCGGATGCCGCCAAGGCGGCGGCGGCGCAGTGCGAGACGCGAGTCAGCGCGGCGGCCGAGGCGCAGCGCGCGGCGGCGGCGCATTGTTTGGCGGCGAGCGAAGCCTCGGCCGAGGCGCGCCAGGCCGCGCAAAGGCTGCGCGAAGCGGCGAGCGAGGCGGGGCATCGGCTCGGCGGCTTGCGCGCCGAACAAGCGGCGGCGGCGCGGCGCGTGAGCGAAGTGGCGGCGGCGCGGCTGCGGCTGGCCGAAGATCGCGCGCGCGAGGGGTCGCTCGCCAGCGATGCCGCCGAGGCGATTGCGCGGCTGGCCGAGGAGACCAAGGCGATCGAGACGCGGCTCACCGAAACCGTCGCGCGCGTGCCCGAATTGGAGGCGCGGCTGAACGCGGCCGAGCGCGCCGGGCGCGATGCCGAGGTGGCGCTGGCGCAAGCGCTTGGGCTCCAAGCAACCGAGGCGGCCGATGCGCGCGTGGCCGAGGCGGCGCTGGCGGCGGCACGCGTGCGGGCGGAGCGCAGCGCGCGCGATCTGGCGCGCGTGACGGCGGAGGTCGCAGCGCTGGGGGATGCGGCACCGTTGCTGGCCGAGCGCGCAGCAGCCGCAGCAGCGCGGGCGCAAGCGCTGCGCGAAATCGAGGATGCGCGCGCGGCGCTGACGCGTGCCGATGCGGACGAACGCGGGAGCATCGATCAGCGTGACCGCGCGCAGGCGTCGCGGGCGGCGGCGCATGCCGATTTGTCGGCGCTCGACAGCGAAGCGGTGGCACTGACCAAGGCAACGCGGCGCGACGGGCGCGAACGGCTGCTCGATCAGCTCCGGCCCGATTCCGGCTATGAGCGCGCCTTGGCGGCGGCGCTCGGCGACGATCTGGAGGCGGGGCTCGATCCGGCGGGCGAGCGCTTTTGGGCGGGGGCGGATGTTGCGCCGGGCGATCCGGCCGCGCCCGATGGCACGGTTGCGCTTGCGCGCCACGTCGCAGCACCCCCGGCGCTCGCGCGGCGGCTCGCACAGGTTTTCGTGGGCGATACGGATGAGGGTGTCGCGCTCGCGGTCGGGCAGCGGCTGGTGACGATGGCGGGCGTGCTGCGCCGCTGGGACGGCTATGTTGCCAAATCGGGCGGGGCGGCGGCGGCCGAGCGGCTCGAACGGATCAACCGGCTGCGCGCGATCGAGGCGGCGCGGCCGGCAGCGGTCGATGCAGTGGCGGCGGCGGACGGCGAACTCGCGCGGATCGACGCGGCGATCGCCGCCGCGCGCGCGGCGGCGCTGGCGGCGCGGCGGTCGCTGGAACAGGCCGAAGCTGCCGCACGCGAGGCGGCGCGATCCGAGGACCGCGCGACCGCCGCGATCGAGCGGATCGAGGCGCAGCGCGCCGATCTTGCCGCGCGTCAGCAACGCACCGTTGCCGAACAGGACGAGGCCGCGTCCGAAGTCGCACGCGCGACGGCGGCGCAGGCCGCGCTCCCCGATGGCAGCGCGACGCGCGGCCGGGTGCAGGCGCTGTCGGGTGAAGCCGATGCGCGGCGCAGTGCGATCGCGACCGCGCGCGCCGAGCGCGCCGGGCTCGACCGCGATGTGAGCGCGGCGCGCGAACGTCTCGCCGCGATGACGGCAGAGGCCAAAGGCTGGCGCGGCCGCGCGGGCGAGGCGGCGCGGCGGATCGCCGAGATGGACACGCGCGACGGTGATTTGGCGGACGAGGCGGCGGCGTTGCAGGGACGGCCCGAGGCGCTGGCGGCGGAGATTGTCGGGCTCGAAGCGTCGCATATGGCCGCGCGCGCCGCGGCCGAGGCGGCGGCGGTGGCCGAGCGCGCCGCCGAGACCGCGCTACGCCAGGCCGAGACGGTCGCGTCCGCCGCCGGCGAAGCGCTGGCGCAAGCACGCGAAGCGCGCGCCGGCGCTGCGGCACGCGCGGAAAATCAGGAATTGCGCCGGGTCGAGATGAATCGCCTGTCGGGCGAACGCTTCCAATGCCCGTCGGTCCTGCTCCCCGAGCGCGTCGGCTTCGATGGCGCCGAGGTGCGCGAGCCGGGCGCGGAATCGGCGAGCCACGACAAATTGCTGGTCGATCGCGAACGGATCGGCCCGGTCAATCTCGTCGCCGAAACCGAACTCGCCGAACTCGAGGCGGCCAGCGTCGGCAACGCCGCCGAGCGCGAGGAATTGGGGCTGGCGGTCAACCGGCTGCGCGGCGCAATCGGCACGCTCAACCGTGAGGGGCGGCAGCGGTTATTGGCGGCGTTTGAGGCGGTCGACGGGCATTTCCGGCGGCTGTTCACGACGCTGTTCAACGGTGGCCAGGCGCATCTCGAATTGATCGATTCGGACGATCCGCTCGAAGCCGGGCTCGAAATCATGGCGCAGCCGCCGGGCAAGAAGCTGCAGTCGCTCACGCTGCTGTCGGGTGGCGAACAGGCGCTGACCGCGGTCGCGCTGATCTTCGGGCTGTTCCTGACCAACCCCGCGCCGATTTGCGTGCTCGACGAAGTCGATGCGCCGCTCGACGATGCCAATATCGAACGCTTTTGTGGGCTGCTCGACGCGATGACGCGCGAAACGCAGACGCGCTATCTGATCGTCACGCACAATGCCGTGACAATGAGCCGGATGCACCGGCTGTTCGGCGTGACGATGGTCGAACAGGGGGTCAGCCGGTTGGT
>NZ_JBBATX010000004.1:48237-50267 GCF_040398505.1 Sphingomonas sp. | reverse complement strand
GGATGCACCGGCTGTTCGGCGTGACGATGGTCGAACAGGGGGTCAGCCGGTTGGTGTCGGTCGATCTCGGCGGCGCGGAAACGCTCCTCGCCGCCGAGTGAACGGATTCATCCGTTCGCCCTGAGCTTGTCGAAGGGCTGTGCGCCACACATCCGACGCTGCTTGTTGCAAACTGCCCTTCGACAAGCTCAGGGCGAACGGGGGCGTTTAGCGGCAGCGCTTCTTGGCGGTGATCGTCCGATCAATCGCGCGCCCGCCGAGCGCACCCCCGACGCCGCCCGCTACCGTGCCGAGCAAGCCACCGCCAAGGGCATTGCCGACCAGCGCACCACCGACTCCGCCCGCGACCAGCCCGGTCGTCCCGCTCGAATGGCGGCACGAGCGATATTTGCGGCGGTCCTGCGCATAATAGCGATGCTTCTTGGCTTCGGCCTTGTCGGCCGGAACCGTCATCGAAACCGGAATTGCGAGCAAAACGGCGGCGAGGGTGAGAAAGATCTTGCGCATAATACGGTCCCTTATGATCCTTGTGGCTGCGTAACGTTCAGTCCCGGCAAAGGGTTGCATCGGATCGACCGATCAGAGGCTTGTGTCGCAACGCTTTAGAACATAAGCGGAACGCATGGCCCAGCTCGATGTCCAGCAGAAACTCGCGATTCTTGCCGATGCGGCGAAATATGATGCGTCCTGCGCGTCATCGGGATCGATAAAACGCACCTCGCGCGATGGCAAGGGGATCGGATCGACCGATCAGGGGATGGGGATTTGCCATGCCTATGCCCCCGACGGGCGCTGTATCAGTCTGCTCAAAATTCTGCTGACCAACAGCTGCATTTTCGACTGTCATTATTGCATCAACCGCAAGAGCTCGAACGTGCGGCGCGCGCGCTTCACCGCCGACGAAGTGGTGCGGCTGACGCTGTCCTTCTACAAACGCAATTATATCGAGGGGCTGTTCCTGTCGTCGGGCATCATCGGCAGCTCCAATTATACGATGGAGCAAATGGTCGAGGTGGCGCGGTCGCTGCGTGAAGATCATCATTTTCGCGGGTACATCCACCTCAAGACGATCCCCGATGCCGATGCCGAGCTGGTGCATCGCGCCGGCCTGTTTGCCGATCGCTTGTCGATCAATGTCGAATTGCCGACCGTATCGGGGCTCAAGCGGCTCGCGCCCGAAAAGTCGGCCGAGCGGATCGAAGATGCGATGGCCGGGACGAAGGCGGCGATCCTCGATACGGCGGATGCCAAGAAACGCTACAAATCCGCACCACGCTTCGCACCGGCGGGACAATCGACGCAAATGATCGTCGGGGCCGATGCCGCGACCGATGGCGATATCGTGACCAAGGCCTCGGCGCTGTACGACCGGTTTGGCCTGCGCCGCGTATACTATTCGGCGTTCAGCCCGATTCCCGATGCGAGCGCGGTGCTCCCGCTGCAACGCCCGCCCTTGATGCGCGAGCATCGGCTGTATCAGTCGGACTGGCTGATGCGCTTCTATCACTACACGCCGGGCGATGTGGTCGCGGCGGCGGATGCGACGACGGGGATGTTGCCGCTCGATATCGATCCGAAACTTGCCTGGGCGCTCAAGTTTCGCGGCAGCTTCCCGGTCGACGTCAACCGTGCCCCGCGCGAGGCACTGCTGCGCGTACCGGGCTTGGGGGTGAAGGCGGTGGCTGCGATCCTGATCGCGCGGCGCTGGCGGCGGCTGCATCTGGCCGATGTCGCGCGGCTGACGGTGTCGGTGGCGAAGGTGCGCCCGTTCCTGATCGCCGAGGATTGGCGGCCGGTCGCCTTGTCCGACCGTGCCGAGCTGCGCCCGGTGGTTGCCCCCAAAGCGGCGCAACTGGAGTTGTTTGCCGCGTGAGCGTGCCTGGCCTTTCCGATCTTTGTCATCCCCGCGAAAGCGGGGACCCATCTCGGGGATCTGGAGATGGGTCCCCGCTTTCGCGGGGATGACAAAGATAGACAGGCCGATGCACGTCGTAACGCTGGACCAACCCGATGATCTCGACGGCTGGCGT
>NZ_JBBATX010000004.1:38284-48137 GCF_040398505.1 Sphingomonas sp. | reverse complement strand
CAGGCCGATGCACGTCGTAACGCTGGACCAACCCGATGATCTCGACGGCTGGCGTAGCGCTGCGCGCGCGCTGGCGATGGCAGGGGTAAATCCTGCTGACATCGTTTGGCAGGTGGGCGATCTGGCAACCGATCTGTTCGCGGGCGCGGCTGATCCGCTGCCGACGACCGGCACGCCGTTCGCGGTACCGCGCGCGTTTCTCGATCTTGCGCGCTCGGTCGTGCTGCACCGCGACCCCGAGCGCTTCGCCTTGCTCTACACGCTGCTGGCGCGGCTGCGCGCGCAGCCCGGTGCGATCGCCGACCGGGCCGATCCGCTGGTGCGACGACTCGAACATCTGGCGCAAGAGGTGCGACGCGATATCCACAAGATGCGCGCGTTTCTGCGCTTCCGCGAAGTGGCCGAGGCGGATGGCACCCCGCGCTTCGTCGCGTGGTTCGAACCCGACCATCATATCCTGCGCTACAATGCCAAATTCTTTATCGACCGCTTCGCTAGTATGCGCTGGTCGATCCTGACGCCCGATCGGTCGATCCATTGGGACGGCGTGACGCTCAGCGAGGGGCCGGGCGCGGTCAAAGGCGATGCCCCCGCTGGCGATCCGATCGAGGAGGTGTGGAAGACCTATTATGCCTCGATCTTCAACCCGGCGCGCGTGAAGATCGGCGCGATGCTCAAGGAAATGCCGCGCAAATATTGGAAGAACATGCCCGAAACCGCTTTGGTGCCAGGGCTGATCGCGGCGGCGCAAGCGCGCGAGAGCGGGATGATCGCCACCGCCAAAGACAAACAAGACCATGAGATTGGCGGCAATGTCGCGGCGGCGTGGGCGCTGCTGCGCGACGAAGCGGCGGGGTGCACGCGCTGCCCGCTGTACCAACCCGCGACGCAGACGGTGTTCGGCGAGGGGCCGGTCGATGCCGCGCTGATGTTCGTCGGTGAGCAGCCCGGTGATCAGGAGGATCTGGCCGGGCGGCCGTTCGTCGGCCCGGCAGGGCAAGTGTTCGACCGCGCGCTGGCGGCGGCGGGGATCGCGCGAGCGGGGGTGTACGTCACCAATGCGGTCAAGCATTTCAAGTTCGAACAGCGCGGGGTCCGCCGCATCCATGCCAAGCCGGGGGTGGGCGAGATCGACGCGTGCCGCTGGTGGGTGGAGCAGGAACGCTTGCTGGTGCGGCCCAGGCTGACGGTGGCACTCGGCGCGACCGCGGCGCGCAGCCTGTTCGGGCGGACGGTGACGATCGGCAAGGAGCGGGGGCGGGTGCTCGCGCTGCCCGACGGGAGCGAGGGATGGATTACGGTGCATCCGAGCTATGTGCTGCGGATCGAGGACAAGGGCGCGGCGGCGGAAGAGTTCGACCGCTTCGTCGCGGATTTGCGCGCGGCGAGTCAGCGGATCGCTGCCCGCTGATAAGACTTGTAGCGATCGCTACAACGCTGTAGATCAGTCCGTAGCACTCGCTACGGAGATTTGACATGACCGAGCTTACGCAGCGCCAGATCCTCATCCTTGTTATCTTCGGTATCTCGCTGTGGTTCGGCGGCGCGCTGCTGATCCGCGTGGTCGAGCCGCTCGGCGCGTTGCGCGGGGTCGGCGTGCCGATCCTCTATGCGGCGCTCATTCCCGGCACCTATCCCTTCATCCTGCTGGCGCAGTGCATGGCGCGGTTGCAGCCGGGGCAGACGCTTCATGCCGTCGCGATCGCGACGATGAGCGCGACCTTCCTCGATGGAATTGCGCTGATGGTCTATCCCGCGCTGTACGGTGCCGATCGCGGTGGCGCGGGCGCGGCGATCCTGTGGGGTGGGGCGGTTGGCCTCGCGCTCGCGCTGGTGATGGACCGGTCGAAGCGCGGTTAAATCGGTGGACCTCCTCCCGTTCGCCCTGAGCCAGTCGAAGGGCTGCGTGTCACCCACACGGCGGTACTTGTGATGAGCAGGGCTTCGACAGGCTCAGCCCGAACGGTTGGGGGTACGCGCTACATTTAATCCAAAGCCGCCCGCGCCACATCCTCCAGCCCGATGCTCTTCAACAGCACCATGCCCTCGACCGTCACGAGCAAGCGCGCGGCGTCGCGCGACGGATCTTCGCTGTCGAGCTGGCCTGCCCCCCAGGCGAGGAAGCCGCGCCCGATCTGTCCGCCAATCTCGCGGTAGAGCGCATCGCCCTGTCCCGCGCGCGCCGCCATTTCCAACCACAATCGCATGAACGGCCAGAACGCATCATCGAGCACGATCGGCACCAGCCGCGCGCGCAAGGCGTCGAACGCGAGCGGTGTCGCGGCGGTGTTCGCGCCGAGCAACACCACCATCCGCGCGGCGACCCTCTCCAGCGTCGCCGCCATGATCTCGGCCTTGTCCTTGAAATGGTAGAGCAGCATCCGGTCGCTCAATCCCGCCGCCGCCGCGAGCGGGCGCAGGCTCGATCCGGCAAGGCCGCGCGCGAGCAGATGATCCGCCAATTTGTCGAGCAAGTCGGTGCGCTGCGTATCCGATCTGACCACTGCGCCCCCGAGACTGGCTGCTGACGCCTGCGGCCGATGCGCAGGGAAAAGGTGGGGGTTTCTGTTGCTCGGTACCCCCGGACCGCCGGTGTCTGCTTCTGTTGCCCGGTGCAGCCCGAACCGCGTTCTTTTGGGGTAACCTAGGCCGTTAGGCCTTCAGTTACGCCGCAATCGCGAGTGCTTCGTTATCGTTAGCACTTGTGGTTTTGAGCCTTTTACAGGTTACTCAGCCCGGGCAAAAACGGCGCCTTTCAATACACGTCGATCCTGGTTCGACCCCGTCAGAGCCCCTCTCGGGAGAGGGGTTTTGGTGGAGTCGCCGGGTACTGCCCCCGGGTCCGCTGCATCTATTTCACGCCGCACTTTATCGCCATAGCCGGACGAATCCGGTACAGCTGATATAGGGGTTGGCCGCGAAATTGCAAAGCCTGCCTTCCACTCGCCACAAATCGGGTGCATGGGGTATAGTATCATGTTGACGCAACGTTCCCGCTACGCCCTTCGTGCAATGCTGTTTTTGGCCGAGGCCCCCGCAGGTGGCCCCCCGATCCCGATGAACCGGATCGCCGCCGAAGCCAATGTCCCACGCAAATTCCTTGAGCTGATCCTCGCCGATTTGCGCGAGGCGGGTTTTCTGCACAGCCACCGCGGCAAGATGGGCGGCTATTGCCTGTCACGCCCGACGCACCTGATTTCGCTCGGCGAGGTCATTCGCGTGATCGAGGGGCCGCTTGCGCTGGTCCCGTGCGTCAGCCGCACCGCGTATCGCAGCTGCAAGGATTGCAAGGACGAAGCGACCTGCGCGATCCGCCACGCAATGCTGCGCGTGCGCGACGAGACCGCGCGGATCCTCGACGGCACCAGCCTGGCCGATGCGGCAGCCGAGGAATTGGTCGCGGCGTAAGGTACTAGAGGAACCACACCCGCCGTTCGCCCTGAGCCTGTCGAAGGGCTGCTCTCCTCTGGTGCCCCGCGCGCAGTAGGAGGGCAGGGCTTCGACAAGCTCGGCCCGAACGGGGGTGTATTAGCGCTTCTTCAGTTCGTCCCGGATTTCGCGCAGCAGCGTCACATCCGCCGGTTCGACCGGCTCTGCGACCACTTCCGGCGCTGGCGGCATCATCCGGTTCACGCCGCGCACGATCAGGAAGATGATGAACGCGACGATCACGAAATTGACCGCCGTCGTCACAAACGCGCCATAGCCGAGCAGCGGCACGCCAGCCTTTTTCAGCGCGGCATAATCGGACGATCCGGCGAGCGCGGCGGGCACCGTGCCCAGCACCACGAAATAGCTCGAAAAATCGAGTCCGCCGAAAATCTTGCCGATCACCGGCATGATGACATCATCTGTCAGCGAGGTGATGATCTTGCCGAACGCCGCGCCGATGATCACCGCGACCGCCAGATCGAGCACGTTGCCGCGTGCGATGAAGGTCTTGAACTCCTTGAACATGGCACGTGCCCTCCCGATTTCACTTCGTGTCGCCACCCTAGACGGGTATCATGGCGGCACAAGATCTGGAGGGACACGTCAATGAAGTATCGCACCCTGTTCGCACTCGCCGCCAGCGTTACGCTCGCGGGCTGCGGCCTCAACAGCGTGCCGACGGCGGAAGAAAACGCCAAGGCGAAATGGGCCGATGTCGAGAATTACTATCAGCGCCGCGCCGATCTGATCCCCAATCTGGTCGCGACGGTGAAGGCGGCCGGCGCGCAGGAAAAGGCGATCCTGGTCGAGGTGACGCAGGCCCGCGCGTCGGCGAGCCAGGTCAAGGTGTCGGGCGCGGACCTCAACGATCCGGCCAAGGTGCAGGCCTATGAGCGGGCGCAGAACGGCGTGACACTGTCGTTGCAGCGCTTGCAGGAGGCTTATCCCGAGCTGAAATCGCAGGGCAATTACGCCACGCTGATGTCGCAGCTGGAAGGCACCGAGAACCGCATTTCGACTGCGCGGCACGATTATAACGAGGCGGTGCAATCGTATAACACCACGATCCGCACCTTCCCCGATGCGATCGGCGCCAAAGTGTTTTACGGTGCCAAGCCGCTGGTGCCGTTCAAGGCGACCACGCCGGGGGCGGAAGCCGCGCCATCCGTCGCGAACGCATTCGGCAACACCAACTGAACGATCCGGGCCGGAGGCCCACTTTTATGCGCCTGATTCAGGCTATTCTCGCGGCGTTCGCTGCGCTGCTGCTGGGGCTGTCCCCGGCAGCGGCGCAGACCTATCCGAAATTTACCGGTTTGGTCGTCGATGCCGCCAACGTCCTGCCCGCCGCAACCAAGGCGGACCTTAACGCAAAGCTGCAGGCCTTGCAGCGCGATACCAAGCGGCAATTGGTGGTGGCGACGATCCCCGATCTGCAGGGGCGTGAGATCGCGGAGTATGGCGTTGGCCTGCTTCGAGCGTGGGGCGTCGGGCTGAAGGACGTCAATAACGGCGCGATCCTGTTCATTGCGCCCAAGGACCGCCGTGTCCGGGTCGAGGTCGGGTACGGCCTCGAGCCAATTCTCACCGATGCTTTCTCCGGACTGGTTATCCGAGAGCAGATGGCCCCGAAATTGAAGCAAAATGACTATGCTGGCGCGCTTGAGGCGGGCACCGACGCGATCATCGCGCAGCTTCGCGCCTCGCCCGAGGAGCAGAAGGCGCGGCTCGATGCGGCGGCGGCGGAGTTTGATCGCACGCACAAAACGTCGCGATCCGGCGGCGGGTTCCCGGTCGGGCTGATCATCTTCGGCTTTATCGCGCTGTTCGTGCTGCTGTCGTTCGGGCGACGCGCGGGCGGCCAAAAATATGCCGCGCGCGGTGGCGACGGTGGTTTGATGCCGATCATCCTGTGGGGCATCGCCAATGAAATCGGCAATCAGGCGTCGCGCGGAAGCTGGGGCGGTGGTGGCTCGGGCTGGGGCAGCGGCGGTTCCGGCGGTGGCAGCGACTCCGGCTGGGGCGGCAGCGATTTCAGCGGCGGCGGTGGCGGTTCGGGCGGTGGCGGCGGCGCATCGGGGGATTGGTGATGGTGCAATTCGTTCTTACCGCCGCTGATCGGGATCGTGTGACCGAGGCCGTCGCCGCGGCCGAACGCGGCACCGATGGCGAGATCGTGACGATCGTCGCGGCAAGTTCGGATCGCTATCAGGATGTCCCGCTGCATTATGCGGTGCTGGCGATGCTGTTGGCGGCGGCGCTCGCGACGGTCGATGTGGATTGGCTCAGCTGGGGCGGCAGCGCGTGGGAGGCGGTCGATGCGGGGCGCATCCTGCTCGGCCTCGTCATCGTGCAAGCCGTGCTGTTCCTCGCGGTGCGCTATGCCGTCGCGTGGACGCCGCTCAGGATGGCGCTGACCCCGCGCGCGACCAAGCGGCGGCGCGTGCGGCGGCGCGCGGTGCAATTTTTCAAGGTCGGGGCCGAACGCCGCACGCAAGCGCGCGTCGGCATCCTGCTCTATCTGTCGACCGACGAGCATATGGCCGAATTGATCGCCGATGAAGCGATCGTGCGCGCGGTGCCGCCCGAGCGCTGGGGCGATGCGATGGCGGCCTTGGTCGGCGCGGTGCGCGACGGGCGATCGGGCGACGGAATGGTCGCGGCGGTCACCGCGATCGGCGCGATTCTGAGCGAAAGCTTCCCCAAGACGACCGACGACGTCAACGAACTGCCCGACCGGGTGATCGAACTTTGACGCTTCGACAGGCTCCGGGCGCGCGGGCAACGATTGTCTGGGAAGGCAAGTATATCAAGGTGCTGCAGGACGGCACCTGGGAATATGTGTCGCGCGCACGCGGAATTCAGGCGGCGGTGATTCTGGCGGTCGCGGACGGGCATGTCCTGCTGGTCGAGCAATATCGCGTGCCGCTCGGGCGGCGCTGTCTCGAATTGCCGGCCGGGCTGGTCGGCGACGAGGATGCCGGCGAGAGCGTCGTGGCGTCGGCCGCGCGCGAGCTGGAGGAGGAGACCGGCTATCGTGCCGGCGCGATCACGCCGCTCGGTTTCTTCCATTCCTCGCCGGGGATGGTGTCCGAAGGGTTCACGCTGGTGCGCGCGACCGAACTGGTACGCGTCGGCGACGGCGGTGGGCAGGGCGACGAGGATATCACGGTGCTGCGCGTGCCGGTGGACGGGCTTGCCGACTTCGTCGCGGCGAAACGCGCTGAGGGCGTGGCGATCGACGTCAAGCTGCTGCTGTTGCTGGGTGCGGGGATGCTGGCGGGCTGAGGCACACCCTTCCCCGGCGAAGGCCGGGGCCCAGTTTCGGTGATCGCTGCTATCGCGCGCTGCGTGCGCCAAATTCTGCCGCGCCTCTGGGCCCCGGCGTTCGCCGGGGAAGGGCGCGAGCGCTGTTCCTACCGGAAATTATCCGCGTAGGACTGCAGCTTCAGCGTGCGCTCGGGCGCGGCGATGACGGTGAAGGCGAGGCCCTGCTGTTCGGCATAAGCGATCGCCGCCGCCTGCGTCGGGAAGGTGAGCCGCACCTGATCGTTGGTGTCGCCTGACCCCGCCCAGCCGGTCAGCGGATCGGGACGCTTGGCCTCGGCGGGCGCGAACTCGAGCACCCAGATGCTGGTGCGGGCACGGCCCGACGACATGGAGTTTTTCGGGCGTTGATAGATTCGGGCGGTCGACATGCTTGCTCCCTTATCGCGCTTTTCCCGCCCGCGCATCCGCGTTTTTCGTGCGCAGCGTCGCGGGCGCGGCGGCGGGGTCGTCGGGCCAGGGGTGGCGCGGATAGCGACCGCGCATTTCCTTCGCCACGGCGGCCCAGCTGCCCGCCCAGAAGCCGGGCAAATCGCGCGTCGTCTGGATCGGACGACCGGCGGGCGAGGTGAGGCTGAGCACCAGCGGCACGCGCCCGCCCGCGACCATCGGGTGCGTGGCGAGGCCGAACAGCGCTTGCGGGCGGAGCTCGACGCGTGGGCCGCCTTCGGCAGCATAATCGATTGCGTGGGTGGAGCCGGCGGGGCTGGTGAAATGCGTCGGCGCGAGCCGGTCGATCGTGCGCAGCGCATCCCAGCCAATCAGCGTGCGCAGTGCCTCCGCGAGCGCACTCGCGTCGACCGCGTCGAGGCGGCGCTTGTCCGCGAGCAGCGGGGTGAGCCACGCCTCGGCGCGTGCCAGCAGCGCTGCGTCGTCAAGCGCGAGCTCAGCCCCGCCATGCGCCGCCGCGAAAGCGGCGCGGTGGCGGAGCGCGAGCGCCGCGTCGCTCCACGGCAAGCGCGCGAGGCCGTGGGTGCGAACGCCGTCCAGCAAGGCGGCGGCAATCGCCTCCGGGTCGGCGTTGGCGTCTGGTCCGCTCGACAGGCGCAGCGCCCCGAGGCGACGTTCGCGCAGCGCCTGGATGCCGCCGGTCGCCGGATCGAAGGCCACGCTGCGGTGCGTGGCGATTCGGTCGCCGAACAACGCTTCGATCGTCGGCAAGTCGATCGCGGCGGCGGAGAGGATGCGCGCGCCCGACGCCATGCCCTGCGTCTCGGCCACCGCCAGCCATTCTTCGCGCGCGAGGCTGGAGGTGGGATCGAGCTTGAACCCGCGCCCGCCGACCGATGCCCACATCTCGCCCGATGCGTCGCGGCGGCGCGCGATGCGATCGGGGAAGGCGAGGGCGATGGGGATGGACTCCCTCTCCCCTCCGGGGAGAGGGTTGGGGAGAGGGGCTGTCATAGCGTTTTGTACGGCCCCTCTCCCGACTTCGCTGCGCTCGTCTGCCCTCTCCCCGGAGGGGAGAGGGCGAATGAAGCTCGCCCACCGTCGCGCCAGCTTGCGCCCAGCCTCGGCGCGCTGCCCGCGTTCGGTCCGCCATCGCCGGCGGCGCGTTTCCAAATCGACGTCATTGCCGCCGAGCCCGCGCTCTCCAAGCAGCACCGCGACCTCCGCTGCGACCACACCCAGCCCGAGCTCCCCGCTACGCACCAGCATGTGCCCGAGCCGCGGGGACAGCGGCAAGCGCGCGATGGCGTGGCCGTGCGGTGTCGGGCGGCCATCAACGTCGAGCGCCTCCAGCGCCGTCAACCGCGCGCGCGCCTCCTGCACCGCCGCTTCGGTCGGCGGATCGAGCCAGCGTAAGCTGCGCGGGTCGGTCACGCCCCAAATCGCGCAATCGAGCGTCAGCGCGGACAGATCGGCCTCGAGGATTTCGGGCGGGTCGAAGCGCGGCAGCCCCGCCGTCGCCGCTTCCTCCCACAAACGGTAAGCAACGCCCGGCATTTGCCGCGCGGCGCGACCGGCGCGTTGCGTGACGGCGGCCTGGCTCGCGCGTTCGGTGACGAGCCGCGTCATCCCCGCCGCCCGATCGTAGCGCGGGCGCCGCGCCAGCCCCGAATCAACCACCACCGAAATGCCGTCGAGCGTCAGGCTGGTCTCGGCGATGCTCGTCGCGAGCACCACCTTGCGCAGACCCTCGCGGTCGGGCGCGATCGCAGCGCGCTGGGCGGCGGGATCGAGGCTACCGTGGAGGCGGTGGAGGACGATGTCGCCGCCGAGCGCGTCGAGCCGCTCGGCGGTGCGCTCGATCTCGGCGACGCCGGGCAGGAAAGCGAGCACGCCGCCACTTTCCGCGCGCAGCGCGAGCCGGATCGCGGCGGCGACCGAATCCTCGATCCGCGCCTCGGCGGCGCGACCGATATTGCGCAGCGTCAGCGGGTGCATCCGGCCCGCGCTTTCGATCACCGGTGCGTCGCCCATCAGGACGGAAAAGCGCGCGCCGTCGAGCGTCGCCGACATCGCCAGCAAGCGCAGATCGGGCCGCAGCGCGCCTTGCGCATCGAGCGCGAGCGCGAGGCCGAAATCGCTGTCGAGGCTGCGCTCATGCACTTCGTCGAACAGCACCGCCGATACGCCCGAAAGCTCGGGATCGGCCTGAATCCGCGCGACGAAAATCCCCTCGGTCACCACCGTCACGCGCGTTGCGGCCGAGCGCTTCGAATCCATCCGCGTCGCATAGCCGAAGGTGTGGCCGACGCTTTCGCCGGCATTCGCCGCCATGCGTTCGGCGGCGGCGCGCGCGGCAAGCCGGCGCGGCGAGAGCAACAGGATCTCGCCGCTGCACCACAGCTCGGTGAGCAGCGCGGGCGCGACGGCAGTCGTCTTGCCCGCGCCCGGCGGCGCAACCAGCACGGCGTTCGCGCAGTCTCGCAGCGCCGCGAGCAAATCGGGCAAGACGGCATGGATCGGCAACGCGGTTTGCCCGCGGGGGGATCGTTCGGGTTTGGCTGACAGATTTGTCATCCCCGGGGTCCTAGTATCTCACGGGGGGCTGATGCTAGCGTCTTCCCCTATTTGACGAAAGCGAGTGCATTGGCCGGACATAGCCACAGTCATCACGGGCACGACCATGGGCACGACCACGGGCACG
>NZ_JBBATX010000004.1:31656-38184 GCF_040398505.1 Sphingomonas sp. | reverse complement strand
GCCGGACATAGCCACAGTCATCACGGGCACGACCATGGGCACGACCACGGGCACGGACATAGCCACGGGCATGGTCACGCCCATGCGCCGCCCGCCGGGCATGACCGCGCCTTTGCGATCGGGATCGGGCTCAACCTCGCTTTTGTCGGGGCGGAGGTGGTGTTCGGGCTGATCGCGGGGTCGGTCGCGTTGCTCGCCGATGCCGGGCATAATCTGTCCGACGTGCTCGGGCTGTGCGCGGCCTGGGCGGCGATTGCGCTGGGCAAGCGCGCGGCGTCGAAGCGCTTTACCTATGGGCTGAAGGGCTCGACGATCCTCGCCGCCTTGCTCAACGCGTTGCTGTTGCTGGTGGCGCTCGGCGCGATCGTGCTCGAGGCGGTGCAGCGCTTCGCCTCGCCCGCCCCGATTGACGGCCCGATGGTGGCATGGGTCGCGGGGGCCGGGATCCTGGTCAACGGCGCGACCGCTTTGCTGTTCATGCGCGACCGCAAGAACGACATCAACATTCGCGGCGCCTATCTCCACATGCTGAGCGACGCGATGGTCTCGGCCGGGGTCGTCGTGGCGGGGCTGGTGATCTGGTGGACCGGCGCGGTGTGGATCGATCCGCTGGTGAGCATCGTCATCGCGGTGCTGATCTTCCTGCAGACGTGGGGCTTGCTCAAGGAATCGATCGAAATGGCGCTGTCAGCGGTGCCGCGCGGGATCGATTCGGATAAAGTCTGGAGCGAATTGCGCACGCTGCCGGGCGTAGCGCGCGTCCATCACGTCCATATCTGGCCGATGAGCACGACCGAGACGGTGCTGACCGCGCATCTGGTGATGCCGGGCGGACATCCGGGGGATGCGTTTCTTGATCATGCCCGTGGCATGTTGAAGGAGCGTTTCGGGATCGGCCATGCGACGTTGCAGGTGGAATTGGCGGGCGGGGAGACGCCTGGTCCGCAGGTTGGCTGCTAGTACGCCCGCGCCACCGCGAATTCGACGGCCTCGACCATCACTTCCTTCGCCTTGCTGTTGGCAAAGATGCCGAGCGCATCGATCGCGCGCTGGCCATAATGGCGGGCGCGGGCGAGCGTGTCGTCGACCGCGCGGGTCGAGCGGACGAGTTCGATCGCGTGCGCGAAATCCTCGTCGCGGTTGCGGTGGCCCTCGATCGCCGCCTTCCAGAAGATGCGATCCTCGGCCGAGCCGCGCGCATAAGCGAGGATCACCGGCAGCGTCGCCTTGCCCTCGCGGAAATCGTCGCCGGCATCCTTGCCCATCGTGTCGGCGTCGGACACGTAATCGATCGCGTCGTCGACCAATTGGAACGCGATGCCGAGGTTGCGGCCATAGGCATCAAGCGCGAGTTCTTCCGCTTCGGGCCGCTCGGCCACCACTGCCGCGACGCGGCAGGCAGCGGCGAAGAGCGCGGCGGTCTTGGCACCAATAATGTCGAGATAGCGTTCCTCGGGCGTGTCGACGCGGCGCGCGGCGGTCAGCTGATTGACTTCGCCCTCGGCGATGATCGCGCTCGCGCCCGACAGGATGCCGAGCACCTTGAGCGATCCGTCCTCGACCATCAGCTCGAACGAGCGGCTGAACAGGAAATCGCCGACCAGCACGCTCGCCGGATTGCCCCAGATCAGATTGGCGGTGCGCTTGCCGCGGCGCAGGTCCGACCCATCGACGACGTCGTCATGCAGGAGCGTGGCGGTATGAATGAATTCGACCGCGGCGGCGAGCCGGTGGTGGCGCGTGCCCATATACCCCAGCAGCCGCGCACTCGCGAGTGTCAGCATCGGGCGCATCCGCTTGCCGCCACCCGCGATCAAATGCCCGGCGAGTTCCGGGATCAACGGAATCTGCGATTGCATCCGCGACAGGATCACGGCGTTGACCATGTTCATGTCACCCGTCACCAGCGCAACCATCGGATCGAGCGAAGCGGCGGGGCGACCCGGATCGCGGTGCGGGTCAAGGCGGTAGATGGTGGCGGTCATCGTGCGTGCGGTGTGGCGTTGCCGACACGCAAAGGCAAGCCTTTCCCGGCTTGCGCGGACGCGTAAGGGCACGCAAAAGGACAGTCCCGGGCGATATTCGGGATGGGGAGTGTGCGGTGACCGACGAAACGCTGAACGGATACCGTCAGAGCATCGACAATATCGATGCCGCCTTGGTGTGTATGCTGGCCGAACGCTTCAAAGTGACGCAGGCAGTGGGCCGCTACAAGGCCACCGCCGGGCTCCCCCCGGCCGATCCCAGCCGCGAGGAAGCACAGATTACGCGGCTACGCGGGCTGGCGCGCGATGCGAACCTCGATCCCGATTTTAGCGAGAAATTTTTGCGCTTCATCATCGATGAAGTGATCCGGCACCATGAGCGGGTGCGGGACGGGGGGTAGGCGGACCCGCCAGGTTGGGCCAAACGGGATCCGATCAATCGACCTTTGCGGCACGTTCGCGCGCGGTGGCAGCGACACGCTCGAAAATTTCCCGCAGGGCCGCGGCGGATGCCGCCTCAACCGCGCCAGCCGTTACCTCAGCCGGTGACCACGACATCGATGGCATTTCGTCATCGAGCATACGCCATTCCGGAAATATCCGCTGTTCGACCGTGTCGGAGAGTAGCAAGCGGACATCCGAATGGCGATCGTCGCGCAGGATGCGGGTGTACAGTGCATCGATGGCCGTATCCGGACCCGCGATAAGCTGGAGATACAGATCGTGGCGGCAGATCAACGCGCCGGTGATGTCGTCCCGCGCATTGTTGCGTCGCGCGCCCACCAGAATTCCGGCGAGCATCGCGCGGTCGAAGCCGAACGGTTGCGAGCCATAGATTAGCTGTTTCATGTCGCAAGCTCCTGCCGGAAGTGGCGATGCTACGCGATCGAGCGCGCTGCGGATAGCCGCTGGATCCGACCATGAAAAAGGGGCCCGCGTTGCCGCGAGCCCCTTTGCCTCTCCCGAAACGTTCGTCCGGTTTTAGTCGCGATCACCCGTCAGGAAGGCGGGCGCGAATTCGGGCGCCGGGCCGTCATCGTTGCCGCCAGCCGCACGCTCGGGACGGGGGCCACGCTCACCGCCGCCATCACGACGCGGGCCACGGCCACCGTCGCCGTCACGGCGCGGACCACGGTCCCCACCACCACCGCCGCGCGGGCCACGATCGCCGCCGCCGGGGCCACGGCCACCGTCGCCATCACGCCGCGGACCGCGATCCGGGCGATCACCGCGCGGACGCTCTTCGCGTGCCGGGCGGGTGTCTTCCAGCTCGGCACCGGTCTCCTGATCGACGACGCGCATCGACAGGCGGACCTTGCCGCGCGGATCGATCTCGAGGACCTTGACCTTGACTTCCTGGCCTTCGCTCAGGACGTCCGAGACCTTCTCGACGCGCTCATTCTTGATTTCGGACACATGGACGAGACCGTCCTTGCCACCCATGAAGTTCACGAACGCCCCGAAATCAACGAGGTTGACGACCTTGCCGTCATAGACCTTGCCGACTTCGGCTTCCTCGACGATGCCCTTGATCCACTTGATCGCGGCTTCGATCTGCGCGGTGTCGGACGACGACACCTTGATCACGCCCTCGTCATCGATGTCGACCTTGGCGCCGGTCGTCGCGACGATCTCGCGGATCACCTTGCCGCCCGTGCCGATCACGTCCCGGATCTTGGTCTTGTCGATCGTGAAGGTCTCGATGCGCGGTGCGTGCGCCGAGAGTTCTTCGCGCGTGTGGTCGAGCGCCTTGGCCATTTCGCCCAGGATGTGCGCGCGGCCTTCCTTGGCCTGCGCCAGGGCAACACGCATGATCTCGTCGGTGATGCCGGCGATCTTGATGTCCATCTGCATCGTGGTGATGCCCTCGGACGTGCCAGCGACCTTGAAATCCATGTCGCCGAGATGATCTTCGTCGCCGAGGATGTCGGAGAGAACCGCGAAATCCTTACCCTCGAGGATCAGGCCCATCGCAATGCCCGAAACCGGGCGCTTCAGCGGCACACCGGCATCCATCATCGACAGCGAACCGCCGCACACCGTCGCCATCGACGACGAGCCGTTGCTCTCGGTGATGTCCGACAGAACGCGGATCGTGTACGGGAACTCGTCCTTCGACGGCAGCACCGGGTGCAGCGCGCGCCAGGCGAGCTTGCCATGGCCGACTTCACGACGGCCCGGCGCACCGAAGCGGCCGACTTCACCGACCGAGTAAGGCGGGAAGTTATAGTGGAGCATGAAGTTTTCGTAGGACAGGCCGGTCAGCCCGTCGATCATCTGCTCGGCGTCCTTGGTGCCGAGCGTGGTCGTGCAGATCGCCTGCGTTTCACCGCGGGTGAACAGCGCCGAACCGTGTGCGCGCGGCAGGAAGTGCACCATCGCCTCGATCGGACGGATCTGCGTGGTGGTGCGGCCGTCGATGCGCTGGCCGTCCTTCAGGATGGCACCGCGGACGATTTCGGCCTCGAGCTTCTTCATCAGCTTGCCGGCAGCCATCTGGTCCTGCGGGGCGGCATCGGCGAACGCTGCTTTGCCCTTGGCGCGGGCTTCGTTGAGCAGGTTCGACCGCTTGGACTTGTCGGTCACCTTATAGGCGGCCGCAATGTCCTTGCCGATCAGCTTCTTGAGCTTGTCCTTGGCGGCGGTGAGATCGGCCTGAACGGCCATTTCCCACGGATCCTTGGCAGCTTGCTCGGCGAGATCGATGACGAGGTTGCAGACTTCGCGGCACGCCTTGTGCGCGAACTGCACCGCGCCGAGCATGACTTCTTCCGAAAGCTCCTTGGCTTCGGATTCGACCATCATCACCGCATCGCCGGTCGCGGCGACGACGAGATCGAGCTCGCCGGCCTTGATCTGTTCGATCGTCGGATTGAGGATGTATTCGCCGTCGATATAGCCGACGCGCGCCGCGCCGATCGGGCCCATGAACGGCACGCCCGAGATGGTCAGCGCGGCCGACGCGGCGACCATCGCCAGCATGTCGGGCTCATTCTCGCCGTCATACGACAGGACCTGACAGATCACGTTGATTTCGTTGTAAAACCCTTCCGGGAACAACGGGCGGATCGGGCGGTCGATCAGGCGGCTGGTCAGCGTTTCCTTTTCGGTCGCGCCACGCTCACGCTTGAAGAAGCCACCGGGGATGCGGCCGGCAGCCGAATATTTTTCCTGATAATGGACGGTCAGCGGGAAGAAGTCCTGGCCTTCCTTCACCGATTTGGCGGCGGTCACGGCGCACAGCACCACGGTCTCGCCGAGCGTCGCCATCACGGCGCCGTCAGCCTGACGCG
The DNA here is from genome assembly GCF_040398505.1 of Sphingomonas sp. Lineage (GTDB taxonomy): Bacteria > Pseudomonadota > Alphaproteobacteria > Sphingomonadales > Sphingomonadaceae > Sphingomonas. The sequence continues at coordinate 32,906 of NZ_JBBATX010000004.1, read as the reverse complement.
CAACGCGGCCGGTCTCGAGGGTCAGGGTCTTACCACCCCATTGGGTGGTTACAGTCTTGGTATCGAACATTGGATTTCCTTCAACGCCGCCGACCGGATGCCGACGGGGCCTATGTGCGGACCGATGGTGGTCCGGCTTTTCCCCACCGCCGTTCGGGCTGAGCTTGTCGAAGCCCATGTCCCGTGCCCTTCGACAGGCTCTGGGCGAACGGTGGTGGTGGTACCGGGCGAGACAACCGAATTGTCGCCGCGCCCGAATAGCAAAACGGCTCCCTCTCGGGAGCCGTCCGTATTACTTGCGAAGCCCGAGCTTCGCGATGAGACCGGTGTAGCGCGCGCCGTCTTTGTGGCGGAGATAGTCGAGTAGCGAGCGCCGCTTATTGACCATCATCAGCAGACCGCGACGCGAGTGATTGTCTTTCTTGTGGCCCTTGAAATGCTCGGTCAGGTTGCGGATGCGCTCGGTGAGGATCGCGACCTGGACTTCGGGGCTGCCGGTGTCGCCTTCGACGCGGCCATGTTCCTTGACGAGCGCGGTCTTGCGCTCTGCAGTGATCGTCATGTGTTTTCCTTCGACATCGTTTACAGATTGAAACCGCGAACGACACGAACCTCGCGGTCCAGAACCTCGACCAGAGCGACCGGAACATCGTCCGAAAGCGCGAAGTAGGGGCCATCGTCTGCGGCAATCCCGATCAACACCCGCCCCTGTCGGAGCAGCCCTGCCTGATCGGGGGAGAGGGGTAGAGCCGGGATGTCGTCCAGCCCCGCCCTCAACGGCAGGATTTTGTCTTCAGACGTGCGCGCTTTACCCAATTCGGCCAGTTTGTCCAGCGATATCGCGTGGGACAGGTCGAACGGCCCGGCTTTGGTGCGGCGGAGCATGGTGACGTGGCCGACGGTGCCGAGCGCGATGGCGATGTCGCGCGCGAGGCTGCGGATGTAGGTGCCTTTGGAGACATGCGCGGTGAGGGTGATCTCTTGCAAATCCTCCCCCGGAACCGGGGGAGGTGGCGAGCGTAGCGAGACGGAGGGGGCGGGGCTGGGCGCAACAATTGCCGTCGCTCCCCCTCCACCGTTCGCTGAATGCTCACGTGTTGAAGCGAGATCGTATCCCCCAGACACGATCTTGGATGGCCGGGGGCCATCCAAAGCTTCAACACCCTCCCCCGGTGCCCGGGGGAGGATTTGAAGAGCATGCACCGTCACCGACCGGCTCGCCAACACCACCTCCGCCCCCGCCCGCGCGA
>NZ_JBBATX010000004.1:1211-31556 GCF_040398505.1 Sphingomonas sp. | reverse complement strand
GCATGCACCGTCACCGACCGGCTCGCCAACACCACCTCCGCCCCCGCCCGCGCGAGATCATAGGCCCGCGCGCCACCCACCTTCAGCGCCGAATAAATCGGCGGCACTTGCTCGATCGGCCCGGTAAACCGCGCCAGCACCGCCTCGACCTGCGCGCGCGTCGGGCGCACGTCACTCTCGGCAACCACCTTGCCCTCCAGATCGAGCGTGTCGGTCTGCGCGCCGAAGGTCACGGTAAACGCATACACCTTGTCGCTATCAAGCATCCGCCCGGCGAGCTTGGTCGCCTCACCCAGCGCGATCGGCAGCACTCCCGTCGCCAGCGGATCGAGCGTCCCGCCATGCCCGACCTTGATCCCGCGCTTGCTGACGTCGAACCCGGCCTCCCGCAGCGCGCGCTTGACCGCCGACACGCCTTGCGTCGAGCCCAGCCCGAGCGGCTTGTCGAGGATCAGCCAGCCATGCACGCCGCTCACAAACCGCCAAGCTGCGCGATACCGAGGAAGAACCCGAACACCGCATTGGCGATCGGCCCGATCAAGCGGCGGACGATGTCGAGCTGCGGGCTGATCATCGGCAGCACGAACAACAGGATCAGCAGCAGCGGAAAGCCGAACCGCGCGAGCTTGGCATAGTGCGCGGCCGCCGCTCGCGGCAACAAGCCCTGCACGACATGCCCGCCATCGAACGGCGGCAGCGGGATCAAGTTGAAGACGCCGAGGAACACGTTGACCTGCACGAAGCTGAGCAGCGAGAGGAACGCGAAACCCGACCCGGTATAGAGCGCGCTGGCGGGCGGCACTGCACCGGAAAAGAATGCCGCCAGCACCAACGCCGTGAGCATTGCCAGCACGAAATTCGTGCCGGGCCCGGCGAGCGCAACGAAGATCATGTCGCGGCGGGGATTGCGCAACTTGCGATAATCGACCGGCACCGGCTTGGCCCAGCCGAAGATCGGCGCGTGCGCGATCGCCAGCACCATCGGCAGCACGACCGTGCCGATCGGATCGACATGGCGGATCGGGTTGAGCGTCAGCCGCCCCATCCGCTCGGCGGTATGATCGCCGAACAGCCGCGCGACATAGCCGTGCGCGACTTCGTGAAACACGATCGCAATGACGAGGGGAATGAGCCACACCGCGATGGTGTAGGGCAGGGGAAGGTCGGTCATGGGTTCCGTTCGCTTTAGCTGGCCCCAGGTCCAAGAAGGGGCGCCAACTTCTCGCTGAAATGGCGACGGCACAGCGCAATGTACAGGTCGTTGCCGCCAATCTCGGTTTGCGCCCCCGCCGCGACGGCATTGCCCGACGCATCAACGCGCAGATTCATCGTCGCCTTGCGCCCGCATGCGCAGACCGATTTGATCTCGATCAGCGAATCCGCAATCGCCAGCAACCGCGCCGACCCTTCGAACAGATGCCCCAGAAAATCGGTGCGCAGCCCGTAAGCGAGGACGGGCACACCATGCGCATCCGCCAGCGTGGCGAGCTGGTCGACTTGGCCGGTGGTGAGAAACTGCGCTTCATCGACCAGCACGCACGCGGGCGCATCGGCGCCGCTCGCCTGCACCGCCGCCACCAGATCGGTCGCGCGGTCGAAGGCGAGGGCGGGGGTATCGAGCCCGATCCGCGACGTGATCCTGCCCGCCGCGAACCGATCATCGATCGCCGCGGTGAACAGCACGGTGCGCATCCCGCGTTCGCGATAGTTGAAATCGGCTTGCAGCAAATTGGTCGATTTGCCCGCGTTCATCGACGCGTAGTAGAAATAGAGCTTGGCCATCAGGGGAGCGTCTCGATCGGCACGGGCGTGTCAGGGCCGGCCGCCTTGGCAAGTCTGTGGTCGAAGGTGACGAAGCTGTCGCACGAGCCCGAGGCACCGAGATGCAGCATATCGGCGAAGTCCGCACCTTCCACGAAGCGCTTGATCGCCCAGTCGATGCCCGGTGGTGCATCGCGCATGGTCGGCAGGTCGATCAGCGTCGTCAGCGCCTCCCCGATGCGCGCGCGCGGCCATTTGTACGTCGACCGCAGCACCCATTCGGTTTCGAGCAATACGCTGGGCAATAACGCAAAATCGCGCGACAGCACGGCCTTGGCGGCAAGAACCAGACGTGCGTCATCGTCGACCAGAACGCGCACGACGATGTTGGTATCGACCGCGACGGTCAGATGTCATCCTTGGATCGCGCGGCGAACATCGCGTCGATGGCGCGGTCCATCTCCTCGATCGGCACCGGCGGCCCCTCCCATTTGGGCGCGATCTCGCGGAGATGCGCGAAAATCTCTTCGGCGGTGCGTCCGCTTTTCGCAAGCACCGGGCGTAGCAAGACCCCGTTGCCGGACTTGATCACATCGAGCTTCTGGCCCGCCACCAAGCCGAGCGCATCCCGCACATCCTTGGGGATGACGACCTGGCCTTTTCCCGAAAGGGTTGTTTGCGCATTCATCCCGGTAAGATGCGTCTTACCGGTAATTCTGTCAAGGTTCAGCGTCGTGGCGGAACGAGCGCGTCCAGCCACGCGACGAGCGCGAGCGACAGCGCAATGCGCTTGTCCGAGAACGCATGGTCGGTTGCCCAGATCGCGCCCGTCACGTGCAGGTTGCCAGCGGTGCGTGCCGCCTCGGAATAGCCGATATTTGCATCGCCAATACCGCGCGTTGCGCCATAGATCGCGATCGGACGCTTGCCATAGGCGGCGATCCGGCGGCGCAGGTCGAAACGATCGATGTTGGTCGTTATCTCGCTGGCGAGCGCTGCTTCGCTGGTTCCTGCCAGCGGTGGCAGATCGCCAAGCGCTTCTTCGTGCCACGCCTGCTTGCCCGCAGCAGTCGCCAAATCGCGGCCGTTGGCCCCGATGTCCCAGGCGTCGATCAGGAGCAGGCCGATCACGGCCGGGTCGTCCGCAGCGGCATCCGCCGCCATGAAGCCGCCCATACTGTGTCCGGCCAGCGCGACCCGAGCCGGATCGATATGGTATTTTGCCATGATCGCGGGGTTACGGAGATAGGCGAGCGCGGCGTGGGCATCCTCCGCTGCGCCGCCGAACGAAAAAGCGCCGGGGCTGCCCCAAGATCCGCGATAGTGCATCGTTAAGACGTTCCAGCCATTCCGCCGGGCTGCCTGTGCAAGATCGAGATTCTGCTCGTTCCCCGGAAAGCCGTGGAACAGGATCAATGTCGGGTGCGGGCCTGCGCCCGATGCGGTGTAGATCAGCGCGTTAATCGCGCCGTCCTTCACCGGCAAGACGAACGCGTCATTGCCGGCGGGCAGGGCGGCATCAGGTGCCGGGTCGGTTATTGCGGGGGAGGGCGTCTGCGCCATCACCGGCGCTGCCATCAGTAAGGCGAGTGCCGATACGAGTTTGAACATGGCATTTCCCTCTCGGCGATGTGACCGCGCGTCAGCGCGCGCTCTCATCCTCACCCGTCAAGTCCTGCGCCACATGCGGCGCGCGCAGCAGCGTGTCGATATGGCTGCCTTCGTCAAAGCTTTCGTCCGCCAGGAACTTCAGCTTGGCGGCATATTTCATATGGACCCGCGCGGCGACTTCGCGCTGGAGATAGGCGGTGTTGGTGCGCAGCGCCTTGAGCACCGCCTCCTCGTCGCGGCCGAGCAGCGGCTTCATGAACACCGTCGCGTGGCGCAAATCGGGCGACATGCGCACCTCGGTGATCGTCACCGGATGCTTGGCGAGCGTCTCGTCATGCACGTCGCCGCGCGCGAGGATGTCGCTGATCACATGCCGCATCTGCTCGCCGACGCGGAGCAAGCGGACAGCACGGGTTTCGGGGGTTTCGGTTGGTCTCATTCCGGCAAAATCTCGTCTACAGTGACCGCAAGCGCCTCGGCCAATTTTCGCCATAGCGCGGGCTTGCCATGAGCCTTGCCATTTTCGATCTCCGACAGCGCCGATTTGCGGCTGCCGGTCAGCGTCGCGAGTGTTTCAAGACTCATCCCGCGGTATTTGCGCCATGCGCGCAAGGCGTTTTCGCCGTTAACGATCGATTCGACCAGCGCAAACGGAACATATTCCGCTCCGGTCCGCCGCCGCTGTTCGGCGGCGACCGCCGCATCGGTATCGGCACGATCTTCCGCGATATCGACCAGGCGATCATAGTCGGCAGCAGGGAGCATCGCGATCCGCTGGCCGGCGATTTCCACGAATTGTACGGTCATGACCTGTCCTCGTAAATCGCGCCACGCGGTCCGATATCGTCAACGACCAACGTATCGTCTTCGATGTGGAAGATCACGCGCCAGTCTTGAACGCGCAGACGATACTCCGTCCGGCCTTGCAACCGGATCACATTGGCGTTCTCGCCCGGCCAGGTGTCCGCCAACGCGGCAATCTTTCGCACGAGCAGGGCTCGCTTGTTGGATTTCCGGAGCGCTTGCCCGGCAACGCGGGAAATCGCGATCTTCCCGCGTCATAGCGTACCAGAGCACAGCGAGCCGGCAAAATGGATTCGGATGTTCGGAATATGCGTGTTCCGCACATCCGAACATCCTCATCGATCACAGCGTCCGTTCGCGCAGTTCGACTTCGAACGTCTCCAAAAAGTCGCCCGGCTTGATGTCGACGAAGTTCGACGTGAAGGTCACCCCGCACTCCAGACCCGCGCGGACTTCGGCCACGTCGTCCTTGAAGCGGCGCAGCGAGGCGATTTCGCCCTGGTAGATGATGACATCGGCCCGGGTGATACGCGCCTTGAGCGCCTTGCGGATATTGCCTTCGGTGACGAGCAGACCCGCCGCCTTGCCGTGCTTACCGGCCGAGAAGACGTCGCGGATTTCGGCGCGGCCGACCACCGTTTCGAACGCCTCGGGGCCAAGCTCACCCGCCATGCCAGCGCGGATCTCGTCAGTCAGGTCATAGATCACGTCATAATATTTGAACGCGACCTTGTGGCGCTCGGCAATTTCGCGCGCCTTGGCGTTCGGACGCACGTTGAAGCCGATGATCGGCGCGCCGCTCGCGCCTGCGAGCGTCACGTCGCTCTCGGTAATGCCGCCGACGCCCGAATGCAGCACGCGCGCCTTGATCAGATCGGTCGAGATCTTGTTGATCGCGCCGACGATCGCCTCGACCGAGCCTTGCGTATCGGCCTTGACCACCAACGGATATTCGATCGCCTGCTTTTCCTTCAAAGCACTGAACATGCTCTCAAGGCTCGCCGGGCCACCCGCGGTGCGCTTGCTGGTCATCACGCCCTGGCGATATTCCGCCACTTCGCGCGCCCGCGCTTCGTTTTCGACCACCGACAGCGGATCGCCCGCACGCGGTACGCCCGAAAGCCCCAGCACTTCGACCGGCATCGAAGGGCCGGCTTCCTTGATCTGCTGGCCCTTGTCGTTGGTCATCGCACGGACCTTGCCGCTTTCGGCACCGACGACGAAGATATCGCCAACGCGGAGCGTACCGCGATTGACCAGCACGGTCGCGACCGGACCACGGCCCTTGTCGAGCTTGGCCTCGATCACGGTGCCCTCGGCCGGGCGATCGGGATTGGCCTTCAGCTCGAGCAATTCGGCCTGCAGCTGGATCTTCTCGATCAGCTCGTCGAGCCCGGTCTTCTTGAGTGCCGAGACTTCGACGTCCTGCACGTCGCCCGACATTTCCTCGACCACGACTTCATACTGCAGCAGCGCCTCGCGCACTTTCTGCGGATTGGCGTCATGCTTGTCGACCTTGTTGATCGCGACGATCATCGGCACGCCAGCCGCCTTGGTGTGGTTGATCGCCTCCACCGTCTGCGGCTTGATCGCATCGTCGGCGGCCACCACCAACACGACGATGTCGGTGACGTTGGCACCGCGCTGCCGCATTTCGGTAAAGGCTTCGTGGCCGGGCGTGTCGAGGAAGGTGATCTTCGACTTGTCCTTCAACGTCACCTGATACGCGCCGATATGCTGGGTGATGCCGCCGGCCTCGCCCTTCACCACATCGGTGCCGCGCAGCGCGTCGAGCAAGCTCGTCTTGCCGTGGTCGACATGGCCCATGATCGTGACGACGGGCGGACGCGGAACCGCATTCTCATCGGTATCCTCACGCGTGTCGTTGGTCAGATCGACGTCCGAATCGCTGACGCGGACAATGTTGTGGCCGAATTCGGTCACAAGCAATTCGGCCGTGTCCTGGTCGATCGTCTGCGTCATCGTGACGGGCATACCCATCTTGAACAGCGTCTTGACCAGATCGGCACCCTTTTCCGCCATGCGGTTGGCGAGTTCCTGCACCGTGATCGCCTCGGGAACGACGACGTCGCGGATTTGCTTGGCCTGCACCTCGCGCGGGCCGCCCATCCGGCGATGTTCCTTCTCGCGTGCCCGCTTCAGCGCGGCGAGGCTGCGCGCGCGCGCGCCGTCGCCATCGTTGAGCGCGCGGTTGACGGTCAGCTTGCCGCCGCGACGCTCGTCCCCCTTGCGGTCGCGTTGACCCGGGCGCGAGGGCGATTCGGAGGTGGCAGGTGCCGCAACGCCGATCGCCGGGCGCTTGGCCGCGCCGGGAGTGGCGGACGCGCTCGTCGCGGCGACGGGTTCCGGGGCCGGTGCGGGGGCAGGACGCGGCCGTTCGGGACGCGCTACCGGCGAAAACATGCGCGGGGCGGGCAGCGACGGATCGAGGCCAAACCCACGCGGCGGCGCGGCTACGACGGGCGCGGCCACGACGGGCGCAGCCACCGCGGGAGCGGCGACGGGCGCGGCGACCGGAGCGGCAGCTGCGGCAACGGGCTGGGCAGGCGCTGCTTCGGCAACGACCGGGGGCGTAACCGGTTCTTGGGCCGGTTGTGGTGCCGGTTGTGGCGTCGGATCGGGGGCGGCGGCACTGTCGGGTGCATCCCCGGCGCGGCGATTTTCCTCGGCGCGGCGGCGTTCTTCTTCCTGCGCTTCGAGCCGGTCGCGCTCTTCGCGGCGACGCGTTTCCTCAAGCGCGTTCATCCGCGATTCGTCGGCCTCGCGCAGCAACTTGGTCTGCAGCTCCTGGCGCGAGAGCAAAGAATTGGCGGGCGAGATCGGCGCGGGTGCGGGCGGCGGGGCCGGACGCGGCGCTTCGGCCACCGGAGCGGGCGCAGGGGCCGCTTCGACCACGGGTGCCTCGGCCGGACCACCGGGGCCAAGGATGCGGCGGCGCTTCACTTCAACCACGACGGTGTTCGACCGACCATGGCTGAAGCTCTGCTTGACCTTGCCGGTCTCGACCGTGCGCTTCAGCCCAAGTGGCTGACGCATCCCGAGTTTCGGCTTTTCGTTGTCGGTGTCGCTCACTCAAGTTCCTCGCATGTGTCGTCGTCCGCGACGGAGTTGCCAGCTCCGGTCGGGATAATTTGAAGCGCCGATGCGCCCAGCGAACCGATTTCGCAAGGCGCAAGGGCGGGATGGGATCCGATGAAATGCAGCCAGCGCGTCAGTGTTTCACTCACGCGCCGCGCCGCATCGCGCTCTGTCAGGCCGATATGTACCACATTCTGCCGACCCAGTGCCACGGCCAATATGGTGCGCGGGACGGGCAGTGCCAACCCCCTGAGGTCGCTACCCTCTTCATCCTGTCCGACGCGCCACGCCTGATCGAGCTTGCGGTTGCCGTCGGTGCCGGCATCGGCGGCGTGGAGCAGCAAATGCAGCTTGCCCGAGCGCGCGGCGGCCTCGATCTTTTCGGCACCGGTCAGCAAATTGCCGGTGCGCGCCTCCAGCCCGAGCCGGTCGAGCACGGCACGTTCGAGCGCGGCGGCGATCAGCGCGGGGAGATCGTCGGGAATCGCGATCGGCCCGGTCTTGAACGCGCGCGCGAGCGCGGCCTTGAGCTTGCCCTTGGCGATCGCGGTTTCCAGCTCGGCGCGGGTGACGCCGATCCACGCCCCGCGACCCGGCGCCTTGGCACGCACATCGGGAAACACCGCGCCATCGGGCGACAAAGCGAGCCGAATCAGCGACTCCCGCGGCGCGCGTTCGCCCAGCAGGATGCAGCGGCGGATGGGGTCGTCTTCGCTCATACTTCGTCACCCCCTGAGCGCGCGGGTGTCATCCCCGCGAAAGCGGGGACCCAGCTCCCGGCGTCGGTGATGGGTCCCCGCTTTCGCGGGGATGACCTCGGGTATGGAAGGAATGAGTAGCCTAGCGTCTCATACTGAGGATTCCGCATGAGCGTCCTCCTGCAATTTCGGTGCATCCCGATCCACGATCAGCACCCCGCCGGCACCATAATTCTCCGTCGACACTTCCTCGATCACGATCTGCACCGCAGCCGGGTTCTTGCCCAGCCGCGCGACGAGCGACCGGGTGACGTCCGCGACGATGCCGGACTTCTGGTCCTTGGTCGCGGTGCCCGAGATGCGGATGCTGACGAACGGCATCAGGCCTTTTCATCCTCGAACCAGTGCGCCCGCGCGGCCATGATGATTTCATTCCCCTGCGCTTCGGTCAGGCTATATTCGCCGAGCACGCCACCCTTGTCCTCGGGACGCTTGTTCTGCTCGGCGCCTTCGGCGCGGCGGCGCTGCTCCTGGCGCTTTTTCTGGATCAGCTCGTCGGTCGCGAGATCGGCGAGATCGTCGAGCGTCTTGATCCCGGCCTTGCCGAGCGTGACCAGCATCGCTTCGTTGAGATGCGGCAGTTCGGCGAGCGCATCCTCGACGCCCATGCCGCGGCGTTCCTCGCGATTGGCGGCTTCGCGACGGTCGAGCGCTTCGGCGGCGCGGCTCTGCAACTCGGCGGCGAGATCGTCGTCAAAGCCTTCGATCGAGGCGATTTCATCGACCTCGACATACGCGACTTCCTCGAGCGCGCCAAAGCCCTCAGCGACGAGCAGCTGCGCCAGCGTCTCATCGACGTCCAATTCGGTCTGGAACATTTCGGTGCGCTCGGCGAATTCCTTCTGGCGCTTCTCGGAGGCGTCCTGCTCGGTCAGGATGTCGATCGCCTTGCCGGTCAACTGGCTGGCGAGACGGACATTCTGGCCGCGACGGCCGATGGCGAGCGACAGCTGATCGTCGGGAACGACGACTTCGATGCGATCCTCTTCCTCGTCGATCACGACGCGCGATACCGAGGCCGGCTGCAGCGCGTTGACGACGAAGGTTGCGGTGTCGGGCGACCAGGGGATGATGTCGATCTTCTCGCCCTGCATTTCCTGCACCACCGCCTGCACGCGGCTGCCCTTCATCCCGACGCACGCGCCGACCGGATCGATCGAGGAATCATGCGAAATCACGCCGATCTTGGCGCGCGAACCGGGGTCACGCGCGGCGGCCTTGATCTCGATGATGCCGTCGTAAATCTCGGGCACTTCCTGCGCGAACAGCTTCTTCATGAAATCGGGGTGCGCGCGGCTGAGGAAAATCTGCGGCCCGCGATTCTCGCGGCGGACGTTGAGGATCAGCGAGCGGATGCGATCGTTGACGCGCACCACTTCGCGCGGGATTTGCTGGTCGCGGCGGATGACGCCCTCGGCGCGGCCGAGATCGACGACGACATGGCCGAATTCGACGCGCTTGACGACGCCGGTGATGATCTCGCCCATCCGGTCCTTGAATTCTTCATGCTGGCGCTCGCGCTCGGCATCGCGGACCTTCTGGAAGATGACTTGCTTGGCGGCCTGTGCGGCAATGCGGCCGAATTCGATCGGGGGCAGCGGATCGACGATGTAATCGCCAACGACCGAACCCGCCTGGAGCTTCTGGGCTTCCTTGAGGTTTACCTGCTTGAAATAATCGTCGACCGCTTCGACCACTTCGACGACGCGCCACAGGCGCAAATCCCCGGTGGTGGGATCGAGCTTCGCGCGAATATCGTTTTCGGCGCCGTAACGCGATTTGGCGGCGCGCTGGATCGCGTCTTCCATCGCCTCGATCACGATCGCCTTGTCGATCATTTTCTCGGTGGCGACGGCGTTCGCAATCGCGATCAGCTCGGCGCGGTTGGCGGTAACGCCGGAGGTCGCTGGGATGGCCATCAAATCTGTCCTTCGTCTTCGGTACCTTCGGGCACCAGCTCTTCTTCGGTTTCTTCTTCCTCGACACCGTCCATCGAAAGCGGACGGGTCGCGGCGATCAGCGCGTTGGTCAGCACCAATTTGGCGGTGCCGACTTGCGAAAACGGGACTTCCATCTCGCCCTTGGTGGCGACGTAAATGGTAATGACATCGCCCGCCACGCCTTTGAGCAGGCCGGTCAGCACCTTGCGCCCGTCGATCGGGGCGGCGAGCACGATGCGCGCTTCATGCCCGTCCCAATCGGCGAAATCCTTGAGCCGCGTCAGCGGCCGGTCGATCCCCGGCGAGGAGACTTCGAGGCGATATTCCTCGGGAATCGGGTCGCGACCTTCGGCTTCGAGCGCGTCGAGCCGGTCGGAGATGCTGCGCGACAGGGCCGCGCAATCGTCGATCGTCAGCTGGCGCGTGGCGGGGCGTTCGGCCATCACTTGCAATGTCAGGTCGCCCTTGCCGCCGAACAGCTTCACGCGCACCAGATCGAAGCCGAGCGCTTCGGCGAGCGGGGCGACAAGCGCGGTAAGATCGGGCGTTTCGGCCACAGGAGTCCAATGCAAGGGTCTTCGGCGCCGGAACCGGGTGGCTCCAGCCTCTTCACCGTAACGATGTAGAGAGTGAGGGCGATATAGGCAGATCGCGGGCGGCTGGCAAGCGTCGTCCACCAATCCGTCACCCCGGACTTGTTCCGCGGTCCACGGTGCTGCAAAAACCGGCGACGGGGTTCACAGAGCAGTGGACCCCGGAACAAGTCCGGGGTGACGACGGTATGGTACTCCGTCACAGGAGATTGCCATGCGCGTACGGGTTTTGATTCTTTCGGTAGCGATGATTGGGGCGGCCTGCTCGGCCCAAGGCACGCAGAAATTGCCGCGTAACGCGCCCGAAGCGACGGTCAAGAATGTCCCTGCGACGACCGGTCGCGCCAATCTGCGCGAGACGCCGCCGCCCTTCACGATGACGCGGATCGGAACCTTCGCCGAACCCTTCGCGCTTGCCATGCTGCCCGGCGGCGCGGCGCTGGTGACCGAGAAAGCCGGGCAGCTGAAGCTGCGCTGGGCCGATGGCAGCGTGGTGACGGTCGGCGGCGTGCCGCGCGTCGCGAAGGTCGATCAGGGCGGGTTGCTCGATGTCGCGATCGCGCCCGGCTTTGCGAGCAATCGCGGCGTCTATCTCACCTATTCCGAACCCGGCAAGGACGGCGCGGCGCTCGCACTGGCGCATGCGACGCTGAAAATCACGCAAGTCCAATGCATCCGCGCGCCCTGCCCGGCGCAGGCATCGCTCGAGGGTTTCCGCGTGTTGTGGCGCTCGGGCATGAACGGCGTCGGCGGACAATTCGGCGCGAACATCGCCTTCGCGCCCGATGGCAAATCCCTGTTCCTGTCCTCGGGCGAGCGCCAGCGTTTCACCCCGGCGCAGGATCCCGAACAGCGGCTCGGCAAGATCCTGCGGCTGACGCTCGACGGCAAGGCATGGCCTGGCAACCCGCAATATAAGGCAGGCGGCGTGCGCGCGGAGACGTGGAGCACCGGCCACCGCAACCCCTACGGCCTCGCCTTCACCGCCGACGGTCGTTTGTGGGAGGAGGAGATGGGGCCGATGGGCGGCGACGAGCTCAACCTCATCCTGCCGGGCAAGAATTATGGCTGGCCGATCGTCTCGAACGGCGACAATTATTCGGGTCAGCCGATTCCCGATCACCCCAGCCGCCCCGATCTCGAAGCGCCCAAAGTGTGGTGGAATCCGTCGATTTCACCGGGCGGGATGATCGCCTATTCGGGCGCGATGTTCCCGGGGTATCGCGGCAATCTGTTCATCGGCGCGCTTGGCGGCCAGGCGCTGATTCGAGTCGTGGTCACCGGCGACAAGGCCATGGCCGTCGCGCAATGGCCGATGGACGCGCGCGTCCGCGACGTGGCGCAAGCGGCCGACGGTGCGATCTGGCTGATCGAGGATGAAGGCGCGCTGCTGCGGCTGACGCCGAAGCGGTAAGGCGGGTGGGGTAAAGTTTCGATCACCGAAATCCGTTCGGGCTGAGCCTGTCGAAGCCCCGTTTGCCCCACGCTGGCCGGTGAGGTTGGAGACGTGCCCTTCGACAGGCTCAGGGCGAACGGATTTGGCTGATAGGCCTCGATAAAACCAACGCTCAATCCGCGTCGGAAAACACCGCGGGCCGCTTCTGCATATTGGCGGCGACCTGTTCCATCATCGGCGGCTTGCCGATCACGGCGATCTGCTCATTGGTCTCGGCCTCGAGCATCGTTAGCGGGTCGGCATCGTGCGCCATGTTGCACAGCCGCTTGGCGCCGCGAATCGCATTGGGGCTTTTCGCGGCAATGTCGCGCGCCAGCGCCATCGCGGCGGCGTGCGGGTCTTCGGCGATGCGCGTGATGAAACCGTGGCGCAGCGCTTCCTCGGCATCGAATTCACGCGCGGTATAGACCAGCTCGCGCAGCACATCGTCGCGCACCAGCCCGCGCCAGATCGGGAAGCCCGCCATATCGGGCACGATCCCCCAATAGGTCTCGCGGATCGCGAAGCGCGTGCCCGGCGCGGCGATGCGGATGTCGGCCCCCGACATGATCTGAAAACCCCCGCCCATCGCGACGCCGTGCACCGCGGCGATCACCGGCACGGGCAAATTGCGCCAGCCCCAGGTGACATGTTGCGGCAGGATGCTGCCCTGATCGTTGCGGTCGATCCGGGTAAGGCCCGATCCGCCCCCCGCCATGCTCGCCATGTCGAGCCCGGCGCAAAAGGCGCGGCCTTCACCCGACAACACGACGCAGCGCACATCCTTGCGGGGATGCAGCGCGTCGATAGCCGCGCCAATTCCTTCGAACATTGCCGGGTCGATCGCGTTCATCTTGTCGGCGCGCGTCAGGCGCACATCGGCGATATGATCGGTGACGGTAATCGATACGCGGTCGTTCATGCTATTCTCCTGATACCGCGCAGCGGTTAGTCCAATGGGTTCGGCAAGCGTTGAAAGAAAATGGCCTCACACAAAGACACGAAGACACAAAAGATTTTGAACTCCTTCATCTTCGTGCCTTTGTGTGAGCAATCCTTCTTCCGCTTAGTGGCCTATGCGTCCGATCTGTGTCCGGCTTCAGCCCAATATTGGTCGCGCAGCAGGCGTTTATACAATTTCCCCGTCGCGTGACGCGGCAATTCTGCGCTGAAATCGATCTGGCGCGGCGTCTTCACCCCCGACAGTTCGGCGCGGCACCAGGCGGTGAGTTCGGCGGCCAGCGCCTCACCCGCCTCGGCCATGTCGACCGGCTGCACCACCGCGACGACGCGCTCGCCCATTTCGGGGCAGGGCGCGCCGATCACCGCGACATCCGCCACGCGCGGATGCGTGATCAGCCGATTCTCGATTTCCTGCGGATAGATGTTCACGCCGCCTGAGATGATCATGAAGCTCTTGCGGTCGGTGAGATACAGATACCCGTCGGCGTCGATCCGCCCGATATCGCCGAGCGTCGACCAGCCAAGCGCGTTGCGCGCCTCCGCCGTCTTGGCCGGATCGTTATGATATTCGAACACACCGCCGCCCTCGAAATAGACGAGGCCCTCCTCGCCCGCGGGCAATTCGACGCCATCCTCGCCGCAAATGTGCAGCGTGCCATAGGCCGCCTTGCCGACCGATCCCTTATGCTCGAGCCATTGCGCCGAATCGATCGTGGTCAGGCCATTGCCTTCGGACCCGGCATAATATTCGTAGAGCACCGGGCCCCACCAATCGATCATCGCTTGCTTGACCGGGACGGGGCAGGGGGCCGCGGCGTGGATCGCGACCTTGAGGCTCGATAAATCGTGGCGCGCGCGCGCCGCTTCGTCGAGTTTGAGCATCCGCACGAAATGCGTCGGCACCCATTGGCTGGCGTTGATCTTGTACCGCTCGATCGCGGCGAGCGCGGCCTCGGGGTCGAAATGCTGCAGCATCACCACCGTCCCGCCGAGCCGCTGCACCGTCATCGACCAGCGCAAAGGCGCGGCGTGATAGAGCGGCGCGGGGCTGAGATAGATACTGTCGGGCCCGAGGCCATACAGCCCGCGCGCGAGCATCATCAGCACCGTCGGCGCGGTAATGTCGGGGTCTTCGGGCAAGGCGACGCGGACGCCCTTGGGCCGCCCGGTCGTGCCCGAGGAATAGAGCATGTCGATGCCCGCGCGTTCGTCGGTGATCGGGGTGGCCGGCATCGCGGCGACCGCATCTTCCCAAACCTCCCAGCCGGGCACCGCACCGCCGACCGAAAAGCGCAGCCCGCCCGCATCGCTGCCTGCAATACCCGCGAGGCTGGCCGAGACGATCAGCAGCTTCGCCCCGGAATCGGCGACGATATATGCCAGCTCGGGCGCCGTCAGCTTGGTCGAGATGCAGACGAAGAACAGTCCGCTGCGCTGCGCCGCCCAGGCAATGTCGTAAAATTCGGGGGTGTTCTCCAGCATCAGCGCGATCGTATCGCCCGCCACCAGCCCGCGCGCGCGGAACAGCTGCGCCGCGCGGTTCGACCGTGCGTCGAGCTCGCCAAACGTGATCGTCTCGCCGGTCTCGCCGACGATCAGCGCAGGCTTGGCGGGATCGGTCCGGGCATGGATGCTAGGGTGCGACATTCTGGGCCTCTCCAGGCGTTTGGTTTCGTTTTGCAACGCGATGCTATACGCCCGCTTCGGGCACGGCAAGGCGATAGCCGACGCCCTTTTCGGTGTGCAGCATGGCCGACTCGAATCCCCGATCGAGCTTGGCGCGCAGCCGCGAGACATGCGCCGCGACAAGGTTCGTGCCGGGGTGGAAGCGCAGACCCCAGACCGCGCTGCGCAATTCGTCGTGCGACACCACCACACCCGCGCGCTCGGCCAAATAGAGCAACAGGCGATATTCGCGCGGCAGCAGATCGAGCGCGCGTCCGCCGCGCGTCGCCGTGCGCGCGACTCGGTCGATTGTCAGCGACCCGATCCGCACCGCGGTCGGCACCCGCCGCACCAGCGCAGCGAGGCGCGCCGCGATCAGCCCGTCGCTGGCCGAAAGCGCGACCGCGTCATCGGCCCCGGCATCGATCGCCGCGGCGACCGCAGCATCCCCACCGCGCACCACGTGCAGCGTCGGGAGGTGGGAGAGGAGTTCCCCCGCCGCGCCTTCGAAGCGCACCTCGGCCCGAACCGGCGCACCCGCCGCGACCAGCCGCAAGCCGCGTTTCGCCATTTCGGCATCGAGGCCAGGGCGGACAGGTCCAATGGCGAGCACGGGTTCCACGGCGCACAGTTATAACCCGGCAAAGTGCGCAAATGCCGCGATTCTAATCCATCACGGATCGACGAGGGCACGTGCGTGCCGCGCGACATAGCAGTCGGGATCGTCCGCTCCCCGTTCGAACACCGCGATCCGCGCGGCGCGGTCGGTCTCACAGGACGCCAGCGCGCGCAGCGCCGTGACGCGCATCCGCGCGGCGGGATGGCGCCGCGCCAGTTCGCCCGCGAGGCCGCGTCCGGCCTCCCCGCCATAGTGCACCGCGAGCGCCAGCAGCGCCTCGGACGGCGCGGTGGTCAGCCCCTCGGCGATCGTGCCCGCCGCCACATCGAAGCGGAACTGGTCGCGCCACGGCTGCGCGCGATCGAAGGCGAGGATATTGAGCGAAACCGACAGGCTGTCGGGCGGCAGTTGCACATGCACGTCGCGCCGCGCGCGGTAGAGCAGCACCTTGCCCTGCTCCAGCCGTGCGCGTTCGACGAAGCGCAGCCCCGCAGCTTCGCCCGCGACACCGACGATCGCGTCGACCTCATACTCGTAATAATCGCTCCAATAGCCCGGCCCCTGATAGCCGACCGTCAGGAACGAGAAATTATGGTCGTGCGGCATGTCGTAAAAGAACGGCGCGGTGCCGCTCGCGCGCACGACGGCATCGCCGCGCGCGGGCCAGAAATTGGCGCGCAGCACGTACCGCCCGTTGGGCGGGCGCAGCATGAACACTTGCGCGCCGTACGCATTGCCCGCCGACTGGCCCGAACAGCGATCCTCCAGCTCGGCGATGACGAGGTCGGCGAGGAAAGTACGATTGCGTGCCAGCCGCGCGAGCAAGGGCCCGAGTGCGGCGAGCGACTCCTCGTCGCGCGGATCGAACGCGCTGGCGTCGAGCGCCTCGGCCAGATCGTCGAGCCCGATCGCATTGCCCGTGCCGGGATCGATCGCGCGTGGCATCAGGCCGCCAGCCGCTGTTCGACAAGCGCGAGCGTCGCGATGGCGGCGGCGCGGACCTCGGCATGGGGATCGTCCGCCGCCATCGCGCGCAAGCGCGGGAGCGCGGCCCGCGTATCGCTCGCCAGCCATTCGCGCATCGCCGCCCAGCGCAGGAAGAAAGCCGGGTCGCGCGTGGCGGCGGCAAAGCACGCTTCGCTGCCGCTTCGTCCTGCCAGCCGCAGATAAGCGAGCAGCATCTGCGTGCGCGCCGCGCGGTCGTCATTCGTCGCGACCCGCACCAGCGCACCGCTGTCGATCGCATATTCGCGGGCGTAGGGAATCGTCTGCGCGCGCAGCGTCGCGCTCAGCGTCACGACATCGCTGCTCGCCTCGGCGAGGATATGGCCGTGCGTCCGCCCGTCGATCCGCACGACCGCACCATCGGTCGGGAGCCGACCGGGCAGCGCCACGCACGGCTTGGCGGTCGCCGCCGAGAAATCCGCGCCGATCGGCTCGGCCTGCCACAGCCGCAGCCGCGCATTCCCTGCGCGGACATAGCGCGTCACCGTCACGCGCCCCGGGACCACGACCGTGCGCGGCGGCGGCAACGTGGCGAGCGCATTGGCCGAAAGCACCGTCGCAGCGATCGATACTGCCGGCGTCTCGAACAGCACCGTCCCGATCCGCAACCCGTCACGCGCCACGCGGAACGGCGGTTCGAACCACGGATCCTCGGCCAATGCGGTAATCAACGGCGCGATCAGCTCGCCGACCCAGTCGTGATCGCTGAGCAGCGTCGAAATCGCACGCTCGATTGCAACTTCGGCGAACAAAAGCTCCAATGCGCGATACGGTTCGCTCGCCCGAAACGCGGCGGCGGCAGCAAAGGATCGCGCCGCCGCCGCCTCCAAACTCGCCCGATCGGGCAGCACCATCAGGGGTGAACCTCATAGATCAGAATCGCGACCCCGATGATGTAATCGAAGATATCGTCGCCGACGATTTCGAGCGAACGGATCGCGCCGCTCGTGCCGACTTGTGTCGCAAGATCGGCGATATAATTGATATCTAAGCTGAAAATGTCCATTATTTGCCCCCATCAGGCGGATGAGCCCGCGGCCCACACGGTATGCCGGCGGTGGTTCCCGCGCTTAGTTAAATCGCTGTAACATGGCCGATGGGCGCATGCTCTTGCGCCGATGCTGCGTTGCGATACGGAAGGAAGCATGTTTCCCGACCCGCCCCCCGCCTTCGATCCGCAACGCTTTTTTCTCCATGGCATCGGCGGGCATGGCGGGTTGCTGGGGCTCACCTATCACGCCCACGGCCCCGATTGGGTCGAACTGCAATTGCCCTACCGCACTGAATTAATTGGTGATCCCGACAGTGGCGTGCTCGCCTCCGGCCCGATCCTGACGATGATGGACATGGCGACCAGCATGGCGGTGTGGACTCGGCTCGGTCGCTTCCGGTCGCACGCGACGCTGGATTTGCGGATCGACTATCTGCGCCCCGCGACGCCGGGCAAAGCGGTGTTCGGGCGTGGCGAGGTTTACCGCATCACGCGTTCGATCTCATTCGTGCGCGGTCAGGCGCATGACGGCGACCCGGCCGATCCGCTGGCGCATGTCGCAGGGACCTTCATGTTTACCGACGCGCCGGTCGAATCGCCCGTTGGAGCGGGCGCATGACATTGCCGCCTTATGCCGATCTGCTGGGGATCGCACCCGCGCCCGGCGACGATCCCACGCTGCTGACGATGCCGAGCGCCGATACGGTGCTCGGGCGGCCGGGCTATCTCCACGGCGGTGCGATTGGCGGTTTGCTGGAAATGGCGGCGATCGTCGCGTTGCGCCATGCGCTCGCGGCGGACGGCGGCGGGCAGATTAAGCCGATCAACGTCACCGTCGATTTCATGCGCGGCGGGCGCGAAAAGCCGACTTTCGCGCGCGGCACCGTCACGCGGCTTGGCGGGCGGGTCGCCAATGTCGAGGCGATCGCGTGGCAGGATGACCCGGCCAAGCCGATCGCGGCGGCGCGGATGAATTATCTGATTGTGCGCGGCTAGGCCGGACTGATAAAATCCGAACGATGGCGGAGAATACCGAACCTAGTGCGCTCGACCTGCGCCGCCGCGCGCGCGCTGCACGCAATGCCGGTGACCGCGAGCTGGCACTCGCGGACGAGCGTGCGGCAGTCGCGCTGCTACGTCTGGAGTCGCCGGGGCCGGAGCTCGCGCACGCCGTCCGTCATGTCGCCGACATTCTCGTTGAACTCGACCGCGCAGGGGAGGCCACTGCAGCGATCACCGAAGCCTTGGCGCTGTATCGCGCGATCGACGCGCCGCCGCTCGATATCGCCAATGCGATGCGTAGCGCGGCGGTTCATGCCGAGGCGATTGGCGATAAAGCGGGCGCGCGCGAATTGTGGTGCGACGCACGGACGCGCTATGCCGCGCTCAGCGATGTCTTTTCGGCGATGACCGGCAGCCCCGCCAATCCGGGGGTGGATGAAGCAACGATGCGGCTTGCGGCGCTGGGCCGTGATTAATCCGGCAGTCGCTGCACGGCGCTAACCGGTCGCCGGTCGCCGGACCTTGTGCGCTTCCAATCCCGCGCGAAAATCTGCGGGCAAGGTGGTGATGCCGCCGCTCGCGCTCATCACGATCACCGCGTCGCAGGTCGCGACGCATTCGCCTTTCTGGAACGCCGCCGACAGGATGTGCCAGCTGCGATTGCCGATATCGCCGATCCCGGTGGCGATTTCGACATCGGCCGGGAAGAAGCTTTCGCCCAGATAATTGATCTCGATCTTCGCGACGAGCCAGCGATGCCCCGCCCAACCCGCCAGATTCATCGACCGGTTGAAGCGGACCCGTCCGCTTTCGAACAAGCCCGCCATCGCGACATTATTGATATGGCCGAGCACGTCGAGATCCTGAAAGCGCGTCTGGATCGCTTCGCTGTGCGGATAGGAAGCGGGGTCGCGCCGCCAGGAATCGAGTTTGGGCATGGGCTGGGCTTATAGTCCGCTCGGGAACACGTCCAGCTTGCCGAGCGGGACGCCCTTCGACCGCAGAATCGCGTAGACCATATTGGCGTGGAACGCGATGTTGGTCGCCGCGAACACCGTGATCCACTGCGCCGCGGGCAAAGTGGGCTCCATATTCGGACCGAGCTGGGCGGTGACCGGCACATCCTCGCGACCAGCGAATTGCGCGGGCGTCAGCGCCGCGAGCCACGCCTTGGCCGCCACGATTGCGGCCTGGTACCCGGCGACGTCGAGATCGGCGGTGATGGGTTCGGGGATCGTTACGTCGATCGCGCGCGCGATCCAGGATTGCGAGAAGTTGATGACGACCATCGCCTGGAATGACAGCGAATGCATGTCCTCGGCGAGCCGCCAGGCGAGCATGTCTGCCTCAGGAATGCCGTTGGCTGCGGCATAGTCCGCGCCTTTGGTCAGGAGGTGCGCGGTGGTGTCGAGCTGACGGCGGAACAGGTCGACGAAGCTGAAGAGCGAGGTGGTCATGCGGAGGCTTCCAAATTCCCCTCCCGCTTGCGGGAGGGGTTAGGGGAGGGGAGGTCGGGATATGCGAGATCGGCGAGTAGGACATTCCCTCCCCCAGCCCAGTTCCGGGTGAACGATCCCCCGGATCGTTCAGGCCATGCCGGGGGCATGGCCGACCCGGAACTCGCAAGCGGGAGGGGAGAATATTGTCAGCGCGGAGCCATCCGGATCGCGCCATCGAGGCGCACATCTTCCCCGTTGAAATAGCTGTTCTCCAGCATCGTCAGCGCCAGATGCGCATATTCCGCCGGAAGACCGAGCCGCTTGGGGAAGGGGACCGACGCCGCAAGATTGTCCTTAACTTGCTGTGGCGCGCCCTGCATCAGCGGGGTTTCAAAGATGCCGGGCAGGATCGTGTTGATGCGGATGCCCTCGCCCATCAGATCGCGCGCGATCGGCAGCGTCATGCCGACGACGCCGCCCTTTGACGCGGAATAGGCGGCTTGACCCATCTGCCCGTCTTCGGCGGCGACCGAAGCGGTCATCACGATCGCACCGCGCTCGCCGTCGGTGCCAGGGTCGAGCGTCAACATGCCTGCGGCCGATTTGGCGACGCAGCGGAAGGTGCCGACAAGGTTGATCTGGATCAGCCAATCGAACGCGGCGAGCGGAAAGTGCTTGATGCTGCCGTCTTCCTTGGATCGGCTGGCGGTCTTCACCGCATTGCCCGTCCCCGCGCAGCACACCAAGGCCGATTCCTGTCCGTGCGCCGCGCGCGCCTTGGCAAAGCCCTCATCGACCGACTCGTCGGAGGTCACGTTCACCTTGCAGAAGATCCCGCCGATTTCGGCGGCGACGGCTTCGCCCTTTTCTTCTTGCAGATCGAAGATCGCGACCTTGACGCCCTTCGCGGCAAGCGCGCGCGCGGTGGCGGCACCGAGGCCGGAAGCGCCGCCGGTGACGACGGCTGCGGTGGTTGAGTCGAGTTTCATGGTGGTTCTCCCTCGTTTGAAGCCCCTCCCCTTCAGGGGAGGGGTTGGGGTGGGGGCGTGCCTAAAACGCAAGGTTGCATTCGCGGTGAGGCCCCACCCCCAACCCCTCCTCCGAAGGGGAGGGGCTTAAGTGCTTAAAGCCGCTCGATGATCGTGACGTTGGCGATGCCGCCGCCCTCGCACATCGTCTGCAGGCCATAGCGCCCGCCCGACGCCTTCAGCGCGTGGACCAGCGTCGCCATCAGTTTCGTGCCCGACGCCCCCAGCGGATGGCCGAGCGCGATCGCGCCGCCATTGACGTTGAGCTTCGCATGGTCGGCACCGGTGTGTTTCAGCCACGCCAACGGCACGGGCGCGAACGCCTCATTTACTTCGTACAGGTCGATCTCCTCGATCTTCATGCCCGAACGCTGCAGCGCACGGTCGGTCGCGAAGAGCGGTTCTTCGAGCATGATGACCGGGTCGCCGCCGGTGACGGTCAAATTCACGATCCGCGCGATCGG
Organism: Sphingomonas sp.; assembly: GCF_040398505.1. Lineage (GTDB taxonomy): Bacteria > Pseudomonadota > Alphaproteobacteria > Sphingomonadales > Sphingomonadaceae > Sphingomonas. Next base: position 10,379 of record NZ_JBBATX010000004.1, on the reverse strand, counting down.
GGTGAGGTTGTGCGCCTTCAATGCCGCCTCGCTGACGATCATCACCGCGCTCGCGCCGTCGCAAATCTGGCTGGCATTGGCGGCCGAGATGCTGCCGCCTTCCTGCAACAATTTGACCGATCCGATGCTCTCCAGCGTTGCGTCATAGCGAATGCCCTCGTCGGTCATATGCGCTATCACACCCTCGGGGGTTTCCACGTCGATCGCGACGATCTCATTGGCGAACGCCCCGCGCTCGGTCGCGGCGATCGCGCGGCGGTGGCTTTCGAGCGCGAACGCGTCGAGCTGCGCACGGTCGAAACCGTGCTTCTTGACGATCATCTCGGCGCCCATGAACTGGCTGAACATGATGCCGGGATATTTTTCCTCAAGCTGTGGCGATTTGTAATTGCCCAGCCCTTCTTTCATGAACAGCGTCGCGGTCGATCCCATCGGCACGCGCGTCATGCTCTCGACACCCGCCGCGATCACGATGTCCTGCGTGCCCGACATGACCGCCTGGGCGGCGAACTGCATTGCTTGCTGCGACGATCCGCACTGGCGATCGATCGAGACCGCGGGCACGCTGTCGGGCAGATGCTTCGCGGCGAGCACGGCGTTGCGGCCGACTTGCCCGGCCTGCTGTCCGCCCTGCATGACGCAGCCCATGATGACATCGTCGACCGCTGCGCCATCGATCCCGGTGCGCGTGATGATCGCGTCGAGCACGTGGGCGGCCATGTCGACGGGGTGCGTTCCGGCAAGCTTGCCGCCACGTTTGCCACCAGCGGTGCGGACTGCGTCCACAATATAGGCTTCGGCCATGCTCGACTCTCCAAATCGGTTGTTGTTTGCAACCTCTTGCCGCGAATGCGCGCGTTGGGCAAGGTGGATTGGCGTACCCGGTGATCGAAAGGCTTGAGGCATGAACGTGAGCGAGGCGATTGCGGCGCGTCGATCGGTGCGCGGATATCGTGCCGATCCGGTCGATCCGGCGGTGCTGCGCGGCATTGTCACCAAGGGCGCCCGCGCGGCGACTGGCGGCAATTTGCAGCCCTGGCATGTCGACGTGCTGACCGGGGAAGCGCTTGTCGCGTTGAAGGCGTCGATCGCCGCGAAGTTGTGGCGTGGTGAGAGCGAGACGCCGGCCTACGACATCTACCCGCCCGAACTGGTCGCGCCGTATCGCGACCGGCGCTTTGCGGTGGGGGAGGCGATGTACACCGAAATCGGCATCCCGCGCGATGACAAGGCCGCGCGACGGCTGTGGTTCGCGCGCAACTTCCAGTTCTTCGGGGCGCCCGCCGCCTTGTTCTGCACGGTCGACCGGCGGATGGGGCCACCGCAATGGGCCGATCTCGGCATGTATCTGCAGAATGTGATGCTGCTCGCGGTCGAGGCCGGGCTCGCCACGTGCGCGCAGGAATGTTGGGCAATGTATCCGGAGACGGTCGGCGCGGCGATCGACATTCCGCCGGAACGGATGCTGTTCTGCGGCATGGCGATCGGGTTCGAAGACACGGAAGAACCCGCGAACCGCTTGCGCAGTGCACGGGCTCCTGAGGAAGAGTGGTTGCGGATTCACAGTTAATCCCTCTCCCAAAGGGAGAGGAAACGTTAGATCAGCCCGCCGCTGGCGAACGGCGACCGCCGCCGCCGCGCGCGCCGCGACCACCACCATTGCCGCCAGGACGGCCCTGGCCAGGCCGACCTTGACCGCCGGGACGACCGCCGCCGGCAGGACGACCTGCGCCGCCAGCGTTGAACGGGCGCGCGCCGCCAGCCGGACGATCCCCGGTCGGGCGCGCGGCGTGCGTCGCCTTGGGTGGCGCGCGGTGACGGCCCGATTCGTCGCGGCGTTCGAACGTGTCGGACCCGGCCGGACGCGCCGCCTTGATCCGCGCTGCTTCGGCCATGAAGCCTTCGGGCAGCGGCAGCATTTCGGGCTTCACGCGCGTCAATTTCTCGATGTCGCGCAAATACGTCCGCTCATCATCGGCGCAGAAGCTGATCGCGATGCCCGATGCGCCGGCGCGCGCGGTGCGGCCGATGCGATGGACATATTGCTCGGGCACGTTGGGCAGCTCGAAGTTGAACACATGGCTGACACCCGACACATCGATCCCGCGTGCGGCGATATCGGTTGCGACGAGCACCTTGGCCTTGCCCGATTTGAACTCGGCGAGCGCGCGCTCGCGCTGCGGCTGGCTCTTATTGCCGTGGATCGCGTTGGCTTCGATCCCGTTGGCGGCGAGCAGCTTCACGACACGGTCGGCACCGTGCTTGGTACGGGTGAAGACCAACGAACGCTCGACGGCTTCGTCGCGCAGCAGGATCGTCAGCATCGCCTGCTTTTCGCCCTGGTTGATGAACACGACCTTCTGGTCGACGCGCTCGGCGGTGGTTGCGACCGGCGCGACCTTCACCGTCTGCGGATCGTTGAGGAACTGGTTGGCCAGTTCGCGGATCGCATTGGGCATCGTCGCTGAGAAGAACAACGTCTGGCGCTGCTTGGGCAGCATCCGGACGATCTTGCGCAGCGCGTGGATGAAGCCCAAGTCGAGCATCTGATCGGCTTCGTCGAGCACGAGGATTTCGAGCATCGCGAGGCTGACGAAACGCTGCTCGATCAAATCGAGCAAGCGGCCCGGCGTGGCGACGAGGATGTCGACGCCGCGCGCCATGTCCTGGCGGTTCTTGTTGATGCTGGTGCCGCCGAACACCGTTGCGACCGACATTTTCGAGAATTTGCCATAGTCGCGCGCGCTCTCGGCGATCTGGCTGGCCAGTTCGCGCGTCGGGGCGAGCACGAGCATCCGGCAATGCGTCGGCAGCACGCGCTTCTCATTGTTGACGAGATGCTGGATCGACGGGAGCACGAACGCCGCCGTCTTGCCGGTGCCGGTCTGGGCAATGCCGAGCAGATCGCCGCCTTCTAGCAGGATCGGGATCGATTGCTTCTGGATCGGGGTAGGGGTGGTATAGCCTTTGGCTTCGAGCGCGCGGACGAGCGGCTCGGCGAGGCCGAGTTGTGCGAAAGTCATGAGTATTCAGTCCATTGCATGTGCCATGGACGCACGCCTTGCGGGCGCACGGATGGCGGGGGGAGGATGACACCCCGCGTGAAAAGGGAAGTCCGTTGGATAACGACCGAGGCGGAGCTTGGGCTGCCGGTTGTCGGCATACCTAATCACGCTGCATTACGCCTCGATGGAGCGCCCTTACGCAGGCGGTGGAGAAAAGTCAAGGTGGCGGGCATCGTGAGGAGATGTGGCGGCGCTCACTTCGATTTCGGGCGCGCTTCTTTGCCGATCGATGGATCATGACCCTCCAGCAGCTGCTGCTTGACGTCGGCCCAGTTGGCCAAGCCATAGTCAAGCGGGTCTGGCGTATCGAGGATCGTTTCGCTCGTGTCGATGTCGGAGAGGAAAAGTTCGTAGGGCGGCAGGAGCCGCTGGTCCGCAATGTCATAAAAGACCGTGAGCCGCGCGCGACTGGTCCGACGGCCATTGTCGCGCACCATCGCGAGATGCCCTGAGCGCAGCCGGACAGGCATCCCGATCGGGAAGACGCAGATGCTCTTCATGAACACGAAGAGCAGCGCTTGATCAAAATGCCCGGACCAACTCGCCATCGCAGCGATCGCCGCGACGGGCGACGCGGCACCTTTGTAGGCGCGTTCCGAGGTCAGGGAGTCATACACGTCGCAAATCGCCCCCATCCGCGCCGCCAGACTGATGTCGTCACCGACAAGGCCGAACGGATAGCCGCTGCCATCGACCTTCTCATGGTGATGCAGGCAGACGTCGAGCGCGATCGACGGAACATCGTCCGCCAGCAGCAGTGCGTGCCCGATTTCCGGGTGTTGGCGCATCTCGTCCCACTCCTCCGGGGTCAGCGGTCCGGGCTTGTTCAGGACCTCCTTCGCGATGCGGATCTTGCCGATATCGTGGAACAGCCCGCCCAGCCCCATCAGCCGGACCTCGTCGGCCGCAAGACCCAGTTCGCGCGCGAAATTGACCATCAACGTACCGACCGCGACCGAATGGAAATAGGTGTACGTATCGCGCGACTTCAGCCGCATCATGCCGAGCAGCATCGAACGATTGCGTTCGAGCGCATCCGTGATCGACCGGACCACCCCATCGAGCGGGCCGGTCTCAAGGCGCCCGCCACTCTCCGCGCTATCGAAGACGGACTTCATGAAATCGCGGGCATCGTCGGTGACGCGCTTCGCTGCGATTGAATCGGCCTCGCGTCGCACGATGTCGCTCTGCACCCGCGCTCGGCGCGCGTTTCCGGAATGGGCTGGGCGTGCCGATCCGACACAGCGATCGAGATCGATCACCACGGCGCCGACCTTGCTGCGGCGCAGCATGGCAATTTCATCGAGACTGGTCAGCAAAAAGCGCGAGCGCCAGAACGGTTGCGCCAGCCACGGACCGTCGATCGCGTGGACGTACATGCCAAGCGTAATCTCGCGCACGGGAACCCGCTTCAGCATCCGCCGAAACACCCGCAGCGGCCTTCAGCCCGCGCTTTCCGGGCCTCGTGCTCGCAGTTCCCCCGTCCGTCCATCAATCTCATCGCCCCTGCGCCGGGGCCGACCGCGCCCCATCTCAGCGCATTATAGACGGCGCTGCGATGGCCGCGACGGTCCGCGCGAAAACGATGCGGCTGCGCTTCGTGGTAACCGCGCCGAGGCGGTTACCGCTCATACGCCTTTGGCAAAGCGCCTTCGCCCGGCAGCATGTAGCGATCGCGCAGCGCGTCCTGGCGGGTGCGCAGCGGTTGCTTGATGCCGTCGATATAGACCGCCGACACGCCGGTCCCCAATTCGAGCGGATCGCCGTCCCAGATCACCACGTCGCCGCGGCGGCCGGTTCTCAGCGAGCCGATCTCCCCACCCATGCCGATGACTTCGGCAGGGACCGAGGTGATCGCGGCGAAGGCAGCGTTCCAGTCGAGCCCGGTCGCGCCGGGCAGCTTCGTCAGCGCGACGAGATTGCCGGCATATTGCTTTTCGAGCCGCGCCTGGCGGGCTTCGTCGTCATTGATCGTGCCGATGCCGACGCGCACACCCGCCGCCTTCATCCGCCCGATATTCGATTGCGTCGAGCCGAGCTGATCGAAGGTTGCGGGCAAATCGGTCAGCGCCGAGGCGATCACCGGGATGCCCGCCGCGGCGATCTCGCTGGCGACGAGCCAGCCTTCCGCCGCACCGACGAACACCAGTTTCAACGCCGGATAGTCGCGCTTCAAATCGATCAGCGCGAGCATGTCCGACGCGCGTTCGACATGGATCAGCAGCGGCATCGTGCCATTCGCGACCGGCACCAATGCCGCCGCATCGGCGCGGGTGAGCAACGCGTCCTTGCCCTGATCGCCATAGGCAGCGGGCGCGCGGACATAATCCTTCACTTGCGCCAGCGCGTTGCGGAACATCGCGATCATCGCCGGGCGGCTGTTGCCGCTGCGTGACCCGCCGCCGCCATATTCCATGAACTGGAAAGCGCGCGCCTTGGTGATGGGTGCGCGGTCGACCCCGAGATCGATCACTGCGCCCAAGCCGGCGAAGATCGACCCGTCATTGTCCGGCGCGACGATCGCACGCGTAATGCCCTCGGCGCGGTTGAGCGGGATCGAGGAGGTCGCCGGATTGACGGCGGGCGCGACATCAATCGCGGCGTGGAACGGGCTGCCGCGCGCGGCGGTGTCGTTGGTTTCCTCGATCCCGTCGGATTCGACGATCCCCATCCGCGTGAAGCCTGCGACGATGCCGGGGGTAACCCATTTGCCGCCCGCATCGACGCTTGGCATGCCGGCCGGGACCACGACCGACTTGCCCGCGGCGATGACGCGCCCGTCGCGCACGACGACGGTGCCGCCCTCGATCGGGGCGGAGCCGTCGCCGATGACGAGCTTGGCGTTAGTGATCGCGACCGATTGTGCGGTGGCTGGGGTCGCCAGAAAGGCAACCGAGAGGAGCAGGAGGCGCTTCACTTCACATCTCCCGAGCCGGGCTGACCAAGTTCGAAATCGGATACGGGTCTAAGTTTCGGATTGGCCGAATCGTAGAGCAAGGCGCCGTCGATCCACACCTTGTCGGGGCGGGTATAGACGCTGAACGGATTGCCGTTCCACAACACCACATCGGCCATCTTGCCGGGTTTCAGGCTGCCGGTCTTGTCGGCGATGCCGAGCGCCTTGGCCGGATTATAGGTCAGCCATTGCCACGCGACCGCATCGGAAATGTCGATCCCGGCGCGCCGCCCCGAGGCGAGCGCCTTGGCGACTTCCTGGTTCAACCGCTGGATGCCGTTGGCGTCGTCCGAATGGATCATGCCGCACGCGCCATTCTTTTGCAGCAGCGCGAGATTCTCGCCGATCGCGTCGTACGACTCCATCTTGAAGCCCCACCAATCGGCCCATACCGCGGCGCAGGTGCCGTTGGCTTTCAGCAGATCGGCGATCTTATACGCCTCAACCGCGTGGTGGAACGCGCTGACATGATAGCCGAATTCCTTCGCCATATCCATGACGATGGCCATTTCGTCGGCGCGGTAGCAATGGTTCTGGACGAGGATTTCGCCCGACAATACGCCGCGCAGCGTGTCCATCGCGATGTCGCGCGCGGGCACTTCGCCGCCGTCCTTTTCGTATTTGTCCCATTTGCGCTTATATTCGACGGCCTTGGCCCAGGTCTGCCGGTCGACCGCGACATTGCCCATGCGGGTCGAGGGTTCGCGCCCCTTGCCGCCATAGACGCGCTTGGGATTCTCGCCACACGCCATTTTGAGGCCGTACGGCGCGCCGGGGAATTTCATGCCCTGTTCGGTGCGGGCATAGACGTTCTTGATGACGACCGAGCGCCCGCCCATCAAATTCGCCGATCCGGGCAGGATCTCGAGTGTGGTGACGCCGCCATTGGTCAGCGCGCGGCTGAAGCCGGGGTCCTGCGGCCACACGCTATGTTCGGCCCAGACGTCGGCGGTGACCGGACCGGTCGCTTCATTGCCGTCGGAATTGGCCTGCACGCCGGGCGAGGGATAGTCGCCGAGATGGCTGTGAATGTCGATAATCCCGGGAGTCAGCGTCTTGCCGGTGCCATCGATGACGGTCGCGCCCGCTGGCGCCGCGACGCTCTGGCCGAGGCTCACGATCTTGCCATCGGCGAACAGCACCGATCCATCGTCGATCCGCCCGCCTTCGCCGTCGAAGATCGTGACGTGCGTGACAAGCGTCGGCACGCCGGGATAGGCCTTGTAGGTCGAAGGGAAAGGGTCGTGGCTATAGCCTTTGCCCATGCCCGGACCGACCTTAGAGGAGGCGGTGGCGGGTTTCGCCCCGCCATCGCTCGCGCAGCCGGCGAGCAGGGCGGATGCCGCAACCGCCGTCAGCAAGGTTCGTGAAGTGGCGGTCCTGGCGTTCCGGATCATGCAGTCCCCTTGGCCTTTGGCCGTTTGGTTTTCGCCCCGACAATCCGGACTTTCCGATGATGTGTCAATGGATTGAGGTGAGCCCACATAATCGCCACATTTTGCCTCAAAAAAGCCTTGATTTATTTCCGACTGAATGAGTATGAATTGATCGTGCTTGTGAAGTTGCGGCCGGACACCGCGACTTGGGCACCGAATCGGAGACGATGATGATGAAAAAGATCATGGCACTCGCGCTCGTGACCAGTCTCGCTGTGCCGCTTGCGGCGTGTGACTGGTGGGGTACCGGCAAAAAGGTGGATACCAGCCTGAATGACACCGCGCCTGCCAATGCAAGCGAGATCGGCACCGATACGCTCGGCAACGGCGCAAGCGGAATCGATGAGGCTGACCCTGCGACGCTCGTCGATCAGGCCGGACCCGAGACGAATGCGGTTGCCGGCAACACGCTATAAGGTGTCGCCCTGTCCCTTAGCCGGATGGGGAGATCAGGCCCGACGGGACGCCGTCGGGCCTTTTTTGCGGGCTACAGCGAGCGCCCAATCAGTTCCTTCATGATCTCATTCGTGCCGCCGAAAATCCGCGTCACGCGCGCCGCACGCCAGGCGCGGGCGATCGGATATTCGTTCATATAGCCGGCACCACCGTGCAATTGCAGGCACTTGTCCATCACTTCCCATTGCAGATCGGTGTGCCATAATTTGGCGGCGGCGCCTTCTTCGTTGGTCAATTCACCCTTGAGGTGGCGCGCGATCGCCCAGTCGAGATGCGCCCAGCCGACTTGCAGCTTGGCCTTCAGATCGGCGAGCACGAAGCGGGTGTTCTGGAAATCGAACACCATCCCGGCAAAGGCCTTGCGCGTCTTGGTGAATTCGACCGTCTCGTCGAACGCCTTTTGCGCCGAGGCCTGGACCGAGACCGCGATGCTGAGCCGTTCCTGCGGCAATTGGCTCATCAGATAGATGAAGCCCTTGCCTTCCTCGCCCAGGCAATTGGTGATCGGCACGCGGACGTCTTCGAAGAACAGTTCCGACGTATCGGCGGCATCCTGCCCGATCTTGTCGAGCTTGCGGCCCTTCTTGAAACCGTCACGGTCGCTTTCGACCAGGATGATCGACATGCCCTTCCACGCGGGCTTGGCATCGGGATCGGTCTTGGCGACGACCAGTGTCAGATCGGTATTCTGGCCGTTGGTGATATAGGTCTTTGAGCCGTTGATAACGTAGTGGTTGCCGTCTTTCTTCGCGCTGGTGCGGATCGCCTGCAAGTCGCTGCCCGTGCCCGGTTCGGTCATCGCGATGGCGGTGATGACTTCGCCCGAGACCATCTTGGGCAGCCAGTGCTGCTTCTGCTCTTCCGAACCATAGGTTTCGATATAGCCCGCGACGATGTCGGACTGGAGCGAGAAACCGGCGGGGACGCCGTTATACGCCATCTCCTCATCGACGATCGCGTTATAGCCGAAATCGAGGCCGAGCCCGCCATACGCCTCGGGCGCGGTCGGGCAGAGCATCCCGATCTCTCCCGCCTTCATCCAAAAGGATTTGGGGACGAGCTTGTTCTCCTCCCACTCGTTGACGTGCGGCACGCCTTCCTTTTGCAGGAAGCTGCGCACGGTCTGGCGAAACGCCTCATGATCCTCGGTATAGGCGAAGCGTCCGGGCACGGTGTCGAGCGACGACATGGGATAGGTCCTCTCTTGCAACTGTTTTGACCGGTTTGGGGGGGACGGGGGGAGACGTCAACTCCC
>NZ_JBBATX010000004.1:0-1111 GCF_040398505.1 Sphingomonas sp. | reverse complement strand
GGGATGACAAGCGAGGCGAGAGGACTATGTTCAGGCAAAACGCTAGGAGAGCGCGCATGAAACTGGCCAGCCTCAAATCGGGTCGCGACGGGCAACTCGTCGTCGTATCGAACGATCTCGCCTGGTGCGCCGATGCGGCGCATATCGCACCGACGCTGCAAGCGGCGCTCGACGATTGGGACCGGCTGTTGCCCGATCTGCAGAACCTCGCGACCGATCTCGACCATGAGATGATCCCGATGCGGCGCTTCCACGAACATGCCGCTGCGTCCCCGCTGCCGCGCGCGTATCAATGGGCCGACGGATCGGCGTATGTGAACCATGTCGCTCTGGTGCGGCAGTCGCGCGGCGCGGATTTGCCCGACAGCTTCTGGCACGATCCGCTCATGTATCAGGGTGGCTCCGACGGGTTCCTGGCCCCGCGCGACCCGATCCCGTTCGCGGACGAGGCGTTGGGCTGCGATTTCGAAGCCGAAGTCGTCGTCGTCACCGGCGACGTAGCCTTGGGCGCGAGCCGCGAGGAGGCGCTGGCCAGCATCCGGCTGGTCGGGCTGACCAACGACGTCAGCTTGCGCCATCTCATTCCCGGGGAACTGGGCAAGGGCTTCGGCTTCTTCCAATCGAAGCCAGCCAGCGCCTTCTCCCCCGTCTTCGTAACCCCCGATGCGCTCGGCGAGTGGTGGCGGGAGGGCAAGCTGCACCGACGGCTCTGCGTCGATCTCAACGGCACGCCGTTCGGCCGCGCCGATGCAGGCGAGGATATGACCTTCGATTTCGGCACGCTGATCGCCCACGCCGCCAAGACGCGGGCGCTGTGCGCGGGCACGATCATCGGGTCTGGCACCGTTTCCAACCGCGATGCCGATGGCGGGCCGGGCAAGCCGATCGCCGAGGGCGGGGTTGGCTATTCGTGCCTCGCCGAAATGCGCACGGTCGAAATGCTCCGCAGTGGCAGCCCGCACACGCCGTTCCTGGCCGCCGGCGACACGGTGCGCATCTGGGCCGAGGACGACAAGCGCCACCCGATTTTCGGGGTGATCGAACAGACGGTGGTGGGTTGAGTCTTTTGCTTTTTCGAGGCTGCGTCGCCCTCTCCCCGTTCGCCCTGAGC
>NZ_JBBATX010000003.1:0-63179 GCF_040398505.1 Sphingomonas sp. | reverse complement strand
ATGCGATCGCCGACAAGCGCCAGCGCTTCGATATGCTGACCGAGGGCCATTGGTGGTCCGACCGCGTCGAGATGGCGTCCGACTGGCTCCAGCGCGAACGGCTCGGCGGGATTGCGCTCAAGCGCAACCAGACCTGGCCCGGCAATACGGTGAGCTGGCGCTTCGCTGCGCCGGATGCCGCCGAGCAAGTCGCGCTCCTGCTGCCCAACGCGACGCCGGGCCGGTTCCGGGTGCTGGCCTTCAACACCAGCGGCCAGCCGCAGCGCGCGACGATGACAACGTGGAACGTCACCGCCGGGCGCTGGCGCATGACCGGCGCGGACGGCGCGCGCGCTGTGATGCTCGAACGCAGCCTGGGCACGGATCTTACCTTTGCACCGGGAGCCTCGACCTTCGACTTCGAGCTTGTCGCGCCGATCGATCCGGTCGAGACGCGCGCTGATCTCGGCATCGGGCGCGATGACGTCGCGCTGAAGGGGCGCTTGCTCACGCTGACCGTCCACAGCCTCGGCGCGCAAGCGACCAAGGGCGGCACGGCGACGGTGATCGACGCGCGCGGCACCGTCGTCGCGCACGCGAGCATCCCGCCGCTTGCGGCCCCGCGCGCGTTGCGACCGGTAACGACGACGGTGCAGCTCGCGCTCCCCCGGGGACAGGATGCGTCGAACCTCGCCATCCGGGTGGCCTTGCCGGACGATGCTGCCGAGGTCACCACGCTGAACAACGCCGTCTCCCTCCCGGCGCGGGAGCGATGAGCGTGACCCGGCGCACGGTGCTGATCGGCGGCGCGGTTCTGGCGCTGGCGGGGCGCGCGCAGGCGGCGATCACGCTGTCGGCCGCGCTCGATGCGGCGGCGGAGGAACGCGATCCGGAGAAGGCACGCGCGCTGCTTGCAGGCTTCGACCCGCGCGATCTTCCACCCGTTGCCGCGCTCGATCTGGTCACTGCGCGCGCGGGGTTGGCGAGCGATATCGCGATTCGCCGCGCAGGCCAGCCGGGTTTCGACGTGCTGCTCGAGCGGATTTTCGGCCCGCATCGCGGCGCGGCGGCGGTCGAACGGCGGCTGATCCGCGCGCAGCAGGAGGCGACCCGGGCGGCGCTCCTTCTATTCGACGCACGCGGGATTGACGGCGCGACACCGGGCGCACGCTTTGTGCGGCTCTGGCACGAAAGCGATGGTCAGTTCGCCGACAGCGATGCGGGGCGCGATGCCGCGATTGTCGCGATGAACAAGGCGCTCGACCGCCTCCGCGCGATGCTGCCGACGCTGATCGGTCCGGTGCCCGGCTATTGCCGCGACGTTTCCGCGACGCGCGGGTCGCCCGAGGAACAAGCATCGGGCAAGGTCGGCGCGCGCCGCCTGCCGCTACCGGGGCGTCCGGGTGCCTATGTCGTCGATCTCGCGCGCATCGCCGATCGCCCGCGCTGCTCGCTGCCAAGCGTCGTCGCGCACGAATTGCTGCCCGGCCACATGATCCAGCTGCCGATTGAAGCTGCGGCGCGCCCGCATACGCTGCGCCTTTCCTATGCGCCGGGCTTTGCCGAAGGATGGGGAATCTCCGCCGAGCGGTTGGTTGCGCGGGCGGGCGCCTGGGCAGACGATCCCCGCGCGCAGCTTGGCTATCTCCACTGGCGGCTGTTCCGCATCGCGCGCGCGCGCGCCGATATCGGCCTGCATGTTCATGGCTGGTCAATCGACGAAGCGCGCGCGCGGCTGGTCGAATGGCACGGCGAACCCGCCTATTTCGCGCCGTTCGACAGCGACCTCGCGCGCATCGCCAGAGAACCTGCCGCCCGCACCGCCGAAATGCTGTTCGCGCTGGCGATCGAGGACGGGACACGGGGCAGACGCGGGCGGGGACGGATAGCCTATCATCAAGCGCTGCTCGTCGATGGCCGGATGCGCAGCGACGAGATCGCCCGGCGCGCGCGGACATGACGCTGTCGCGCCGCGATGCGCTGTTGGCCGCAAGCGGGGCGGCGCTGGTCGCCGGCGCGGCGCCCCCTCCGCGCCGCGGCCTCGACGATCAGCGCGTGCCCGATCTTGGCACTGGCCGCTTCCTCAACCCGGTGCTGGCGGGCGACCACCCCGATCCGGCGGTGCTGAAAGACGGCGCGGACTATTACGCGACCTTCTCCAGTTTCGACAGCTATCCCGGCTGCGTGATCTGGCATTCGCGCGATCTGGTCAGCTGGCAACCGATCGGCCCGGCGCTGGCCCGTAACATCGGCTCGGTCTGGGCGGTCAGCCTCGCCAGGCATGACGGCCGCTATTTCCTCTACATCCCGGTCAAGGCGAAGCCCAATTCGATCTTCGTCATCCACGCTGACCGGATCGAAGGGCCGTGGAGCGACCCGATCGACCTGGCTCTGCCGAGCCATATCGACCCCTGCCACGCGGTCGGCGCGGATGGCGCGCGCTGGCTGTTCCTGTCGGGCGGCGACCGGGTGCGGCTCAGCCCCGACGGGCTGTCGACGGTCGGCGTGCCCGAGCATGTCTATGATCCCTGGCATTATCCGAGCGACTGGGTGGTCGAGGGCTTTTCCCCCGAAGGCCCCAAGATCGCGCGGCGTGGCGACTTTTATTATCTGATCACCGCCGTGGGCGGCACCGCAGGCCCGCCGACCGGGCATATGGTGATCGCGGCGCGCGCGAAGTCGATCGACGGGCCGTGGGAGAATTGCCCGTACAACCCGCTGGTGCGCACGCGCGACGCGAGCGAACGCTGGTGGTCGCGCGGCCATGCCTCGCTGGTCGAAGGGCCGGCCGGCGACTGGTGGGCGCTCTATCACGGCTATGAAAAGGACTATTGGACGCTCGGGCGGCAAATGCTGCTCGATCCCGTAACCTGGACCAGGGAAGGCTGGCCGCAGATGACCGGGGGTGATCTGTCCACGCCCTTGCCCAAGCCGCGCGGCGGGCAAGCCGTACCGCATGGCATGGCGCTGTCGGATCGTTTCGATACCCTCGCGCTCGGTACGCGCTGGAGCTTCTACAAACCAAGCCCGACCGAGGCGCTGCGGGTGGCCGCAGACAACGGCGTCCTGACGCTCGCCGCCAAAGGCACCGCGCCGGTCGATTCATCACCGCTGCTGACGATCGCCGTCGATACCGCCTATCGCTTCGAATGTTCGGTCGAAATCGACCCCGGCACCACGGCGGGGCTGGTGCTCTTCTATGACGACAAGCTCTATTGCGGGCTCGGCTTCGATGCGAAGCGGTTTGTCACGCATCAATATGGCCTGGAACGCGGCCGCCCCGCCAATCCGCATGGTCAATCGATGCGCCTCCGCGTCACCAATGATCGTCATATCGTCACCTACGACACTAGCGGCGATGGCGGGCGGACGTGGACGCGGTTCGACCGGGGCATGGAAGTGTCGGGCTATCACCACAATGTGCGGGGCGGATTCCTGATGCTGCGCCCCGGGCTGTATGCGGCAGGCCAGGGCAGCGCGCGATTCCGGGATTTCACCTACCGCGCGCTTTAGCGCCCCGGCGCGACCAGCCCGTTCAGATACGCTTCGACATTGGTGTACCCGTCCTTGCCCAAGCCAGCAGAATCGTCCTTGGCGGGGTTCAGACCGTGGGCCTTTTCCCACGCATCGGGCATACCGTCGCCATCGCTGTCCTTCGGTTTGGAAAGCGACTTGAGCTCGGGCCAGCCGCCCATCTCGGTCTGGCTGTCGATCTGGTGGCCGGTCTTGTCGCGCACCCCCTGCACAATCGCGAGATCGACCGGGTCGCGCACCTTCGACGCGCCCGCCAAGGCCAACACGCGCGCATAGGCGCTCGACGCCGGATCCATCGTGACCGGTCCGACATCGACTGGCGCGGCGAGCCGATACCCCTCGGGGCTGACCCCGACGACCAGACTCCATGGATCGGCGGGAACGGTGCCATTCATGCTGTTGCCCGCGAAATACGCCTTGGCAAGCGTGTCGGATTCCTCGAACGCCACCAGCTTCTGCGATTGCGGCCCGGCGAGATAGGCATTGTCGACGAAATTATAGCGCGACAGCGTCGCCTTGTCGGCATTGTAGCCCGAATGCCCGCCGCCCCAATTGTAGAAAACGTTCGAGCGGAAATCGAAGAACGCGCCGACGGGGTCGATATCGGGGCCCGAATAATTGCCCGGGCGCGGCATCCGCGCTTCGTGATTGGCCCAGAGATTGTGGTGGAAACTCGCCTTCGACCCGCGTCCGCCGCGGATCAGGCTGCCATAGCCATGTTCACCCTTGGCATGGAGCGAATGTGTCAGCGAATTGGCAATGATCGACCATTGCACGGTCAGATCGAAATAGCCTTCGCCCGGCTTGGTATAATTGGCCGACGCGGACAGCGTTTCGTCGACCGACCAGCTTGCCGACACGTGATCGAGGATGATCCGGTGGCCGCCAACGATCCAGATCGCATCGCTTTCGGTCTTCGATTCGTCGCCCAGCCGCGAGCGGATGTAGCGAATGACGACATCGTCGGCGGCGACTTCGAGCGGATGATCGCGCAGCGTGATCCCATCGCCGGGCGCGCTCTGCCCCGCGATCGTCACGCGCCCCTCGCGGATGCGCAGCGGCTTGGTGAGCTTGATCGTGCCCGACAGCGCGAAGACGATCGTGCGCGGCCCTTCGGCCTCGACCGCCGCGCGCAGGCTGCCCGCGCCGCTGTCGTTGAGATTGGTGACGGTAATCACCCGGCCGCCGCGCCCGCCCTGCGCGAACCGCCCCGCGCCTTCGGCACCGGGAAACGCAAGCTGCTGGGCAACAGCAGGCGTCGATGCGAGCAAGAGGCCGACGAGCAGGGCAGTTCGCTTCACAGACAAGTCCTCAAGCAAGAGTGGCCACGTTTCGGCCATTGACCACAACATGGTCGAGCTGAACGCGGCCGGTATGGCGGATGATGCTTGGCGCGGTGACGCCGTCGAAGCGGCAGTCACGCAGCGTCAGGTCGCCGACCGGCGCGCGCGGCAAGCCCTGGCTGTCGAGCACGCGCGTCGCCCGCGTCGCCGTCAGCCGCTCGATCACGATGTCGCGCAAAACGGGCGTGAAGCGGCCATCGGCACCCTCTTCATAATTGAAATCGCATGTGATGGCGGCCTTGCCGACCGTGCCAACCTTGATATCGCGGTAGCGGAAATGCTCGAGCAGCCCGCCGCGCAAAGCGTTGTTCTTGAAGCGGATCGCATACCACAGATCGGGACTGTCCATGATGCACTGCTCGACGAAGATACGCCGCGCGCCGCCCGAAATCTGCGATCCGACCGCGACACCCCCATGGCCTTCCTTCATCCGACAGCGGCGGATGACGATATCCTCAGCCGCGACGCCGATGCGGCGACCGTCTTCGTTGCGGCCCGAATTGATCGCGATGCAATCGTCGCCGGTATCAAAGGTGCAATCCTCGATCAGCATCATCCGCACCGATTCGGGATCGCAGCCGTCATTGTTGGGGCCATGCCCCAGCACATCGACGCCGCGCACCGTGACGTTTTGGCATAGCACCGGGTGCAGCTGCCAGAACGGCGCGCCACGCAGCCGCACGCCTTCGATCAGGACATTGTCGCACAGGTAGGGTTGGACGAACGCCGGGCGCAGGAAACTGTCGTCGCCGAACACGCGCTTTTCGACCGGCACACGACGCTCCGCCATGTCGAACAGCCGCGCGCGCGCCGGGCGCTGATCGGGCATGCCGTCGCGCCAGCCGTGGTCGACCGTGCCGCTCCATGGCCCCTTCCACGACCACCAATGCTGCGCGCTGGCCTGGCCATCGAGCGTGCCTTCGCCGGTGATGCCGATGTTCTGCGCGCGATAGGCATAGATGAGCGGTGAATAGTTGATCAGCTCGATTCCCTCCCAGCGGGTCGGGACCAGCGGATAATCGGCCGGGTTGGAACTGAACGCGAGTGTCGCGCCGCGCGCCAGATGGAGCTCAACCCCCGATTTGAGCTCGACCGCGCCGGTCAGGAAGCGCCCGACCGGGACGAGCACGCGCCCGCCCCCCGCTGCAGCCGCTGCGCCGATCGCTTGCGCAATCGCTTTGCTATTCAGCGTGACGCCGTCACCGCGCGCGCCAAACGCGGTGATGTCGAAGCGCCGTGCGGCGAAGCGTGGCGGGGTGATGGCGCGACGAATCCAGTCCGCGCGCGCCCAACCGGGATCACTCGCAGGCAAGGCAGCGGCGGCGACAGCGACCCCCATCGCTGCCGCCGCGCCCCCCGCCTTCACCACGTCACGCCGGGAGAGGGTGTTCATGGCCTTATGTCCTCGCCCGCGCGCCGGTGCTTTAGAAAACGACGCGCAGTCCAGCCGTGACGATCCGCCCGGTGCTCGCAGCAACCGAACTGAGTGGGTTGGCCGAGTACATCGTGTTCCACTGCGTTGCGTTGGTCAGGTTGCGCGCTTCGAGGGAGACACGCGCCCAGGGCGTGATCGCATAGCTCGACGCAAAGTCGAGGTTGAAGGTCGATTCGCGATAGCCAAAATCGGCGACGATCGGCGAGTTGCACGGTGCCCCGGCGTTGGTCGTCAAGCCGACGCTGCACGTGCCCGTCGCCAGCGGGAACTTGTTCACATAGCGCGTGCGGTACGCGCCCGAAAAGCGGATCGAGAACTTCGAATCTTCGTAATAGAGCGTGGCGTTGAACGCGTCGGGCGAGGTATTGAGGAACGGCGCGCTGCCATAGGTGTTCGCCGCCGTGGTCGCCGTGCCGGTCTGCGTCGTCGCCAGCGCCGAGCCGACCAGATAGCTCAGCCGCGACGTGATGTGCGTATAGTTGGCGGTCACCCCGAAATTGTCGAACGGTGCGGGCAGGAAGCTGAAGTTCGACTGAACGTTGAATTCCACACCCTTAATGACTCCGCCCGGCGCATCATTGAACTGCCGCACCGCGTAGACGCCGTCGGCCTGGGTATAGGCCAGCAGCGTCGGGCTGGTGATGGTGGTCAGGATGAACTGATAGGTGGTCGGGTCGTAAACCGAGGAGAGCGGCACTTCACCCGCCGTCTGTTGTGGGAAATTGTCGAGTTTCTTGAGGAAGAACGCAGCCGAGACAAGGCCATTCTTGCCGAAGTAGCGCTCGAAACTGATGTCGAGGTTGGTGGCCCGGAACGGCTTCAGGTACGGATTACCCACCGTCACCCCAGGGGCGGAACCGTTCGTCGGCAGACCCGTCGGGAACGCCGTCGTGCCCGGCGTGAGCGAGGACAGCTGTGGCCGCGCGATCACCTTGGCTGCGGCGAAACGGAACAGGAAGTTGCGCGCGATCGTCCAAACCAGATTGGTTGACGGCAGAACGTCGGTATACTCGTTGCGCGCCGTCACCACCACGCCGAGCGCACCATTGCCGGCACCACCAACCGATCCGGTCGATGAAACCTGCGTATTGGCGACGCGGACGCCGGCGTTGCCACGGAAATCATGGCCGAACAGCATGCCGTTCCAGTCGAGCTCGAAGAAGCCCGTTAGGTCGCGCTCGGTCACCTGGTTGGCGTTGCGGCCGTCCTGGGTGAGGCGATAGTCGGAATATTTGTTGACGCAATTGCAGTCGATGCCGAACGCATTGATGAATTTCGAAAGATCGGGGACGAAGAAGCTGGTCGGCGTGCCGGCCCTCAGATCGAGCCCTTGGCCGAAGCCCACGGTGCGGCCGAGCGAGCTGATCGACGCGATCCCAGCCTCGGCAAGCGTCGGATTGATCGCCTCGATCGTCGTGTTGTTGCGGCCCGACGTGCTGTAATAGGTAAAGCGCTTCCAGGTCAGCCCCGCCTGCAGTGCAATTTCGCTACTCACCTTCCATGCAAGGCTACCGCGGCCGACCGTAAAAGTGTTGCGCACATCGTCGGAGAACACGCGGATCGTCGACAAGCCCTTCACCAAATTCCAATTAGCGGAATTGGCAACGTCGAAACCGGGATTGAACAGCGGCACCTGACCGCCATTACGCTCATCGTAAACAAAGCCGTTCTGATCGATCGCGTTGAACTCCGTCAGATAGCCGCGGTCGTTGAACTTCGATTCGGAATAGCCGCCCGTACCTTCGAAGTGGAGATTGGGCGTGAAGTCGTGCTTTACGTTGATCGTCCCCTGCTTGAAGGTCGTCTTGCCGAACTGCGAATCGGCGAAGCTGCGCCAGTCGAGCCGGTCGAGCGCGAGATAATCGGCTTCTCCTGCCGCGTTGACATTGGCGGCCCGGATCTGCGTGCTCGGGCGACCGATCAGCTGGTTGTAGAACCCGGTTTGGTTCGCCGTCGCGACATAGCCCGGTGACGCCGGATTGTTGTAATAGTCGAACGGGTTGAGGTTGTTGGGGTTGAGGCTGTTGAGATAGCCGGTGAGCGGCGTTCCGCCAACGCCGGTTCCGTCGGCCAGCCCGTTGCAGTCGAGCGATGCTGAGGCGACGCAATTAGGATAGAGCGCGACGCGATCGGCATTGCCATTCGCCGTGCCGATCGCACGCAGCCCAGCGCTGCCGGTCAGTTGCGCGCGCGCATTGCTGCCGTTGCGGTTGAGCCCGATCGTAGTGATGCCGCTGACAGTCGAATCCTGCTTGTAGCTCGAATAGACGCCGTCGAGCGTGATCTCGGTGTGGTCGGTCGGGCGCCACTGCGCGGTAAGCGTTGCGCCGATCCGTTCATATTGAAGGTCCTGCCGCGACAGTGCTGGCAGCGCCGGGATCAACGTCGTCGGCGTAACCAGCGCATAGGCCGCCGGGTCCGATCCGTAGAGAATGCCGGTGCCCTGGTTCGATGGCAGCGCAAAACCATAGGTGTTGGGCGTGATGCCGTTCAGCTGCGAGTTGCGATAGGTATATTCGAATTGCCCTGGATTGCGGCGATAGGCGTCAATCTGCTGCTTTTGCTTCTGATACGCCAGCGTGCCGAGAATCCCGAAATTGTCGGTGATATGCTGCGATATCAGCGCGGTAATGCGCGGATTGTAGGTCTTGCCATTCTCGCGATATTCGCCCTCTAGGCCGAGCGCATAGCGATTTTTCTTGCTCGCCAGCGGACGCCCGGTGTTCAGGTCGATGATCGCGCCAAGCGAACCTTCGTCGTTTGAGGCCGCTGTCGATTTGGTCACGGTGACACCGCCGAACAGTTCGGACGCAAAGGTGTTAAAGTCGAAACCGCGCGAGCGGTTGGCGCCCGAATCGGACTGATTGCCGCCAGAAATGCTTAGCGCATCGGCGCCGTTGAGCCGTACCTGTTGAAAATCGCCGCCCAGGCCGCGCACGGTGATCGTGCGGCCCTCGCCATTGTCGCGATCGATCGAGATGCCCGGCAGGCGCTGAATCGACTCGGCGAGGTTGGCGTCGGGGAAGTTGGCGATGTCCTCCGCCGTAATCGCATCGATGATCTGGTTCGACAGCCGCTTCTGGTCGAGTGCGTCCGCCAGCGATTTGCGGAAACCGGTGACAATGATGTCGTCCGATTTGACCTCTGCGGGTGCAGGCCGGGCTTGGGCCGCTGCACCCGAAGCCGCGCTAGCGGCGACGGCTGGCGCAAATGGCGATGTCGGCGCTTGCTGCGCAGCCGCCGGAGCAGCAATCGCAACACTGGCGACAACCATGCTCAAGCTTGAGCCCGATAGAAAAAGCTTTGATGCCCCAGTGATCATACACCCTCCCCCTCATGTTCGCTTCGGCGACTTATTGTCGCTCCCAATCGTATTGACACCGGAATCAATATGATTTGAACATTTCAAGTGGGATTGGCGGGGCGTTGAATTTCGTTACGCAGGCAGCCGCTGAGCTTGCCTGAACGAGCGGGGTGGATGGCTCCCGCGGACGGCATTGACGCAGCGGGCAAAGTGGTCGTCGGTAAGGCGCTGCGACGCGCGCAGCTTCTGCCATTTTTTGCTACGCTGCCTCCTTGCCTTGCCGGTTTGGAGGCCTGCGGCACGGCGCATCATTAGGCGCGCGACCTGCTTGCCTGGCAGATGAGCAATCAGGCGGACCTGCACCGATGCGGGCTTCACGCACGCGCGCCTCGGCCATTTCCTGCATTGCTTCGTGGGGGGCAATCTGATCCGCACGACAGCCCCGAAAGTGGTCGCTCGACCGCGCATCCCGAAGCGCGCTCTACGCTCGCCTGCTACGGACGCACCAAAGGCTCCGCACAATATCGAGGCGCTGACGCCGCGGATCGTTGGCTGGCTGGCTCAGGCGCACGACTTTGACGATGGCATCAGCACCTGTCTTTCGGTCACAACGAGCGCGGTGAGCCAGTCGCTGAACGCGCGAATGGCCGGGAAAAGACTGGTATCCTGGTGTGTTACCAACCAGAAAGAGCGGGTGATACGGATCTCCGCCAGGATCGCGACGAGCTTGGGATCGGCGTCGCCGATGAAGCAGGGAAGAATCCCGATTCCAGCCCCGCTCGCGATCATGCGGGCTTGTGCATTGATGCTGGACGACCGCAGGCTTGGCTGTCGCGCCCCGGGAATTTCGTCGAGATACCGCAATTCCGGCGCATAAATAATGTCGGGAACGTAACCGATCATGCGTCTGCTCCGCAGATCGTGCAGGGATGCGACCGCGCCCTTAGCGGTCAAATAGTCGGCCGACGCGTACAGGCGCAGCGCATAGTCGGTGAGTTTGCGGGTCCGCAGCGGCCCGCGGCGGGGTCGTGCGAGCAAAACCGCGACATCGGTTTCGCGCCGCGTCGGATTGAGAAAACCGCTACTCGCGACGAGATCGACGTTGAGCCGGGGATAGGCGTCGGCCAGACGGCCGAGGTGGCGGCTGACGAACCAGGTGCCGAACCCTTCGGCGACACTCACCCGCACGGTCCCGGCAATCTCGGGTTTGCTGTCAGACGTGATGCGCGCGCCTGCGGCAATCTCTTCCATTGCGGTTGCACGTTCGAGCAGATCGAGGCCAGCCACCGTCAGAATCTGTCCGCTCGGACTTTGCTCGAACAGCCGCTGGCCGACCGCCTGCTCCAGCCGTCGCAGCCGCCGCCCCACAGTGGTCGCATCGACGCCCAATAGCACCGACGCGCGTCCGATTTGCTGCGATCGCGCGACTTCGAGAAAAAACGGCAGGTCGCTCCAGTCCATCACCTGCAAATATGCAGGTCGAAGCTGCATGTCCATCGCTTGCGCGCTGCGTGTTCCGATGGTCTAGCCGCCACAGATTAGGAGAATGTCATGCGGATCATCGACCATCACATCGTGGGGCTTTCGGGTGGCGGTGCTGGCCGCACCGGTGACGTGTTCGATCCCAACACCGGTCTGGTCCAGGCGCAGGTCAATCTTGGGACGCAAGCCACGCTCGATACCGCCGTTGCCGCCGCGCTGAAGGCGCAACCCGGTTGGGCGGGGACCAATCCGCAGCGCCGCGCACGCGTGATGGCCGAGTTCAAGCGGCTGGTCGACGCGCATATCGACGAGCTCGCGCATCTGTTGTCGTCCGAGCACGGCAAGGTGATCGCCGATTCGAAAGGCGATATCCAACGCGGGCTCGAAGTGATCGAATTTTGCTGCGGCATCCCGCATGTGATGAAGGGCGAATATACGCAGGGCGCCGGCCCCGGCATCGACGTCTATTCGATGCGCCAGCCGCTCGGTATCGGCGCCGGCATTACGCCGTTCAACTTCCCGGCGATGATCCCGTTGTGGATGTCGGGCGTGGCGATTGCCACGGGCAATGCCTTCATCCTGAAACCCAGCGAGCGTGACCCCTCGGTGCCGGTGCGGCTTGCCGAGCTGTTCGCCGAAGCCGGCCTGCCCGAGGGGATCCTGCAAGTCGTCCACGGCGACAAGGAAATGGTCGACGCGATCCTCGATCATCCCGCGATCAGCGCGGTCAGCTTCGTCGGTTCGTCGGACATCGCGCATTATGTCTATCGGCGTGGCGTCGCCGCGGGCAAGCGCGTGCAGGCGATGGGCGGTGCCAAGAATCACGGCATCGTCATGCCCGATGCCGATCTCGATCAGGTCGTCGCCGATCTGTCGGGTGCCGCCTTCGGGTCGGCAGGCGAGCGTTGCATGGCGCTGCCGGTGGTTGTGCCGGTCGGCGAGAAGACCGCGATTGCCTTGCGTGAAAAACTCCTCCCCGCGATCGCCAAATTGCGCATCGGCACCTCGACCGACACGGACGCGGATTACGGCCCGGTCGTCAACGCCGCGCACCGTGCGCGCGTCGAAGGCTGGATCCAGAAGGGCGTCGATGAAGGCGCCGAGCTCGTCGTCGATGGCCGCGGCTTCGAGTTGCAGGGCCATGAAAAGGGCTTCTTTATCGGCCCGTCGCTGTTCGATCATGTCACGACAGCCATGGAATCGTACAAGGAGGAAATCTTCGGACCCGTCCTCCAGATCGTCCGCGCCGACGATTTCGAACATGCGCTGCGCCTGCCGAGCGAGCATCAGTACGGCAATGGCGTCGCGATCTTCACGCGCAACGGCCACGCCGCGCGCGAATTCGCCGCGCGCGTCAATGTCGGGATGGTCGGCATCAACGTGCCGATCCCGGTGCCGGTCGCCTACCACACCTTTGGCGGGTGGAAGCGCAGCGCGTTCGGCGACACCAATCAGCACGGCATGGAAGGCGTGAAGTTCTGGACCAAGGTCAAGACCGTCACGCAACGCTGGCCGGACGGCGGTGTCGGCGACGGCGGCAACGCTTTCGTCATCCCGACAATGGGGTGACGCGGGACGAGCGAGCAGTCCGATTTCACCACCTGCAGCCTTACGGGCAATAAGGAAAAGACCATGACACGCATCGCCTTTATCGGCCTTGGCAATATGGGGGGCGGGATGGCCGCGAACCTCGCCAAGGCGGGACATGATGTCCGGGCGTTCGACCTGTCGCCCGAAGCGCTCGCACGCGCCAAAGCCGCCGGATGCCTCCCCGCCGCCAGCGCGGCCGCGGCGGCCGACGGGGCCGAGGCGATCGTCACGATGCTGCCGGCGGGCGCGCATGTCGAGGCGGTCTATACCGACCTGTTCGCCGCCAGCGTCGCGCCGTCCGCGATCCTGATCGATTGTTCGACGATCGATGTCGCCACCGCCAAGCGGGTTGCCGAGGCGGCGCTGGTCAAGGGTCTCGCCGCGGTCGATGCCCCCGTCTCGGGCGGCATCGGCGCGGCCAATGCCGGCACGCTGACCTTCATGGTCGGCGGCAGCGATGCGGCGTTCGCGCGGGCCGAGCCGATCCTGTCGGCGATGGGCAAGGCGGTGATCCATGCCGGGGCGAACGGGACCGGGCAAGCTGCGAAGATCGCCAACAACATGCTGCTCGGCGCGACGATGATTGCGACGTGTGAGGCGTTCCTGCTTGCCGAGAAACTGGGGCTCGACGCGCAGACCTTTTACGACATTTCCAGCGTCGCCTCGGGGCAAAGCTGGTCGATGACAAGCTATTGCCCGGTCCCCGGCGTCGGCCCCGACACCCCCGCCGACCATGACTATCAGGGCGGCTTCGCCACGATGCTGATGTTGAAGGACCTCAAACTCGCCGCCGCCGCCGCCGCCGATACGGGTGCCGACACGCCGATGGGGGCGAAGGCGGCAGAGCTTTACCAGCGCTTCGCCGACGAAGGGCAGGGCGGACTGGATTTCTCCGGCATCATCAAAATGCTGCGGGGCTGAGAGTCGAATTTTCGTTCGGCTCCTGGATATCCGCGTAAAATACTGTCCTGCCGGAATCGTCTCTACTTCAGGAGATGGTTTCGCGTTGACGCCTCAACGCTAGCCGCCAAATCCGGAGGGCGGATGCGTATCGCGCTGTGGCGTGGGGCTTTGAACGTCGCAAGCTGGGTCTTTCGGATCAAAAGACCCCATCGCCAAAGTGACGCGCCACGGCGGGATTGGCGTCGCGCGTAGGGCGCGGCGCGAGGACTCGCTCGTGCGTGCCTGAACGCGGTAGCGCACTCCGTCAGCGCCATTTTGTTGACCAGGTTCGGGGAGCGAGCAGGGTGGCATGACGGCCCGCGGTCACGACCCCACCGGCCTGTCCCCCGCTATTGCACAAAAACGCACAGCGAAACCGCATGGGCGCTGGCATCGGCTATAATGGGCACAGCGCAGGTGGACGGGGAAGCCGGCATTGATCCAGCGTCGCGGCTTGGATCGTGCCGCCGGATCATCGGCGGATATCCCGCTTCCGACCTGCGCCACGGTTGGGCCAAGAGCGATCGAGTCGTCGGCCGGAAGGAAGGGAAGGGGACTGTCATGCACGCCCGCGAGCCTCAGAGCGTTGAGCGGGACCTGTTGGCGATCGCGTTCGAAAACCTGAAGCCGATGCTGGGCATGAATTTCGTCGCATGCGGTGGCGTCTCGATCATCTTATGGTCGGACGGCGCGCATTGGGTGGCGTGGTGGTTCGCGGCGGCGGCGATCTTGGTTTTCTTGCGATATGGACTCAGCGCCCGTCTGCCACGCGCGGTCATTCTGGGCGGCACGCTGGGCCAATCGGTGCGATGGCGGCGTCAGTTCGCAGTCGGGCTGTATCTGTCTGCGGCGCTATGGGCAGGTCTGGCGCTGCTGGTGAGCCACTCGAATAGCCCCAGCCAGTATATGGTCGCGATCATTATCTCGGCGCTGGCGGCGGGCGGATCCGGGGTCATGGCGAGCATGCTGCGCGAGGGGCGGGTGTATATCGCGATGATGCTCGGGCCGGCCTCCATCCTGCTGTTCGCCAGCGATCATCAGGGTGGCGTTATGACGATCCTGGGCTTGATGTTCCTGATCGTGATGCTCGTCATCCATCGACGCAATTACCTCGCGATCCATTGCAGCGTCGTGTTGAAGAACCAAAATGTTGATCTTGTCCGCGATCTGCAAGCGCTCAACACCGACCTCGAACGCAGGATCGAGGAGCGGACGAGGGCGCTGGCCGACGCGGCCAATTCTGACAGCCTGACCGGCCTGCCGAACCGGCGGCGGCTCCTCGCCTGGATGCACACGCACCTTCACGCCGACAATGGCCGCGATGCCGCCGCGTTGTTTCTCGATCTCGACCGCTTCAAGCAAATCAACGACGCGATGGGCCATGATGTCGGGGACCGCATCCTTCGCGGGGTTACCGAGCGGCTGAGCGGCCTGCTTCCCGACAATGCGATATTCGCGCGCTGGGGCGGGGATGAATTCGTTCTCGTCCTGGGGCATGGCGACGACGTTTCTCGCAAGGCCGAACGGATCGGCCACGCCCTGATCGACGCGATCAGCCAGCCCTTCCAGATTGACGGGCACAGCCTCTCGATCGGCCTGTCGGCGGGCCTTGCGATGTTTCCCGGCGATGCGAGCACGCACGAAGCCCTGATCCTTGCAGCCGACCTCGCCGTCGCGGAGGTCAAGCGGCAGGGGCGCGGCAAGGTTCTGACATTCCGCGAATCCTATGCCGCGACCCAGAAGCGGCGCTTCGACGTGTCGCGCGCGCTACCCGAGGCGATCGAGGTCGAACAACTCGTGCTGCATTATCAGCCAATCTTCAATTGGCGCACCGGCACCATCCATGGCTATGAAGCGCTGGCGCGCTGGAACCATCCAAAGCTTGGCACGATCAATCCCGATGAATTCATTCCGATCGCGGAGGAAACCGACCGGATCATTGCGCTCGGCGATCTCGTGCTGCGACGCGGTTGTGCCGATGCGGTCGCGTGGACCACGTCCGATCATGCGCCGATCGTGGCGATCAACGTCTCGGTCAAGCAGCTGCGCGAAAGCGATTTCGCCTTGCGGGTCGCCCAGATCCTCGCCCAGACCGGCCTCGCCGCCGGCCGGCTCGAACTCGAAGTGACCGAGTCGGTCTTTGCCGAAGACCATATCGACGCGACCCGTTCCTCGATCGAGAGTTTGCGCGCGATCGGCGTATCGTTGCTGATCGATGATTTCGGGACGGGATATTCCTCTTTGTCGCGTTTGTTGAGTTTTCCGGTAACCGCGGTGAAGATCGACAAGTCGTTCATGTCCACGCTTGATGGCAAAGGCGGCGCGGTCGTCGAAAGTACGGTGCTGATCGCGCGGCGGCTCGGGATTTCGGTCGTGGCCGAAGGTGTTGAGACAGCAGAGCAAGCCAAGCTCCTTTCCGAAATGGGAGTCGATCTGTTCCAGGGATATTATTTCGGTCGGCCCTCCGCTGCGGTGCTCGCAGGTCATGACCTGCGCCCCCTCATCGCCGCAGCGCCGGACCTGGCGCGGTCGGAGCGCGGCACTGCGCTTCGCGGTATTGCGGGGAGCTAGGCGACGAGCGATGCCTCGCTGATCCCGCTTCGTGCTGGGCCAAAAGCCCAATACCCGGTCAAGCGCCTTGACTCTGCTCGTCCGGGACGCGCGCGCTGGGGCGGCGCAATCCGCAGCCACGCTTGCATGCGCTTTATCGAAGGTTGTGAAGCGCCCCCGACCTTGGCACTCTGCCGACATTGCATCAGGGGGCTTTGACCATGCGTTCGACGATCTGCGCCGTACTTCTCGCTACGGCTGCGGCCGCCCTCCCGGCCACCGCCGAGCCGATCAAGAAGGAACAGTTGCTGACGCCGCCGCCGGGCGCGCGGCACTATACGATCAGTTCGGTCGCCGGAAAGCATGGCGACATCTGGTCGTGGCGCCTGCCCGACGGACGTATGGCCTATCGCATGTCGATGTCGCTGCGCGGCTGGGTGACCGAGACCGACGAAACCGTCACGCTTGCCGCCGACAAGCGCCCGACGGCGATTGCCATTCGCGGCTTTACCGATTCGGGGGATGCAACCGAAAGCTTCAGCGTCGATGCGCAGGGCGTGGCGCGGTGGAAAACCGCGGTCGACGAAGGCACCGCCCCGTTCGGCACCAAGCGCTACAACACCTATGGCGGCCCGCCGCTCGCCAATGAAAGCGATATCGCCGCGCTGGTCGCCGCCGGAAGCGCGGGCGTCGATTTGCTGCCGACCGGACACGCCTCGATCGAGATCCGGCAATCGGTTCAGATTGACGGGCCGGCGGGGCCGCACACGGTCAAGCTCGCTTTCATCAAGGGCTACGGTTTTTCCCCGTCGCCGATCTGGCTCGACAGCGACAACCGCTTGTTCGGGGCGGCCGGGATCGTGTCCTTCCTGCCGGAAGGGTATGAGGCGAACGGCCCGAAGCTGAAGGACATTCAGGACAAGGCGACCGCCGACATGGTGCGCGAGGTCGCGCACGCCTTCCTGAAACCCGCCAACCGGACGCCGACGCTGATCGACCATGTGCTGTTGTTCGATTCGGTCGACGGACGCTATCTGCCCGATCGCGCGGTGCTGATCGCCGGTGGCAAGATTGCTGCGGTCGGCGCGGGCGGGACGATCCCGGTGCCGGTGGGCGGGGTTGTGCTCGACGGGCGCGGCAAGACGCTGTCGCCCGGGTTGTGGGATTCGCATCAGCACATCGGCGGGGATGACTGGAACCTGCTGCAGAATGTCGCGACCGGCATGACCAACTATCGCAGCCCCGGGTCGATGATCGATGAATCGCGCGACATCTTCAAGCGCCGCGCGGCCGGCGACCTGATCGCGCCCGATGGCAAGGTCTCGGTCATCATCGATCGGAAGGATCCGCTGGCGGCGCAAGGCGCACTGACTGTCTCGTCGCCGGCAGAAGCGATCGCGGCGGTCGACAAGATCAAGGCGGCGGGCCTGTGGGGCGTCAAATTCTATACGTCGATGAACCCCGCATGGATCGCGCCCGCTGCAGCCGAGGCGCACCGGCTCGGCCTGCATGTCCACGGCCATGTGCCGGCGGGGATGCGCCCGCTCGATGCGGTCCGCGCTGGCTATGACGAGATCACGCATATCAATTTCATCATGATGCAAGCGATGCCGCAGGCGGTGGTGGACAAGGCCAACACCGCCGCCCGGCTCGAAGGGCCTGCGAAATATGGCAAGGATGTCGATCTCGATTCGCCCGCGATGACGGCATTTTATCAGGAATTGTCGCAGCGCAAGACGATCATCGATCCCACGCTCACGGTCTGGGAACCGCTGATGACATCCGACGGCAGCGCGATCTCGCCCGAATATGCGCCGTTTGCCGATGTCGCGCCGCCTGCGGTCGTGCGTGGGTGGAAGATCGCGGGCTACCCGCTGTTCGACGGCGTCACGCGCGACGATTTCCGCAAGAGCTTCGCCAAGATGGTCGGCCTGGTCGGCAAATTGCACCAGGCGGGCGTGCGGATCGTGGCGGGCACCGACGGATCCGGGCTCGAACTCGTCCGCGAACTCGAATTGTATCAGCAAGCCGGGCTTAGCAATGCCGAGGCGCTGCAGTCGGCAACGATCGTTCCCGCGCGGATGACCGGCATGGCCGACCGCACCGGATCGATCACGCCGGGCAAGGCGGCCGATGTCATTTTGGTCGATGGCGACGTGTCGGCCGACATCACAAACCTGCGCCACGTCCATACGGTGTTCCTCGACGGCTATCGCCTCGATGGCGCGGCTTTGCGCGGGGCGAGCGGCATGGGCGGTATGCCGAAATAGCAGGCACCGAGCCGATTTCGTCGCCGCATCAGCGCAGCGTGCGAAGGCGGCTGCCGCAGAACGCGGCGACCAGCGCGCCACCCGCCGCGACCTGCATCACAAGGGCGATCGGCACAGCCTCGCCCCGTTCGCCGATCACCGCCAGCGTCAGGGCTGGCGCAAGAATGCCGGGCAGGGTGTTGGTCAGGTTCATGACGCCAAGCAACGTTGCGCGACGGCTGTTGGTGGCAACGAGTTGCGCGACCAGCGCGCTGTCGATCGCCAGAAATCCCGCCAGCCCGGCGGCGAGACCGCCATACGCTGCCACGCTCAGTGGCCAGCCGGGCGCGACCGACAAAAGCGCCAGGCTGGCCGCGACCAGGATCGCGGCAAGCGCCAGCGGTGCGCGACGACGGCCAAGTCGATCCGACACCCACCCCACGAAGAGCGCGCCCGCAACCGACATCACCGCAAAGGCAAAGGCCAATTCCCCGACGGCCGACGCGACCGCGCGGACGCCCCCGACGGGCCGGACGACATCGGCGACATAGAAATAGAGGTACGGGCAGATTGCGGCGGCCGCGAACTGGACCAGCAGCCGCGCCGTCCAGGCCAGGATGAAATCGTGCACGACCCAGCGACGCCGCGCTTGCGGGGCGGTCTCAATCGCGGATTCGGGCGCAATCAGCGGCGGAACCGGCCAGAACACGATCAGCGGCGCGACCAGCATCAGCACGACGATGATGGTGAGGGTAAGTGCTACCGTCGGGCTGGCGCCAGGGGCCAAGGGCGCGGCGATCGTCAACACCGTCACCATCAACGACCCGAACGGCAGTGCCAGGCCGAGCCACCCCGCCATGCGCCCCTTTTGGTGATCGGGCACATAATCCACAATCAGCGCGACCAGCGGCGACAGCATCAGATTGAGCGCGAGCTGGTACGCCACGATTGCCAGAAGTACCTCCGCGAAGGAATCTGCCCGTGCCAAGCCCGCAAGGCCTGCGGCTACGGCGATCGCACCGATCGTGATGAGCAGCCGTCTGCTGTGGGTGTGTCGGAACAGTGCATCGCTCACGACACCCGCAACGATATTGCCACTGCCCGCGGCGACCCCGCCGGCCACCAAAATCCAGCTAAGCGCCTGCACTGCACCGCCGCCGGCCAAATCGGGCAAGGTTGCAATCTTGTGGGGCAGAATCAGCGCAAAAAGCGGTATAAACGCCGCAAATGCACCGAACATCGCCAGCACATAGCAAATCGCAAAGGGCGGCGGCGTTGGGACGCGCTGCGGGATTACACCGGGCAGCGTGCGGTACTCTGGCGCTCGATCAGTTCGAACGGCAGCACGTAATCCCCGTTCAGATCGTCGCCGCCGTGCGCGCGGATCAGCTTGGTACACAGCGCCGAGGCCAAAGCGGAGATCGGCTGACGGATTGCGGTCAGCGGCGGCATGCTGAAGCGCACCCCGGGTGTATCGTCGAAGCTGACCACCGACAGGGCACCCGGAACAACAATTCCGGCATCGGCGGCGACATGCAGCACCGCAAACGCCATTTCATCGTTGCTGACGATCACCGCGGTCGGGAGATCGCGCAGCGCCAGGATCCGCTCCATCGCCTGCGCCCCAGACGCAAACGAGAAGTCGCCATGCTGGATGTATCCGTCGGCAACCGAAAGGCCCGCCGCCGCAAGACCGTCGATATATCCGCGCTCGCGCGCGTCCGAGACGGCATATTGCGCACTGCCGGAAATGAAGGCGATGCGGCGATGATCGAGCGCGACGAGATGCTCCACCGCGGCGACCGCGGCGGCATGATCGCTCATGAAGACATTGATGCCATCATCATGGCGCGAGGACGATCCCATGCGGCCAAACGGAATTCGGCGCTTGGTCAGAAGTGCTGCGAGTTCGGGATTCTCGCTATGCGGCGGGGTCAGGATCACGCCGTCGGGGCGCAGCGATGACAGCGCGCTATCCAATGCCTTGATCGCCAAGGCCGGTTGGGTATCGACCAGCTCGAACAGCAAGTGATAGCCCAGCGCTTCGCACGTCAGCATCCCGCCGTGCAGCATCTGATCGACCCAGTCATTGCCGCGCCCCGCCGTCCAATTCTCGATCGTGCGGGCGCGGTCGTTGATCGCCAGGATCAGGAAGGACTTCCCGCTGCCCATGCGGCGTGCAGCAAGGCTGGGCACATAGCCCAATTCTGCGATGGCCGCGAGAATCCGCTCGCGGACCACGGGCCGCACGCTTGGCCCGTTATTGAGGACGCGCGACACGGTTTGACGCGAAACGCCAGCGGCCAGCGCCACGTCTTCGATCGTCAGTCCACCGCCTTTGGCCATTATGTGCTTAAAAATCCTGTCGGCATCGTCGCGGACGCGCAGCCTATCCCGCAATCCGCATCGCGGCTCAAGACCTGTTCAGCGTGATTGCGCCGGGCATTGCAATATTGTGCCGCTCGATGGCGCAATGCCAATGTCCGATACTGCCAGCGCCAGGTGCCCCGCGGTTTCGATCACGAACGGCGTATCGACCGCGCGAAGGGCCGCGCGCGGGCCGAGACAGCGCAGCGGGATCGATACTGTGCGCCATGAGCCGGGGCGGTCCGCCAGCACAGCGGTAGCATCGACCAGCAGGCTATCGGCGGCCTTGCCCCCAACCGTCGCTGCGGGCTTCACGCCGATCATCACCTTGCCCGTCGGTTTGGCCATGACGCGTAAATCGATCACCAGCGCCTGTCCCGCCGCCGACAGATCGAGCGAGCGGGTCGCGGTCACCGCGACCCGCGCCTTTGTCCCACCACGCCAGGTCGCGAGTCTCGCATCCTCTTGCCGGTCGCGATCAATCCCGCGCAGCGCCAGCGCGCCCGACTGGCTCTGCCCGGCGTTGCTGCTGATCGGAACGGGCGGCGATCCTGCCTCGGTCAGCGACATGTTCCATGCCGCGGGCAGCCCGGAGCGGCCAAGCACCGCGATCCGCGTACTGACGATTTGGCCGACCGGTGCGGTTTCTCGAAGCGGGCCGAGCACGCTGCGGTCAGCAACGGACAAGCCATAGCCGAACGCGAACAGCGTGCCGGGATCGCGCGGCGTATCGAGCTTCGCCGGCATCGGTCCGTTCGGCCAGCTAAACGACAATTTCCCGCGAAAGTCGTTGGCGACGGACCCGTCGGGCCGCGCGAACAGCATATCGGCCACGCCGCCGCCCTCGCTGCCGGGCAGGAACGCGGCGACAAAGGCATTGGCGGCGTTGATCTCGGGGTTGACCCACATCGGCCGCCCTGAGAGGAAAACGGCGACGACCGGCACACCGGCGGCACGCAACCGCTGCATCGTCTTATAGCTTTTGTAATCGTCGTGGAATTCGAGCGTGTCGAGGTCGCCCATGAATTCGGCATAGGGTTTTTCGCCGAACACGACGATCGCGACATCGGGTTTGGCGGTGAAGCTGCCATCGACCGACAGCGTCGCGCTTCCGCCTGCCGCCTGCACCGTTTCGACGATGCCGCCATAGATCGACTGCGCGTGCGGGAAATCGGCCTTGGTCAGATCGCCGCCGCCTTGCCAGCTGATCGTCCAGCCGCCCGATTGCATCGCGACGGAGTCGGCACCCTCACCCGCCACCAGCACGCTTTGCGCTGGCTTGAGCGGCAACAGATTGCCGTTGTTCTTGAGCAAAACGAGCGATTCGCGCACCGCGCGGCGCGCCAGCGCGCGGTGCTCGGCGCTGGCGAGCAACGCGACCTTGCCCGCCAACGGCCGTGACGAGGGGCGCCCCTTTTCGAACAGTCCGGCGGCAAGCTTCACCCGCAAGATGCGCCGCACCGCCTCATCGAGCCGGGCCATGCTGATCTCGCCCGATTGTACTTGTGCCGTGGTTGCCGCCAGCAGCGGTTTCCAGCTGTCGGGGGCCATAAAGATGTCGAGCCCGGCGTTGAACGATGCAGCACAGCTGGCGACCGAGCAGCCCGGCACTTGCCCGTGCCCGTTCCAGTCGCCGACGACCAGCCCGTTGAAGCCAAGCCCGTGGACGCCAGGCCCGCCGCGCAAATAGCCGGTCAAATGCGCCCTATCGCCGTGCAGCTTCACGCCGTTGACGCTGGAAAAGGAGGCCATCACGGTCTGGACGCCCGCCGCGATCGCCGGGATATAGCCCGCCGCGTGAATGCGGCGCAGATCAGCCTCCGATACGACGGTGTTTCCCTGATCCTTGCCGCCGGTGCCGCCATCGCCGAGGAAATGCTTGGCGGTCGCGATCACCTTGTCGGGGCCGAGAAAGCCCGGCGTTCCGGGCGTGCCCTGCAGCCCCTCGACCATCGCCCCCGCCATCGACGCGACGATATCGGGTCGTTCCGAATAGCTTTCATAGGTGCGGCCCCAGCGCGGATCGCGCACCACCGCCAGCGTCGGCGCGAAGGTCCAATCGATGCCGGTGACCGCGATCTCGGCGGCGGTGGCGGCGCCGATCGCGCGCACCAGCTCAGGATCGCGCGTCGCGCCCAGCCCGATATTGTGCGGGAACAGCGTCGCCCCGACGATATTGTTGTGGCCGTGGAGCGCATCGATTGCCCACAGGGACGGGATCGGCGTGCGGCCGTCGGCGCGCGGTGCCATCGCCGCGTCCCAAGTGGCGTCGGCCAGCGCCAGCCAGCGCTCGGGCGGTGCGCGCTCATCGCCGCCGGGCCCGGAATTGCCGCCGCTCAAATAGCTGCCGAAGCGATACTGCGCCATGTCGGCCGCACTGAAGCTGGCCGTATCGGGCATCACGACCTGCGCAATCTTCTGATCGAGCGACATGCCGCCCAGAATCGCTTCAACCCGTGCGTCGGTCGCGCTCGCGCGTGTCGTCTGCGCGCGCGCGGAGCCGGCGAAGATCAGGGATAGCGAGACCGCGCTCCCCGTCGCCAGGACGGCGCACAGCGCGAGCAGCGGGAGACGTCGAACCACCGGCAGGTTACGCATTATGACCCCGATTTCTGATACACGCGGACATAATCGACCTCCATCCGCTGCGGGAATGCAGCGTCGTCCACGCCCTTCTGCCCGCCCCAATCGCCACCGATTGCGAGGTTGAGCAGGATGTGGAACGGCCCGTCGAACGGCCAGTCGGAGCGCTTCATGCTCGGCTTCTTGAAACTGAAACCGCGCACGTCATCGACCCCCATCACGATCAGATTGGGCGTCCACGACAGTTGATAACGATGCATTTCGGTGCAGGCGGTCGGGACCGATTTGAACGCGGTCTTTTCGGTATGGAGGATGAAGTTGGCGGCCTTGGTGTGGAGCGAGAAGTGGACCTTGCCCGGATCGAACCCGACATGCTCCATAATGTCGATTTCGCCGCTGTCGGGCCACGGCACCGTCTTGTCGTCGGGCAGCATCCAGATTGCCGGCCAGCTACCGACGCCGCACGGTAGCTTCGCGCGAACTTCGACCGCGCCGTACGTCCAGCTCGCCTTGCCGAGCGTGCGCAGCCGCGCCGAGCTGTAGCGCTGCTTGCCCCAATCGGGCAGTTTGCTGATCGCGTCCGGGTCGGCGCGCGCTTCGAGGATCAGCTTGCCACCCTCGACCCGCGCGTTCTCGGCGCGGTGGTCGGCATAATATTGCTTTTCGTTGTTGAACCAGCCGGCGCGGTTGTGGTCGGTGTCATACGCCCATTTGCTATCGTCGGGCAGGCCATCGACCGCAAACTCGTCCGCCCAGACAAGCTTATAGTCGGCCGGAACAACGGGTTCAGCGTGCGCGCCGGTCGAGATCAGCGTGCCAAGCAGAAGCGTGGCCAGCGAGGAACGGCGCAGGGGATTCGGCATGACGTATCTCCAAAGCGGTGGCAGTAGGTGCGAACGTTGGCGGGCGACCGCACTTGGCCGCCCGCCCGCGCAACCCTCAGAACGTAATCCGCAAGCGTCCACCACCAAGCCGCGGGTTGGTGAAGAACCGCGTATTGTTGAACTGATTGACGAGCAGCCCGGCGGCGACCGTGTTGTCGAACAGGTTGTTCACATACGCCTCGAGCCGGAGATTGCCGTGCGTATACCCCACCGCCATATTGACCAGATAGTAAGACGGAATGCGGTCGTTGAGCGACTCACGCGGCCCAGCGGCGGGAGGGTTGAAGTCGATCGAGTTGAAGATCGTCGCGAAACTCGATGAGCGCCACGAGACGCTGATCAGCCCGTCGAACGAGCCACCGAGCGGGCCGCCCACGGGAATGATCTTGGCGAGCGAGGCATTGAGCTGGAAGCGCGGCGTATAGGGCAGCCGTCGACCAGCGATCGGGCGCGCCGAGGAGTCGACCCCGCCCGCGACATCCGCCTGGAAGCGGAAATCCTGCACGGGCGCGGCGTCCTTGATCCGCCCCTCCAGCCACAGGAAATCGGCACCCAATTTGAAGCGGGCCGGCAGGATGATCGAGCCGCTCCCCTGGATGCCGTAGGTCTCGCTATTGGCGGCATTGTAGGTGAAGGCGACGACCTGATTTTGGCTAAAGCCGTTCGGCACATTCTGCGGCCCGGTTACGTTGACCAGCGGGCTGTTGGGGTCGTTGGGATTGCTGCGCAGCTGCGCGACGATCGAGGTGACCCCGAGCAACGCGGTGAGCTGCTGGTCCTTATAATCATTGTAGAAGACCGACAAGTTGAGCACCGCCTTGCGCCCCCCGACGGTGAACGCGTTCTTGGTGCCCAGTTCGAACAGCGTGACCTTTTCGGGACGGAAATAGGGTGCCGGCCCGAGCGACCCAAGATTGTCGTTGAAGCTGGCGGCCTTATGCCCGCTCGAGACGAGCCCGTAGACGAGGTTGTCGTCGCTCAGATCATATTCGAGCCGCCCGCGCCAATCGATGAAATTGGTGCGGATTTGCGACGCCTGATTGTTGATCGTGTGCGCGATGAAATTGTAGGTGAAGGTCCCATCGGCGCGGCAGACATAGCCCGGATTGGTCGCCGAGTTGATGCAGCCCGCGCCATTGGCAAAGCCGAAATTGGGGTCATTGGCCAGCGCCGGATTGGCGCGGAGCCGCGCGATCGCATCGGCAAAGGCGATCGGAATCGTGTCGCGCGCGCCGAACGATTTTACGCCATCGAGGAAGAAGGCCAGCGCCGCGCCCGGCAGCGGTTCGCCAGCGGGATTGCGCGCGACATCGAAGATCGTCCGGTTGGTGTTGAATTCGAAACCGGGCGTTCCGAGCCGGAAATAGCCGCAGCAATTATAATCGGCCGCGCCGCCGCCGAAGAACAGCCGCGAGATCACCCCGGTGCGGGACTTGCTGTCGTCGGTGTAGCGAAGGCCACCGGTGACGCGCAGTTTCGACGTCACCGAATAGGTCGCGTCGCCGTAAAAGGCGTAGGTCTCGCTCTTGGTCTTGGTGTTGAATTCCTGCCCCTGGAAGAACGAGTTGTAATCGGCAACCGAGGTGACGAGGGTGCGCTGACGCTCGTTGAAATAATTGCCGCCGACCGAATATTTCAGTGGCTCGGAATCGTTGAAGAAGCGCAGCTCGTGGAAATCCGAGAAGGAGCCACCGCGGCCAAGACCTCGACCGTAATTGTCGGAGCGCTCGGCCCCCACCGCTTGCTGCAGGGGAGTCCCGCCGATGCCGTAGAAATCCTGTTCGAAGCCGGGATATGCCACGCTCGCCGGGCCGGCACCGTCCGATGCGGTACGCAAATCGCGGTGGCTGCCGATATATTGGACGTTGAACAGCCCGTCGGTCTTGTAGGTCACGCGGGCACGAATGCCGGAATGCTCGGTCGAATATTGCTCGCCCAGCGGCCCGGTGATGATATCGCGCGGATTCTTGACCGAATTGACGGCATTGGCGAACCCGCCCACCGTGGCCGGATCGAGGAACTTGGAATAATTCGACCCGTTGAAGCCGGTCGAATCCTGCTTGTTATAATCCCCCGCGATCAGGATGCTGAGCCGCGTCGTCGGTTCCCACAACAATTGCGCGCGCACGCCGCGATTATTGTCGGCATAGGGTGCCGCCACTTGCGGAAAGCGCCCGACATTGCGGTAATAGGAACCGTGCCGGTCGGCGCTGCCCGATACGCGAAACGCGAGATGGTCGCCCAGCGGCACGTTGAACACGCCGCGGATGCTGGCCTGGTCGAAATTCCCCGCGCCGACCTCCATCACGCCGACAAACTTGCCGAGCTCCGGCGCGAACGAAATGAAGTTGAGCGACCCACCCGAGGCGTTGCGGCCGCGCAAGGTACCCTGCGGCCCGAAATTCACCTCGACCGCCTTCAAGTCGAAATAGGAGTTTGCGAGTCCCTGCACGCGCGGGACATAGACATCGTCGAAATGCGTCGCGACGTTCGGATCGCCAAGCTCGGTATTCTGGTTGGTGCCGATCCCGCGCAATGCGATGTCGATCGCGCCGTTGAAATTCTGCACGCGCAAACCCGGCAGCGTGTCGTTCAGATTCTCGATATTGACGATGCCGACCTTCGCCAATTGCGTGGGCGATAGCACCGCTGCGGTACCGGCATAGCTTTGCAGCGATTGCGGACGCCGCTCGGCGGTCACGACGATGTCGTTGGGGTCTTCCTTGGCGGGCTTGTCGGCGGTCGCCTCGGCCGGCTGATCGGCCGGTTTGGTCGGCGCGTCCTGTGCATAAGCCGGTGCGCCGAGCACCAGACTGGCGACCCCTGCCAACAACAGATAACGGTGCGTGTTCATAGCCCTCTCCCCTGAATATCGAATTCTGCGAAACGATCTGACGCGTAGATGCCTCAATTTGTGAAGGTTCACAATCCCAAATTCAGGGCACCGCTCGCGTGCAGAAATCCGCTATTTTCTGGCGGCGGACGGGGCAATACGGGCTTTAGACGGGGGCGTTGGTGGCACGCGACCTATCGCCGACCACGCCGCTTGAGTCATGCCGCGGCGCTGCCATGATTTGCGAACCGGCGAGGGTGGATCTTTCAGCGATGTCGATCGACTGCGCGACGGTCATCGACTCGCCGGATCGGGTGTCGCGCCGGACGCCGGTCGGCCTTGCCGCCGCGGTCGACGGGGCAGGGGACTTGCCGCGCTGCGCGGCTGCGCGCGACGATTCCACCCACGCTTCGCGGGTGTGGTTTGCGTGGGCCAATGGTCCGTTCGGCGCGCTTGTCTTGAAGATCGCGGACGAGCATCCGACGATCCGCAATCGGCTGTAACGGTTACGGCGATGATCCCTCACCGTGGAGGAAATCCTCGACCCACGCCGCCAGCCGAAACGATGCCGCGCGCTCGCGGCTGCGGGTCGAGCGGGATATCATCCCGCCTATTTTTTCGGCGTCACCCAGACCGTCACTGGAACGGCAA
Organism: Sphingomonas sp.; assembly: GCF_040398505.1. Taxonomy (GTDB): domain Bacteria; phylum Pseudomonadota; class Alphaproteobacteria; order Sphingomonadales; family Sphingomonadaceae; genus Sphingomonas. Next base: position 35,453 of record NZ_JBBATX010000003.1, on the reverse strand, counting down.
AGGAACCCGGTGCCGGCTTTCCGACCTCGACCCGGTCCGCCGTGACCAATTCGCCACTCGCCAAATTGAACGATACCCATGGCTTGGGCATTCGGCCGAAGGTGAATTTCTGGATCGGCTGGCCGGTGGTGGTGTTCAAGATTGTCGCGGTGATGCCCATGCGCGGCGGATAGTGTGCTCGGTGCCATTGTCCAACCCGTTTGTCGGGCCGGGGCCGGCGATCCTGCCCCGTCCGGCGCGCGCAATCCATATTTCCTCGACACTTCGATCCTATTAGCGTGCGGCATGCGCATTCGCCTGTTCCAACAGCTGTTCATTCTGATCACGGCCAGCGTCCTCGTCGCGGTGCTGTCGATGGCGGCGGTCATGGCGCTCAACTTGCAGCGTGGCTTTGACGGTTATCTCGCGGCGCGCGACACCGAAGAGCTCGAACTGTTTGTCGATCTGGCGGGGCGGAAGATCGCTGCAAGCGGTGGCGCGCCCGCGTTGCAGGCAGGGCGGGTGACGCTTGGTGGCCTGTTGGGAGACTTCGCCGCAGCGCAAGGGCGCCCGCCCCGCCCTGGTCGCCCGCCGCCCGGCATGGGCCCGCCGCCGGGGCCGGACGGGCGCCCGCTGCCGCCGCCGCGGCGCGGTCCGGACGGCCGCCTGCCGCCGCCGCCCGAGGAGTTTGGCGCGCGGTTGATCCTGTTCGACGCGGCGCACCGCGTGATCGCCGGGCCGCCCGGAGCGGCGACTTTTCCCGCCGATCGGGGCGCGACGCGGCCGATCCGCAGCGCGGGAAAGACGGTCGCACTTGCCCAGCTCATCCCGCGCGCGCCGATTCCCGGCGGGGTCGAGGCGCGGTTTCTTACCAGCCAATATTACGGCGCGCTGTGGCTCGCCGCCTTGCTGACCGCGCTTGGTGCCTTGGCCGCCTGGGGGCTGGCACGGCTGGGGGCGCGGCGGCTCGGCCGCCTCAAGATCGCGACCGATGCGATTGCCGGCGGCGATTTCGGCTATCGCTTGCCGAGCCACGGCGAAGACGAGGTCGACGATGTCGCGCGGAACGTGAACCGCATGGCGGAGAGCCTTGCCCGGCTCGATACCGCGCGGCGACGCTGGCTGGCCGAGGTCAGCCATGAATTGCGCACGCCTTTGTCGGCGATCCGCGGCGAGCTCGACGCGCTCGAGGATGGCGTGCGTCCGCTCGATCCGGCAGCGGTCGCGTCGCTCAACGAGGAGGCGAAGCGGCTGAGCGGCCTGATCGAGGATTTGCATTTCCTCGCAATGACCGATCTGTCGGGCCAGCCATGCCGCTTCGTCCCTGCGGACGCCGTCGCGATCTGTGCGAAGACGATCGCGCGATTTGGCACGCAGGCCAGGGCGGCGGGGATTGCGCTGACCTTCGAGACTGTGGGCGATCCCGATCCTTCCGTGCGATGGGATGTCGCGCGGATCGAGCAATTGCTCGCCAATGTGCTGACCAATGCGCTGCGCTACACCGATGCGCCGGGACAGGTGCGCGTCGTGCTGGCAGCGGTGGGTACGCATCTGCAAGTGACCGTCGAGGATAGCGCCCCCGGCGTCCCGCCCGAGCATCTGGAGGCGCTGTTCGCGCCGCTCTACCGGCTCGATGCCGCGCGGAGCCGGGTGTCGGGGGGCAGCGGGCTGGGGCTGGCGGTCAGCGAGGCGATCGTGCGCGCGCATGGCGGCACGATCGTTGCTGCGCCATCGTCGCTCGGCGGCCTGGCGATCCGGATCGATTTGCCGCGCGTGGTCGCGGCATGACGATCCGCACCGTCTTCGTGGTCGAGGACGACCCGAAGATCGCCGCGGTGCTTGCCGATTATCTGCGCGCCGGGGACTATGGCGCGCGGGTGTTTCCCGATGGCCGCGCGGTGGTGGCGGCTGTCCGCGCCGAGCCGCCCGCCGCGATGATCCTCGATCTCGGACTACCGGGGGTGGACGGGATGGCGATCTGCGCCGCGGTGCGCGCGTTCAGCGCGGTGCCGATCCTGATGCTGACCGCTCGGGTCGAGGAGGCCGATCGTTTGGCCGGGCTTGATGGCGGGGCCGACGATTATGTCTGCAAGCCGTTTGCCGCGCGCGAGGTCATGGCGCGGGTCAACGCGATGATCCGCCGGGCCGAGGGTCGGGTGACGCGCGATGCGTCGGCCTTGCCGTGGGTGATCGATGAGGACGGACAGCGTGTCGCATGGCGCGGGACCTGGCTCGATCTCAGCCCGTCCGAATTTCGCATCCTCGCGGCGCTGATGCGCAGCCCCGGCCGCGTGTTCACGCGCGACCAGTTGCTCGATCGGTTGGGCACCCGTGCGCTCGACAGCGGCGATCGCGCGATCGACAGCCACATGAAAAACATCCGCCGCAAGATCGCGACCGTGGAGCCCGGCGCAGCATGCGTGGCGTCGGTGTACGGCGTGGGATATCGGTTCGACGGGTAGGGCGCTATCCCACGTCGGGCAGCACCGGCAGCACGCGCGCGACCAGCATCACCGCGCCGAGGATCGCCGCCGTCACCGATGCGAGGCGCGGCAGGGCAAGCGTGGACGGCACGGTCACGATCCGTCGAACAAGCGTCGCGAGCGCCAGCACCGCGCCGAGAAACGCGAACTGCCCCAGCTCGATCCCGATATTGAACCCGGCCAGCGTCGCCAGCCGGTGCGCGCCGTCGGCGGCCATCGCGCCGATCGCCGACGCGAAGCCGAGGCCGTGGAGCAAGCCACAGGCGAACACGATCGCGACGCGCGCCCGCGCTTCGGCCGGACTGCCATGCCCGCCGCGCCACAAGTTGAGCACCGCCATCAGGATGATACTCGCGGCGATTCCCGGCTCGACGATCGCGGGCGACACGCGCACCGCGCCAAGCGCCGCCAGCGTCAGCGTAATGCTGTGCGCGACCGTGAAGCTCGTCACCACGCTCAGCCAATAGCGCCAGCCGGCCGCCGCGACGATGACGGTCAGCAGGAACAGCAAATGATCGGGCCCTGTCAGGATATGCTCGATCCCGATCCGGACGAAATCGGCGAAGGTCGCAAAGCCGCCGCGAAAGAAGCTGTGTTCCGCAGCACCCGGGCGCAGGATCGCGACCTCGGCGGTATTCTCGCGCTTGTCGCGCTTGGCGGTGATCGTCATCTGGCCTTCGCCGCTACGCGTGCCGAACAGGTCGGTGGCGACGATCGGGCTGTGCGGCGCGGCCGCGAAGCGCACGCTATGCAGCACGACGATATAATCACTGTCGGCGGCCGGCCCTTCGGTTTGCGGGGACCAGGCCATCGTCATCAGCGGCGTGCCTGCGGCGCCATCGGCGGACACCGTGAAATGCCGCGCGAATTGCAGCGCGATGTCGCGCGAATGGCGGGCGATCTCGCTTTGCGATGCACCACCGCTGCCATCGTCGTCGATGCCTTTTAGAGCGGATACCGGGACCGACACGACGCAATAGGCGGTGTTGCCGACCACATTCATCGTCGCCGTCTGCGCGGGCAGCAAATGCGCGTCGGCACCGACGACCAGCCCGGCCAGCCCGAGGAGGAAAAGGGCAAATCGCCAAATCACCAGCGCGGCCTCGCAAAGCCGCCGAACGGCGGCGGACCATCATCGGCCACGCGCGCGGGCGTGCCCTTCACGCAGCGCTGGATGAAGGGAAAGCCATCGGTGGCGTAATAGTGATAGATGCCGCGCGGGAATTCCGGCGTCACGTCGCGGCGGCCATTGCATTGGTCGAGATCGCCGAGCCCCGCGACGAATTCATAATCTTGCGTGAAGGTCCCCATCGGCGCGAAGTCGACGCGCGGCCGTCCGGCATCGGGCCGCGTTTTCAGCCGGTAACTCGGCCGCATCGCGCGCAGCGGGCTGGCGAGCGATGTCGCGTCGGCATGGCCGAACCGCGCATAGATCGGATAGCCATCGACTGCCCAGCCGATCAGCGCCATCGCGCGCCCCGCGCGTGCGGCGGCGTTCAGCATGCCCTCTGGCACGCCGTGATAATGATAGGCACCGCCGGGCTGAACGTGCGCGTGGCTGGCATCGACCCCGAAGGCGAAGAATGGCTGGCCCAGCGCCTCGATCCGCCATGGATTGCCACGACCCGCGCCACGATCGGCGCAGCGCGTGTCGCAGCTTTGCGCGGTACCCGGATCGAACTTGATCCCGTTCAGCGCATAGCCCGCAACCTTGACGAACGCGCCCGACCCGGCGTGCACCACGGGGGTCAGCGTGGTCGAAAACCGCACCGATTGCGCAGCGAGCGGGTTCGGATTGCCCGCATTGGGAAACGCCCCCACCGGATGATCCGGTACCCCGTTGGCAACCAGCGTGCGGGCGTCCGCGCTGCAGCGCCAGCGGGCTTCGAACGGCAGTCCGGCTGAGCCATTGGTGCCCTTGGACTGGAGCGCGCAAAGCGTCGTGCGGGTATCGGCGGCCGTCGCCGGGATCGCGGCGCCCTGCTCGGATCGTGGCGGAGGGCCGCCGCCGGGAGGCCCGTAGCGTGGCACGCAAGCCAGTTGCAGGCCGGGCGGTGCATGGCATGTCCCATCGTCCATTGGACCACCGGCCCTCCCGACGCTGCACCTCGCGCCCTCGGTTTTGGCTTTGCATGCAGCCAAGGCTTCGATCGGCGGCCTTGGCCGCGGTCCCGCGTCGTCGCCGCGCGTCTGGGCGAGGATCGTCGATGTGCCGGCCAGGCCAAATCCGATCAGCACGAGCTGAAGACTCCGCCGATCCGCCTTGGCAAGCATTTAGAACGTGCCTTTGAAGCAGCGCGGCAGATATGGATACGTGTCGGTGGCGTAGTAATGATAGATTCCGCTCGGGAACTCGGGCGTCACGCCGAAGCGCCCGTTGCAATCATCGAGATCGCCCGAGCCTGCGACATAATTCCAGTCGCTGACGAAGGTGCCGAGCGGAATATTGGCAGCGGACGGGCGCCCCGCATCGGCGACGGTGTCGACGGCGTAGCTGCCCTTGATCACTTTCAGCGCACTCGTCGCGACGCTATAGCCGTAACGGGCGTAGATCGGGTAGCCATCGGGTGCCCAGCCGATCAGCAACATCCGCTGCGCGGCGCTGCTGACGCCGGCTGCCGTCAGAACACCCTCGGGCATGCCGTGATAATGATAGATACCGCCGGGTTGCACATGCGCATTGTTGCTGTCGACACCGAAATCGAAGAAACTCTGCAACGCTTCAAGCGAATAGGTTCCGGCGCCGATCGCGGTGCAATCCGATGCTTTGGTCGCGGTGCTCGGGCAACTGCCGCCGGTGCCGGGATCGAATTTCACGCCGTTCAGCGCATAGCCGAGCGACCGCGACGCGTTGTTGCTGCTCGCCAGCGTGGGCGCGAGCGTCGCCGAAAAGCTGACGTTCTGGACGGTCGGTGTATTGGGGTTGCCCGAATTGGGGAAGGTGCCGATCTGGTGGTTCGGCACGCCATTGGCGGTCAGTGTCCGGGTCGTCGATGAGCACGTCCAAGAGGACGTGCTGGTCGCGGTGACGCCGGTCGTCAGCGTGATGTTGGGCGTGCTCTGGCTATAGGGGCACAGGATCGACGCCGTGCTGGTCGAACCCGATGTCGGCGTCGGCGTCGGCGTCGGCGTCGGGCTCGGTGTGGATGTCGGTGTTGGGGTGGGCGAAACGACCGCGACGGTGCCCGTCGTGCCGCCGCTCGCGCCGCACCCGCTAAGGCTGAGGAGCAACGCCAGTCCCGTCATCGATCCCAAGTGGCTGTAGACTTTCGACATCGCAGCGCTCCCGTTCTTGCGTTCAACGCTGGGTTAAACGCGCATTGTGGAGCCACTATGGGCGTCCGGAGCGCCGGGGATGTTGGGTTCCGCCAGCCGTCGGAAGCGCGATTGGCCTGATGCGCGGCCAATAAACAACATTGCCCAGGCGGCGATTGCGCTTAACACCGTGTCCTTCCTTCAAAGGATTATCGAATGCGACGAATGTCCCGATCCCTGCTTGCGATTGTGCTCGCGGCCACCGCCATGCCGGCTTTCGCGCAGGATCGCACCGAGCGGTTGCTTGGCGAACTGGCCGATGCGCCGGGGCCGTCGGGCTTCGAGGAGGCGGTGCGCGCAATCATGGTGCGCGAGATGAAGGCATCGACCGACCAGATCAGCTATGACGGCGTTGGCTCGGTGATCGCCGCACACGGGTCGAGCGGTCCCAAGATCATGCTCGACGCGCATATGGACGAACTTGGCGGCGTGGTCCGGCGCGTCACCCCGACTGGCTTTCTGTCGATGCAGATGCTCGGCGGCTGGCTCGATCAGGCACTGCCCGATCAGCGCTGGATCATCATCGGCAGCAAGGGGCCGGTCCATGCGGTGACGGGGATCCGCGATATCCATGTCGTGCCGACTGAGGAGCGGGGGAAGGTCTTCCCGCGCGATTCGCTTTATCTCGACGTCGGCGCGCGCAGCGCTGCCGATGTCGCGAAACTCGGGCTCAGCGCGGGCGATCCGGTGGTGCCCGACGCGCCGTTCGTGGCGCTGCCGGGGGGCCGCTACTTGGGCAAGGCGTGGGATGACCGCGTCGGCTGCGCTGTCGTGCTCGAAGCGTTGCGGCGGCTCGCGGCGAGCGGTCATCCCAACCGCCTGTTCGTCGCTGCGACCGTGCAGGAAGAAGTCGGGCTGCGCGGTGCGCGAACTGCGTCGGACCTGATCAAGCCCGATATCGGCATCGCGATCGAAGGTGGGATCGCCGGTGACAGCCCCGGCCGCAACCCCGAGGAGACGCAGGCGGCGCTCGGCGCCGGGCCCGGCATCTTCCTCTACGACAGCAGTACGCTGCCGAACCGCAAGATGGTCGCGCTCGTGCGCGACGTGGCGGCGGCGAAACGGATTCCGCTGCAAAGCGATCTGGTGCAGGGTTATGGCGACGACAGCGCGGCGATCCAGGCGACTGCGGGCGGCGTGCCGACGGTCAATCTGGTGGTCCCGGCGCGCTACACCCATGCACATAACGGCATCATCGATCGCGCCGATTTCGACGGCATGGTCGATCTGGTGGTCGCGCTGATCCAGCGGCTCGATGCCAAGACCGTGGCGGAATTGCGTGATTTTACGCCCAAAAACTAACAGGCAGGTATTTAGATGCGCGTCCTTATCCTCGTCAGCCTGATCATTTCCGCACCTGTATCGGCCAAGACTTACGATCTCCCGGCGACGCCGCAAACCGTCGCGTGGGGGCATTATGATGCAACCGACAAGCCTGTGTTGACGATCCGCTCGGGCGACACGGTGATCGTCCACACGCTGCTGACCAGCAGCCCGGCGCGGCTCGAAAAGGCCGGCGTCGCGCCGCAGGACGTTGAGCCGGCGTTGCGCGCGGTGTTCGACGGCGTCCCCGCCGCCAGCCGCGGTCCGGGTGGGCATATCCTGACTGGCCCGATCGCGATCGAAGGCGCCGAACCCGGCGACACGCTGGAGGTGCGGATTCGCAAGATCGATCTGGCGATCCCGTATGCCTATAATGCATTTGGCTATGGTGCCGGTTTCCTGACCGACGACTTCCCGTATTCACGGATCAAGATCGTTCCGCTCGACAAGACACGCATGATGGCGGCCTTCGCGCCCGGCATCGCGGTGCCGCTTCACCCGTTCTTCGGCAGCATGGGGGTGGCGCCACCGCTGGCGTTCGGCCGGTACGATTCGGCGCCGCCGAGCATCAATGGTGGCAATATGGATGATAAGGCGCTGGTCGCGGGGACGACGCTGTTCCTGCCGGTCCATGCGACGGGCGCCTTGTTCCAGGTCGGCGACGGGCATGCCGCGCAGGGCAATGGCGAAGTCGATATCACCGCGCTGGAGACCTCGCTGGTGGGTACGCTCGAGTTCGTTCTGCACAAGGGCGTCAAGGCGCCGTACCCGCGCGCCGAAACGCCGGACGCCTATATCGCGATGGGGTTTGACGACGATCTCAGCAACGCGACGCGCAAGGCGCTGCGCAACATGCTCGATTTCCTGGTGTCAGTGAAAGGCATGTCGCGCGATGACGCGTACATGCTGATGAGCGTTGCCGGGGACGTCGAAATCACCGAACTCGTTGACCGGAACAAAGGGGTTCATGTCGTCCTGAAAAAAGCGTTGTTTCAGGTGCAATGCTCGACGCCCCGATGGGGACGACGCCGTGTTCGCCGCGATTCTCGCCACGCGCTACCTCGTCGGGCGGCTGCTCAGGGTTGGTCTTCGCAAGGCGCTGTTCAAGCAGCGGCTTGCTGGCGCGCAACGGGTTTATCGGGTGCGCGGGGTATAGACCGGTCGCTCGCGGTGTGTCGCCGCCCAGCGGGATCGGCAAGATGGCGCGTGCCGCGGCGCTTTTCGTCGTCTGACCAAATGGAACGCCGGCTTGATCCGCACCTGCGGAAGTGAGAGACGGAATGATGGTACCATGGCAGTTCTGGATCGATCGCGGCGGTACCTTCACCGATGTCGTGGCGCGCAAGCCGTGCGGCGCAGTGCTTACCGCCAAATTGCTGTCCGAAGACCCCGAACGCTATGCCGATGCTGCGGTCGAGGCGATCCGGCGGTTGACCGGGGGCGCGGACGAGCCGCTCGAACTGCGGATCGGCACGACCGTTGCGACCAATGCGCTGCTCGAGCGCAAGGGCGCGCCGACCGTTCTGGCGATCACGCGCGGCTTCGGCGATGCGCTGGTGATCGGCCATCAGGAGCGCGCCGACATTTTCGCGCGTGATCTGGCGCGCCCGGCGCCGCTGTTCGCGCACGTCGTGGAGATTGACGAGCGGATCGCGGCGGATGGCGCTGTGTTGACCCCGCTCGACCGTGACGCGGCGCGGCCCGGCTTGCAGGCGGCCCATGCTGCCGGTTTCCGCTCGATCGCCATCGTCCTGATGCACGGCTATCGCTTTACCGCGCATGAGGCGGCGCTGGCCGATCTTGCGGGCGAGATCGGCTTTACGCAGATTTCGGTCAGCCACCGCGTCGCGCCGCTGATCAAGCTGATCGGTCGCGGCGATACGACGCTGGTCGATGCCTATCTGTCGCCGGTACTCGATCGGTATGTCGCGGGGCTGCGCGCGGCGCTCGGCCAGAACGCGCTGTTCATGCAATCGTCGGGCGGCCTCGTCGATGGCGCGAGCTTTCGCGGCAAGGATGCGATCCTGTCGGGGCCGGCCGGGGGAATTGTCGGCATGGCGGCGACCGCGCGTGAAGCGGGTTTCGACCGAATCATCGGGTTCGACATGGGCGGCACCTCGACCGACGTGTCGCATTATGCCGGCAGCTATGAACGCGATACCGAGACGCTGATCGCAGGGGCCCGCATCCGTGCGCCGATGTTGCGCATCCACACCGTCGCGGCGGGCGGCGGTTCGATCTGCCGCTTCGACGGGCAGCGCTTGCTGGTCGGGCCGGAGAGCGCCGGGGCGGTGCCGGGGCCGGCCTGTTACCGCCGTGGCGGGCCGCTGACCGTCACCGACTGCAATGTGATGCTCGGCAAGCTGCGCCCCGACTTCTTCCCCGCTTTGTTTGGTGCGCAGGGCGATCAGCCGCTCGATCCCGCTGCAGTGGCGGCGCGCTTCGCCGAATTGCCGCTCGATCCCTATGCCGCCGCCGAAGGCTTCGTCGCGGTCGCGGTCGCGAACATGGCCAATGCGATCCGCAAGATTTCGGTCGCGCGCGGGCACGATGTCACCCGCTACACGCTCGCCTGTTTCGGTGGTGCTGGCGGGCAGCACGCCTGCCTGGTCGCCGATGCGCTGGGGATGGATCAGGTGCTGATCCACCCGCTTGCCGGGGTTCTTTCGGCGTATGGCATGGGGCTGGCCGATCGGCGCGTGCTGCGCGAGCGGACGCTGGGCGCGGGGATCGAGCATCGCGCTGCGATCGAAGCCGCTTTTGATGCGTTGGCGGAGGAAGCGCAGCAGGCTTTGGTGGCGCAAGGCGTGGCGAGCGAGACTATCGTCGTCGAGCTGCGTGTCCACCTGCGGCGCGGGCACACCGAACATACGATCGAACTCGACTTCGCCGACACCCGCGCAATGACCGCCGCGTTCGACGTGGCGCATGTGGCGCAGTTCGGTTTCGCGAGCACGCAAGCCTTGATCGTCGATCGCCTCGTTGCCGAAGCGGTCGCGGCAAGCGCACCGATCGAAACGACGCTGGTCGATTTGCCCGATCATCCCGCTGCACCGCGCGCCATCGTGCCCGTTCATATGGCCGGCGCTTGGCACGACACGCCGGTGCTGGCACGCGATGGGCTGCCTGCCGGTCACGCGGTCGACGGCCCGGCGCTGATGATCGATCCGATGGCGACGACGGTCGTCGAACCCGGCTGGCGTGCGCGCGTCGATGCGATCGGCAATCTGATCCTCGACCGTGTCGCCGCTCGAAGCATCGCCAGCGTCGGCACCGAAAGCGATCCCGCCCGGCTCGCGATCTTCGCCGGATTGTTCATGAGCATCGCCGAGGAGATGGGCGCCGCGCTGCAACGCTCCGCCGCCTCGGTCAACATTCGCGAGCGGCTCGATTTCTCGTGCGCTGTGTTCGACGCGGCCGGCAATCTCGTCGCCAATGCGCCGCATATCCCGGTGCATCTCGGTTCGATGGGGGAGAGCATCCGTACGATCATCGACGCGCGGGGGGGCAAGGCCGACGGACCCAAAGACGGTAGGGGCATCCGCCGCGGCGACGCTTATGCGCTCAACGCGCCGTATCGCGGCGGTACGCATTTGCCCGATATCACCGTCATCATGCCGGTCTTCACCGACCACGGCACCACGCCCGCCTGGTTTGTCGCCGCGCGCGGCCACCATGCCGATGTCGGCGGGATCACGCCCGGATCGATGCCGCCCGACAGCATCTCGGTCGAGCAGGAAGGGGTATTGCTCGACGATGTGCTGGTGATGGACGAGGGACGTTTGCGCGAAGCCGAGCTCCGCGCGCTGTTCGCCAGCGGGCCCTATCCGGCGCGCAACATCGACCAGAATATCGCCGATCTCGCCGCACAGCTTGCCGCCTGCACGCGCGGCGCGGCGGGCCTGGCGCGGATCGCCGGCGACTATGGCGCGGAGGTTGTCAGCGCGTATATGGAGCATGTCCAGGCCAATGCCGATGCGGCGACACGGCGCTTGATCGCGCGGCTCGATGACGGCGCCTTCGCCTATGAAATGGACGACGGCGCGGTCGTCCGGGTCGCGATCCGGATCGATCGCGCAAGGCAAACCATGACGGTCGATTTCGCCGGGACCAGCGATCAGCGCCCGAACAATTTCAACGCGCCGGTCTCGATCGTCCGCGCCGCAATGCTGTATGTCCTGCGCGTGCTGCTCGACGAAGATGTACCGCTCAACGACGGATGCCTGCGCGGCGTGACGATCCGCGTGCCCGAAGGATCGATGCTCAATCCGCGCTTCCCGGCGGCAGTGGTGGCGGGCAATGTCGAAACGAGCCAGGTCGTCACCGATGCCGTGTTCGGCGCGCTCGGCGCAATGGCGGCGAGCCAGGGCACGATGAACAACTTCACCTTCGGCGACGATACGTACCAATATTATGAGACGATCGCCGGGGGATCGGGGGCCGGGCCGCGCTATGACGGTACGGCGGTCATCCAGACGCACATGACCAACAGCCGCCTGACCGACCCGGAAATCTTCGAGACGCGCTTTCCCGTGCTGCTCGAGGCATTCTCAATCCGCGCAGGGTCCGGCGGCGCGGGGGCGCATAAGGGCGGCGATGGCGGCCTTCGACGGGTGCGGTTCCTGTCCGACATGACCGCCTGCATCCTCGCCAATCGTCGCCGCGTGCCGCCGTTCGGATTGGGCGGTGGTGCGGCCGGGGACGTCGGCGCGGCCCGCGTCGAACGCGCCGACGGATCGGTCGAACAGCTTGGGTCGACGGCGAAAGTGGACATGCGTGCGGGCGACGTGTTCGTGATCGCAACGCCCGGCGGCGGCGGATTCGGAGGCGCTTGATGCTCGTTCTGGCCGGGATCGCGGTGATCGTCGCGGGCTTCCTGTTGCGCTTCAACCCGTTGCTCGTCGTCGCGGTGTCGGCGCTGGTAACCGGCCTTGCCGCCGGAATCGATCCGCTTGCGATCCTCGCCGCGTTTGGCAAGGCGTTCAATACCAACCGCTATGTCAGCGCGATTTACATCGTGTTGCCGGTCATCGCCCTGCTCGAACGCTACGGGCTGCAGGAGCGCGCGCGCGGCGCAATCGCGGGCTTGCGCGGCGCGACGGTCGGGCGGCTGTTGCTCGGCTATTTGCTGTTCCGGCAAATCACATCGGCGCTCGGCCTGACCTCGATCGCGGGGCCAGCGCAGAGCGTGCGCCCGCTGGTCGCACCGATGGCCGAGGCGGCGGCGGAGCGGCAGGGCGTACCGCCGGGCGGCGACGCGATCCCGGCGCTCGCCGCTGCGACCGACAATATCGGGCTGTTCTTTGGCGAGGACATCTTCATCGCGATCGGATCGATCCTGCTGATGAAGGGCGTGCTGGAGGGCTATGGCATCGTCATTCAGCCGCTGCATCTGTCGCTCTGGGCGATTCCGACCGCGATCGCGGCGCTGTTGATCCATGGCGGACGGCTGTTGTGGCTCGATCGCCGACTGGCGCGCGCGGCATGATCGGCACCAATTTCATCTACACCGTCGCCGGGCTGATGTTCGCAGGCTTCGCATGGCTGAGCGCGACCGACCGCAGCAATGCCAAGCGCTTCGGCAATGCCGGTTTCTACGCGCTTTTGAGCGTCAGCTTCCTGTTGGGGGACCGGATCGGCGATCTCGGCAATGGCGTGCTGGTGCTGGGCTTGGTCGCCATCGCGGGCACCGGCGCAATGGGGCGCGGCGCGCGCGGCACCACCGGCGCCGTTGAACGCCAGGCCGAGGCGGTCAGCCGCGGCAATCGGCTGTTCCTGCCGGCCTTGGTGATCCCCGCGACCGCGCTGCTCGGCACGCTTGCCTTCAAGGCCATGCCCGCGCTGGTCGATCCCAAGCAAAGCACGCTGGTGGCGCTCACCTGCGGCGTGCTGCTCGCGCTGGCGATCGGCTATGCCTGGTTCCGGCCACGCCCCGCCACGCCCTTTGCCGAAGGGCTGCGCCTGATGGACGGCGTCGGCTGGGCGGCGGTGCTGCCGCAAATGCTGGCGAGCCTCGGCGCGGTGTTCGCGCTCTCCGGTGTCGGGCAAGTCGTCGGCGGCATTGCCGGCACCGCGATCCCCGCTGGCAGCCTGATCGGCGCGGTGCTCGTCTATGCGCTGGGCATGGCGGCGTTCACGATGGTGATGGGCAATGCCTTCGCGGCCTTCCCGGTGATGTTCGCCGCGGTTGCAATGCCGCTGCTGATCGGACGCCATCACGGTGACCCGGCGGTGATCGCGGCGCTTGGGATGCTTGCCGGCTTCTGCGGTACGCTGATGACGCCGATGGCGGCGAACTTCAATCTGGTGCCAGCCGCCTTGCTTGAGCTGAAAGACAAAAGCGCGGTGATCCGCGCACAGGTGCCGACCGCGCTGCCGCTTCTCGCGGTGAATATCGCTTTGCTGTACTGGCTGGGATTTCGATGATGCTTGATACTGCCACTGCCGAGCGGTTCGCTGCGCTGACGCTCGGCCATTTGACGCGCGAATGGCCGTACAAGCTCGATCAGGTCCTCAATGGCCCGTCCGACCTCGCGCTCCCCGCTACGCTCCATCCGATCTTCCATGGCAGCTTCGATTGGCACAGTTGCGTGCATGGCTGGTGGCAAGTGATGCGGCTTGCCCGGCTGTTCCCCGCGATCGACCAGACCGCCGCGATCGAAGCGCTGGCGGACCGGATGCTGGTGCCGCAGCGGGTGGCGGGCGAAGTCGCCTATCTCGATCGACCGATGACCGGCGGGTTCGAACGCCCCTATGGCTGGGGCTGGCTGCTCGCCTTGCACGATGAACTCGCGTTGCGGCCCGATCAGCCATGGGCCGCCGCGCTGGAACCGCTCGCCCGCGCCTTCGCCGCGCGCCTTGCCGCTTATCTGCCCAAGCTCGCTTATCCGGTGCGCAGCGGCAAGCATGACAGCACCGCGTTCGCGCTGATCCACGCGCTGCGCTGGGCGCGAACGCATGACACGGCGCTTGCTGGATTGATCGAGGCGCGCGCGAAATTCTGGTTCGGCGCGGACCGCGCTGCGCGCCCGTGGGAGCCGAGCGGCGAGGATTTTCTGTCCGCCACCTTGTGCGAAGCGGTGCTGATGCAGGCGGTGCTGGGTGCGGATTTCCGCGCCTGGCTCGGCGGATTCCTGCCCGATCCATATGGCGCGCCGACCGCTTGCCTGCGCACGCCTGCGATCGTTACCGATCGCAGCGACGGTCGCCTCGCGCATCTCGACGGCTTGAATCTGGCGCGCGCGTGGTGCTGGCAGCGCCTTGCCGACGATTTGCCCGATCCGGCGTCGGCTCATGCGATCGCGCAGGCGCATCTTCACGCCGCGCTGCCGCATCTGGCCGACGATTATATGGGGGAACACTGGCTGGCGACGTTCGCCCTGCTCGCGCTGACCGGCTGACGGACTCATCGCGACACTCGATACTGCAAAAATCGCTATGTGTTATCGGCGTAATACACTAAAGCACTTGTCATCAGATAAGCTGTCGAGAGTCGAGCGATGCGTCCCGTTACAGTGTCCCGAACACCATGCCACCGGCGCTTGCGCAGCGTCGGCGACAGCGCAGTTCGCACGGTGCGGCCATGAGCTTTCGCAACATCTCGGCCTGGTCGATCCGCAATCCGATCCCGTCGCTCGTGCTGTTCGCAATGCTCACCGTGGCGGGCCTGGTCAGCTTCGCGCGGATGCAAGTGAACGACAATCCCGACATCGATTTCCCGATCGTGATCGTCTCGGTCAGCCAACCGGGCGCCGCGCCAAGCGAGCTCGAGAATCAGGTCACGCTCAAGATCGAAGCGGCGGTGCGGAGTCTCGCTGGCATCGACGAAATCAATTCGACCGTGTCCGAAGGCCAATCGACCACCGTCATTCAGCTGGCGATCGGCACGCCGATCGATCGCGCGGTTGAGGATGTGCGCGGTGCCGTGCAGCAAGTCCGCAGCGACTTGCCCGACGGCATCCTTGAGCCGCAGATCGAGCGCGCCAATACCACCGGCAACGATCTGGCGAGCTACGCCGCGATCGGCACCGATATGACGATCGAGGAACTCAGCTGGTACATCGACAACACCGTGACCAAGGAATTGCTGTCGGTGCCCGGCATGGCGCATGTCGACCGCAATGGCGGGGTCAATCGCGAGATCCGGGTGATTCTCGATCCGGTCAAGTTGCAGGCGCAGGGCATCACCGCGGGCGCGGTTAACCAGCAACTTCGCCTCGTCAATCTCAATGCGGCGGGCGGGCGGGCGCAGATCGGCGGCTCCGAACAGGCGGTGCGCGTGCTCGGCAATGCGAACACCGCCTACACGCTCGGGCAAACGCAGATTTCGCTCGGGGCGAACCGCACGGTCAAGCTCGCCGACATCGCGCAGATCCGCGATCTCTATGCCGAGCAGCGTTCCGCCTCGGCGCTCAATGGCCGGTCGGTGCTGAGCTTCGATTTTCAGCGCGCCAAGGGCGGCTCCGACGTCAGCGTGTTCCACGGCGCCGAGGCGAAGCTCGCCGCGCTGGAGCAGCGCTACCCCAAGGTTCATTTCGAGCTGATCTTCAACCAGGTCAAATATACCGAGCTGCAATATCATTCGGCGATCGACACGATGATCGAGGGCGCGGTGCTCGCGGTGATCGTGGTGTTCGTGTTCCTGCGCGACTGGCGCTCGACCGTCATCTCGGCGCTCGCCATCCCGCTCTCGGCGATCCCGACCTTCTGGTTCATGGATCTGATGGGCTTCACGCTCAATGGGATCAGTCTGCTCGCGCTCAGCCTTGTGGCCGGCGTGCTGGTCGATGATGCGATCGTCGAGATCGAGAATATCGTGCGGCACATGCGGATGGGCAAATCGGCGTATCAGGCCGCGATCGACGCCGCCGACGAGATCGGCCTCGCGGTGCTTGCCACCACGATGGCGATCGTCGCGGTGTTCTTACCCGTAGGCCTGATGCCCGGCATTTCGGGGCAATTCTTCAAGAATTTCGGGCTGACCGTCGTCGTTGCAGTGCTGATGAGCCTCGCCGTCGCGCGCCTGATCACGCCGATGATCGCGGCGTATTTCCTCAAGGCGGAAGGGCATCGCGCGCATGGCGAGGGGCCGGTCATGAACGTCTATATGGCGGTGCTGCGCTGGACCTTGCTGCACCGCTGGTCGGCGGTGGTCGGCGGGATGGGCGCACTGGCGCTGACCGTCGTGTGCGCGGGCGCGCTGCCGATGACCTTCCAGCCCGATCAGGACAGTGATGCCTCGACCGCGACGATCGAAATGGTGCCGGGCACCACGCTCGCGCAGACGCAAGCGGTGGTCAATCAAGTCGCGACCTTGTTGCAGCGGCAGCCTGACGTCGAATCGACCTATCAACGCGCGAGCGTCGGCAACGGCCGGGTGACCGCGATCTTCAAGCCCAAGAAAGCGCAGACCAGCAAGGCGTTCGAAAGCGCGCTGGCACCACAACTCGCGCAGATCGCCGATGCGCGCGTCTCGTTCCGCTCGAACAATGGCGGGAGTAGTGGACGCGATCTGTCGATCACGCTTGCCGGCTCCGACCCAGAATTGCTCCGTCGGACCGCGATTACGCTCGCCGAACAAATGTCGCATCTGTCGAGCATCACCGCGCCGCGCATCGCCGGCGATTTGCAGCGACCCGAGATCGTCATCAAGCCGCATCTGGATCTTGCCGCCAGCATGGGCGTGACGACCGCTGCGCTGTCGAGCGCGATCCGCGTCGCGACGCTGGGCGACATCGACCAGAACAGCGCAAAATTTTCGCTGAGCGACCGCCAGATCCCGATCCGCGTCGCGCTCGACGAAAGCGCGCGTGCGCGCCTTGCGACGATCCGCAACCTGCCAATCCAGACCGCGAGTGGCGGATCGGTGCCGCTCAGCCTCGTCGCCGATATCAGCTTTGGTGCGGGCGCCACCAAGATCGAGCGCGTCGCGCAGCAGCGCAAGGTCACGGTCGGCGCCGACCGCGCGCCCGGTATCGTCAGCAGTACCGCGATGGACCAGATCAACGCGCTGCCGATCATGCAGGCGCTGCCGATCGGCGTCTCCAAACTGACGCTGGGCCAGCAGAAGTTCGAGACCGAGATGATCAACAATTTCTTCGTCGCGGTCGTGTCGGGCATCTTGCTCGTGTTCGCGGTCCTGGTGCTGCTCTACCGCCGTTTCCTGGCGCCGTTCGTCAATCTCGGCTCGCTGCTGCTCGCGCCGCTCGGCGGGTTGCTGGCCTTGCTGATCGCCGGCGATCCGATCTCGATGCCGGTGTTGATCGGAATGCTGATGCTGCTCGGCATCGTCGCCAAGAACTCGATCCTGCTGATCGACTTCGCGCTCGAGGAGATGTCCCAGGGGGTCGAGCCGACCACCGCAATTCTTGATGCGGGGCATAAGCGCGCGCAACCGATCGTCATGACGACGGTGGCGATGGTCGCGGGCATGATCCCGACTGCGCTGTCGCTCAGCGGCGACGGATCGTGGCGTGCGCCGATGGGTGTGACCGTGATCGGCGGGCTGCTGCTCTCGACCGTGCTGACGCTGGTGATCGTGCCGGCAAGCTTCAGCCTGGCGATGGGGATCGAGCGCTGGATTGGCCCACGCATCGGTCGGCGTCTGCTGACCTATCGCCCGGGCGACGACGGGCTTCCGGCACCGGTGAGCGGCCATGCCGCCTTGGGCGCTCCGGGCTGAGGGGGCGGTGGTCTGGGGCTGTTCCGTTGCGAACGATTGCCGCCAGCGCGCCCAACGGTTACGCAGGATCTCCGATACCGAATGGAGAGTGCGATGCGAGCCCTTGTAAGCGTTATGATGATGGGCTGCGGGCTTGCGGTACCGGCGTTGGCCCAGGCCGTCGCTGCACCGACCATCGCCGCGGACCAGGCGCTCGATCTCGCCAAGAAGGCAATCGCGCTGCGTTCGGTCCGCGGGCCGGGCAATCAGACGCCGCAAGTCGCCGCGCTCTATAAATCCGCTTTGGTCGCAGGCGGGTTTGCCGATGCCGATGTCGAAATTGTGCCCGTCGACGATACCGCCTATCTGATCGGCACGTGGCGCGGCAGCGATCCCAAGCTGAAGCCGCTCGTCATTTCCGGGCATATGGACGTGGTCGAGGCAAAGCCGTCCGATTGGCAGCGCGACCCGTTCACTGCGATCGTCGAAAACGGCTATCTGTTCGGACGCGGCGCGAGCGACATGAAGCTCGACGGCACGACCGCGATCGCCGCGCTGGTCGATCTGCGCCGCTCCGGCTATAAGCCGAAGCGCACGATCATCATCGAATTCTCGGGCGACGAAGAAACAGTGATGAAGACCTCGGGCCTGATCGCCGAGCGGCTGAAAGATGCCGATATCGTGCTCAACATCGATGGCGGCGGCGGCGTGCTCGACGAGGAAACGGGCAAGCCGAAGTACTGGACATGGCAGGGTGCGGAGAAGACCTATGCCGATTTCCGGCTGACCGTCACCAACCCCGGCGGCCATTCCTCGGCGCCGCGCCCGGTCAACGCGATCGTCGAGCTGTCGCGCGCGCTCGACAAGATCGGCCGCTATCGCTTCAAGCCCGAGCTCAGCCCGCTGACGCGCGAGGCGCTCGCCAAGGCGGCACCCTATGAGGAACCCGCGATCGGCGCGGCGATGAAGGCGTTCGTCGCCAACCCGTCGGATGAAGCCGCGATCGCCACGCTCGTCGCCAATCCCGGGACGGTCGGGCGGATCGGCACGACCTGCGTGCCGACGCTGGTCAGCGGCGGCCATGCCGAAAACGCGCTGCCGCAGCGCGCCACCGCCAACATCAATTGCCGCATCTTCCCCGGCCACAAGCCCGCCGAGATCATGGCCGAGCTGGCGCAAGCAGTGGGCGATTCCGGTGTGACGTTTAGCGACGTTACCGAAGGGTCGGTCGCCAATGACGCATCGCCGCTGCGCCCCGATTTCCTGGCAGCGGTGAACCGCGCAATGGGCAAGGTCTATCCGGGCGTGCCGGTGTTCCCGGCGCAATCCTCGGGCGCGAGCGACAGCATGTGGTTCCGCTATCACCATGTCGCGAGCTATGGCGCGAGCCCGACCTTCAGCAAGGAATCGCAGGATTTCAGCCATGGGCTGAATGAACGCACCCCGATCAGCAACATCGCGCCCGGGATCCAATATTATCGGTCGCTGTTCACCGATCTGTCGAAATAAGCGCAGCGTGGCGGACGATCCCGACGCCGATTGGAGCTTGCCCGGCTGGCTCTATACCGACCCCGAATATTTCGCGGTCGAGACCGAGCGCGTGATCCGTCCGTCATGGCAGATCGTCTGCCACCAGAATGATGTCGCCGATCCCGGCGATTTTCACACGCTCGATTATATCGGCGAGAGCGTCGTGGTCGTGCGCGGCGATGATGGCGTGTTGCGCGCGTTTGCCAATGTCTGCCGCCACCGCGCGATGCGGCTGGTCGACGGGCCGAGCGGCTGCGCCAGGAAGCTGGTTTGCCCGTATCACGCCTGGACCTATGAGACCGACGGGCGGTTGTCGGGCGTGCCGATGCGCCGCGATTATCCGGCACTCGAGCTTGAGCAGAACGGGCTGGCACCGGTCGAACTTGAGCTATGGCGCGGGTTCGTGTTCGTCCGGCTCGAAGGCGACGGGCCGTCGGTCGCCGCGATGATGGCACCGTATGACGCGGAGATCGCGCCGTATCGCTTTGCGGAGATGCGCACGATCAGCCCGTTGCGGCGGCGCGAGCGGGCGGTGAACTGGAAGAATGTCGGCGATAACTATTCGGACAACCTCCATATCCCGGTCGCGCATGACGGGCTGACGCGGCTGTTCGGCAAAAGCTATGCGATTGAAGCCGAACCGTGGGTCGACAAGATGTCGGGGCGGATCGTCGATCGTCCGTCGGACAATCTCTGGGAGCGCTTCTACCAGACGCATTTGCCGCTTGCGCCGCATTTGCCCAAGGACAATCAGCGGCTGTGGCTCTATTTCAAGCTGTGGCCCAACATGGCGTTCGACCTCTACGCCGATCAGATCGATTTCATGCAGTGGCTGCCGCTGACACCAACGACGTGCGTGTTGCGCGAAAGGGCGTTCGCGCTGCCGGATGACCGGCGTGAGATGAAGCTCGTGCGCTACGCCAATGGCCGCATCAACCGCGTCGTCAATGCCGAGGATACGTGGCTGATCGAACGCGTCCAGCAGGGGATGGCGTCGAAGAGCTACACCGCCGGACCGATCGGTACGAGCGAAGTGTGCTTGCGCAGTTTCGCGCGCAAAATCCGCGAGCGCATCCCCGAAGCGCGGCTCCACCGCGCGCCGGCGGCTGGGTGGAGCAGGCGGTAACCCTCTCCCGCTTTCGCGGGAGAGGCAATGGAGACTTGGGTCGCCTTCTTCAGGCGGCCCTAGTCGTAGTCGGTGAGGGTCTTCTTCTTTCGCGCGTCGAGGAAGAAGAAGACCCTCCCAACCCCTCCCGCGAAGGCGGGAGGGGGCAAGAGATCAGAAGGCGGGAGCAAGCATGACCAAACGCTACGACGCGCTCATCATCGGTGGCGGCCATAACGGGCTGGTCTGCGCCTTCTATCTCGCGCGCGCGGGGTTGAAGGTGCGCGTGCTCGAACGCCGCCATGTCGTCGGCGGCGCGGCGGTGACCGAGGAATTCCACCCCGGCTTCCGCAATTCGACCGCGAGCTACACCGTCAGTCTGCTGCGGCCTCAGGTCATCGCCGACATGAAGCTGCACGATCGCGGCTTTCGCATCATCGAGCGCACGATCAGCAATTTCTTCCCCTTTCCCGATACCTATCTGACGCTCGGCGGCGGCACCGCGCGCACGCAAGCGCAATTTGCGCGCTTCAGCCAGAAGGACGCCGACGCCTATCCCGCTTATGACGCGGCGCTGGAAAAGGTTGCGCAAGTGCTGCGCGATCTCGCGCTGAAAACCCCGCCCAATGTCGGCGGCGGCTTGCGCGCGCTGGTGGCTGGGGCGGCGCAAGGCTGGCCGATCGGCAAGATGGGGATCGAGGCGCAGCGCGATTTGCTCGACGTCTTCACCAAATCGGCGCGCGATTTTCTCGATGGCTGGTTCGAGGACGATCATGTCAAGTCCGCCTTCGCCTTCGATGCGGTGGTCGGCAATTATGCGGGGGTTTCGACGCCGGGCAGCGCCTATGTCCTGCTCCATCACGTCTTTGGCGAAGTGAATGGCAAATTCGGTGCGTGGGGTCATTCGGTCGGCGGGATGGGGGCGATTACCCAGGCCATGGCGCAGGCGTGCGAAGAGGTGGGGGTCGAGATCAGTCTTGAGGCACCCGTCGCTAAGCTGCTGACCGAAGGCGGCAAGGTCGCCGGCGTGCGGCTAGACTCGGGCGAGGAGATCGCCGCGAAGATCGTTGCGGCCAATGTCGGCCCCGCCTTGCTGTATCGCCAGATGGTCGATCCCGCCGACATGCCCGCCGATTTCAAGCGCCGGATCGACACCTTCAAGACTGGCAGCGGCACCTTCCGCATGAACGTCGCTTTGTCCGAACTCCCCGATTTCACGGTGTTCCCGGGGAAGGACAAGGCCGAGCATCACACCGCGGGCATCATCATTGCGCCGGGCATGGACTATATGGACCAGGCGTTCATTGATGCGCAGCAGCATGGCTGGTCGAAAAAACCGATCGTCGAAATGAAACTTCCGACCACGGTCGATGACAGTCTCGCCCCGCCGGGGATGCACATCGCCAGCCTGTTCTGCCAGCAATTTGCACCCACTTTACCCGATGGCCGCTCCTGGGACGATTGCCGCGAGCAAGTCGCCGATCTGATTATCGACACCGTCACCGACCATGCCCCCAATTTCAAAGCCTCGGTGATCGCGCGGCAAATCCATTCCCCGCTCGATCTTGAACGCAAGTTCGGGTTGATCGGTGGGGACATTTTCCACGGGACGATGGGGCTCGACCAGCTCTGGGCGGCGCGGCCGATGCTCGGGCATGGTGATTATCGCGGGCCGATCGCGGGGCTGTATATGTGTGGATCGGGCACGCATCCCGGCGGCGGCGTCACCGGTGCGCCCGGACACAATGCCGCGCACGAAATTCTGCGCGATCGTAGCGTTTTAGGCCGGTTGTTCGGCTAAGGCGGTCCGGGGGCGGAGCCAGTAGAGCGGAAGCGCGGCGAGCATCAGCACCAGACTGAGCCCGCTTGCGGCACTTCCCGCGCCCCAAAAGGCGAAGAGCGCAAAGGCGATGCCAAGCGTCGCCGTGACCGGTGCGATCCGCCGGACCAAAGCCGCGACGCACGCGGCAAGATAGAACCACAGGCTCGAACAGGTCGTCAGCAGTGCGACGAAGGCGAAGGCACCGGCCAGCGACGCGCTCGCATTCGACAGCACCAACAGGCTGGCGCAGGTCGAGGACAGGATCAGCACGCGCACCGGGACATCGCGCGCCGACACCTGCGCGAACCAGCGCGGCAGCAACCCCGCGCGCGCCATGCCGAGCGGCACCTCGCCCTGGATCAGCACCCAGCCGTTGAGCGCGCCGAGCGCCGCGATGGCGGCAAAGGCGGCAACCAGCAATCCCCCGCCAACGCCCGCGAACCGCTCGACAAACAGCTGGAACGGCGCGGTCGATGCCGCGACATCGGCGGCGGGCAACAGCAACACGATGCTCGAGCAGACGAGAATGTAGAACAGCCCGACCGCGATTGTGCCGGTCATCGTCGCGCGCGGCACGTTGCGTGCCGGATCGCGGATGCGCTCGGCAGTGACGCTCGCCGCCTCGAACCCGAGCAGCGGAAACAAGGTCAGCGCAACCGCGCCGCCAAGCCCTGCGAGCATCGTTCCCGGCGCGGGCAGTGACGGGAGTGCGACCATCCCGCTCCCTCCGACCGCAGCGGCAATCGCCACCACCGCGATCAGCGGTGCGATCTTCAGGATTGTGGTGACGACTTGCACGCGCCCCGCCAGCGTCGCCCCGGCAAGATTGAGCAGCGTGAACAGCCAGATCAGCGCGACCGAGACCAGCGCGCCGATCAGGGGTGTCGCATCAAGCGCCGGCACGAACGCCGCAAGATAGCTCGTCGCCGCCATCGCAATTGCGGCATTGGTCGCCCACACCGACACCCAATAGGCCACGCCGACCATCACGCCCGGCAACGGCCCCAATACCGCGCCGGTAATTGCAATCGCGCCGGTCGCCTCGGGCATCGCCTGCGCGAGCCGCGCCAGCGTCCACCCGATCGCGATCGCGCCGGCGATACTGACAATCCACCCCGCGACCCCGGTCCAACCATAAGGCGCGAGCGCGATCGGCATCAGGAAAATGCCCGAACCGATCATCCCGCCCATCACCAATGCGGTCGCGGTCCAATATCCGAACGGGCGCGGCGCGGCTGTCGTCATCTGCGTAATCCCCTTGTTTGGCAGTTCAGCACGCCGCGGGATGCGACGCCATAGTTCCTTTTCGTGTCGGCTGCGCTACGACCCCGGCATGGCGCAGGTGATCACGGGGACCGAAACGGGCTGGATGGCGGCGAGCGGCCGCTATCCGCCGCGGCTAATCGACGCAGCGCTCGCGCTCAATGACAATCGTCTTGGTGAGGCTGAGCCGTTGCTGAAGGCGCAGTTGCGCGATGATCCGTTCGATGTTGCGGCGATCCGCATGTTGGCGGAGCTGGCGGGACGGATCGGGCGCTACAAGGATGCCGAGACACTGCTGCGGCGCGCGATCGAGCTGTCGCCCGGCTTCACCGCCGCGCGCGCCAATCTCGCGCTGGTGCTGTACCGGCTCAACCGCCCGACCGAGGCGATTGCCGAACTCGCCACCGTCGTCGCCGAGGATCCCGACAATCCCGGCCACGCCAATTTGCAGGCTGCCGCCTTCGGTCGGCTCGGCCAGTTCGACGACGCGATCGCCTTGTACCAGCGCGTCCTCGCCGACGTGCCCGAGCAGCCGCGCGTGTGGATGAGCTATGGCCATATGCTCAAGACGGTCGGGCGGCAGGCCGACGGCGTGGCCGCCTATCGCCGGGCGATCGACCTGTTGCCGAGTTTGGGGGAGGCGTGGTGGAGTCTCGCCAATTTGAAGACCGTGCGCTTCGACGATACGGACATCGCCGCGATGGAAGCGGCGCTCGCAGATGTGGACATCACCGACGAAGATCGCTTCCATCTCGATTTCGCGCTCGGCAAGGCGTTCGAGGATCGCCGCGACGCCGCGCGCGCCTTTGCGCATTATGCCGACGGCAACGCGCGCCGCCGCACCGCGCTGAACTATGATGCCGACGAAACCGCAGCCTTTGTCGATCGCAGCATCGCGGTGTTCGACGCGGACTTCTTCGCGGCACGGACGGGGCAGGGGCATCCGGCATCCGACCCGATCTTCATCCTCGGCATGCCGCGCGCGGGCTCGACGTTGATCGAGCAGATCCTGTCGAGCCATTCGCAGGTCGAGGGGACGACCGAATTGCCCGACATCCCGCTGCTGGCGCGGCAAGAGGCGGCGTATCCGACCGGGTTGGCCGACTGGTCCGCCGATCGACTGCACGCGGCGGGCGCGGACTATCTCAAGCGCACGCGGATCCAGCGCCGCAGCGATCGGCCGCTGTTCATCGACAAGCTCCCCAACAATTGGGCGCATGTGCCGTTCATCCATTCGATCCTGCCCAATGCCCGGATCATCGACGCACGGCGGCATCCGCTCGGCTGTTGTTTCTCCAATTTCAAACAGCATTTCGCGCGCGGGCAGGGGTTCAGCTACGCGCTCGACGATATGGGGCGTTACTATCGCGATTATGTGCGGCTGATCGCGCATGTCGATGCGGTGCTGCCGGGGCGCGTCCACCGCGTCCTGTATGAGGATATGGTCGACGACACCGAACGCACCGTCCGCGCATTGCTTGAGGCGTGCGGACTCGCGTTCGAACCCGCTTGCCTCGCCTTTCATGAGACCGAGCGCGCGGTCCGCACCGCAAGTTCCGAGCAGGTCCGCCGCCCGATCTTCCGCGAGGGGACCGAGGCGTGGAAGCCGTTCGAACCGTGGCTCGATCCCCTAAAAGCCGCGCTCGGCGACGTGCTCGAACGCTATCCGGCAGTGCCTGCATCGTTGTAATTGCGCAACGCTGCGGCACGATTGTTACACTTTGGTATCGACCCGCTTGACGGATGCTGCGCTCGCGAACAGTCTGTTGCAACATCGAAAAAGGGGCTGTCTGATGTCTTCGTTCGCGCACCGTGCTGTCGTCGCCGCGCTCTTGTCTTCGGCCGTGTTCGCGATGCCGGCCTTTGCGCAGACCGCGCCTGCCCCCGCTCCGGCGCCGGTCGACGATAATGCCGATATCGTCGTCACCGCAACCAAGCGTTCGGAAAGCCTGCAGAACGTGCCGATCAGCGTCCAGGCGCTGACCACCAAGAAGCTCGATGAGCTCAATATCA
Source organism: Sphingomonas sp. (assembly GCF_040398505.1). Classification (GTDB taxonomy): domain Bacteria; phylum Pseudomonadota; class Alphaproteobacteria; order Sphingomonadales; family Sphingomonadaceae; genus Sphingomonas. Next base: position 9,960 of record NZ_JBBATX010000003.1, on the reverse strand, counting down.
CCAGCTTCAAACAATATGCCCAGCAACTGACATCGGTCTCGTTCCAGGCGCTGGGCGGCACGCCGGGCACCAACGTGATCTACATGCGCGGCATCGCATCGGGCGGTGACGGCAACCATTCGGGCACGCTGCCTTCGGTCGGCGTCTATCTCGATGAGCAGCCGGTGACGACGATCGGCGGCAATCTCGACGTCCATATCTACGACGTCGCGCGGATCGAGAGCCTGTCGGGGCCGCAGGGGACGCTCTATGGCGCGTCGTCCGAAGCGGGTACGATCCGCATCATCAGCAACAAGCCCGACACTTCGCATTTCTATGGCCGCGCCGATGTCGAGGGCAATCACGTCAGCAAGGGCGGCTTCGGCGGCAAGGCCGAGGGGATGATCAATTTGCCCCTCTCCGCATCCGCGGCGCTGCGCGTGATCGGTTATTATCAGCGCGATGCCGGTTACATCGACAACGTTCCCGGCACGCGGCAGTTTTGCGGAGGCGTGAATTTCGACGCCGCTGGCAATTGCGTGAAAGATGGAATCGCCGTCAACAACGCCGCTTTCGTCAAGAAAGACTATAACGACACCGAAATCGCCGGTGGACGCGCCGCGCTGAAGGTCGATCTCGACAGCAATTGGACCGTCACGCCGAGCGTGATGTATCAGGATACGCGGAGCCACGGCTCTTACGGCTATGATCCCAAAGTCGGCGACCTCAAGGTCCAGCATTTTTTCCCGGAATTCCGCCGCGACCGCTTCATCCAGGCGGGGCTGACGATCGAAGGCAAGGTCGGCAATTGGGATCTGACCTATGCCGGGGCCTATCTCGATCGCAAGACGTACCAGTCGAGCGATTACACTGATTATTCCGAGGCCTATGACAGCCTCTATTCCTCGGCTGGCGGTCTCGCCGGGTATTTCTATTATCGCGACAATGCCGGCCGCACGATTGATCCGCGCCAGCAAGTGATCGGCAGCGACCATTTCAAGAAGCTCAGCCAGGAGCTGCGCGTCGCCAGCCCGTCGACCGACCGGTTCCGCATCGTCGCGGGTGCCTTTTATCAGCGGCAAAGCAACGACATCTATCAGGATTACAAGATCGCCAATCTGGCGACCACGCTGTCGGTCAACGGATCGCCGGGCACGTTGTGGCTGACCAAGCAGTATCGCGTCGACAAGGATTATGCGCTGTTCGGCGAGGCGAGCTTCGACATCACGCCAACGCTGACCGCCTCCGCCGGGGGCCGCGCCTATATTTACGACAATTCGCTGATCGGCTTTTTCGGCTTCGGACGCGATCCGGCGGGCGGCTTCAACACCACACCGTATAATGCCGCGGGCAGCTCACGCACCGGCGTCGCCGGTTGTTTCACCACCAACGGCACGCGCTTGCGCGATGCGGTGGCGGCGGGGGGATCGACCACTTTGCTGCCGCCTGCGGTAGCGGGCGGGCCGTGCACCAACCTCGGCACCTTTGCCGCTGGCGCGGGCGTGCAGCCGGTTACGGCATCGGGCCAGGGCGTGACGTACCGCTTCAACCTGAGCTGGAAACCGGTCACCGGCGTCCTCTTGTACGGCACCGCCTCGCGCGGGTTCCGCCCCGGCGGCATCAACCGCCGCGCCGACGTGCCGCCTTATGGCGCGGATTTCCTGACCAATTACGAACTCGGCGCCAAGACCACGCTGCTCGGCGGCAAGCTGCGGCTGAACGGTGCGATCTATCAGCAGAATTGGGACAAGTTCCAATTTGCTTTTCTTGGATTGAACAGCTTCACGCAAATCCAAAATGGCCCCAACGCGCGCATTCGCGGTGCGGAAATCCAGGGTAGCCTCAACCTGCGCGCGCTGTCGCTGAGTGGCTCGGCCTCCTACACCGATGCCAAGACGACGCAGAACCTCTGCTTCGCCGCGGACCCTACCTTCACGTGCGGCGGAGCGACCCCGTCGGCTCCGGCGGGCACGCGCCTGCCGATCACGCCGCAATTCAAGGCGAGCGGGACGGCACGCTACAGCGTGCCGATCGGCACGGCCAAGGCGTATGGCCAGGGCGTGGTGTCGTATCAAAGCTCGGCATCGAGCGACGTGCGGACGCTCGCCTTCACCCCGACCGGAGTCCCCTACAACCCCGCCGCGACGCTCGGGCGGCTCGCGGCCTTCACCACGGCGGATTTCGCGATCGGGGCGGACTTCAGTCGCTTCAGCCTTGAGCTGTTCCTGCAGAACGCGTTCGATGCGCGCGGTCAGCTCTCGCGCTTTCAGCAGTGCGGGTCGTGCGGGCAACGCCCGTATATCGTGCCGGTGACGCCGCAGACGATCGGCGTGCGGCTCCATACCGACTTTTAGCGGGTCATAGCCCGACCTTGTCGAGCGCGGAGGCGAGTTCGGACGTCATCGTGCTGTCGGCCTTGGGCGTCAGCCGGTTGAGCGCGGTTTGCACGCGCGCCTGCGCCACTTGCAGCGTCTTGTGGCGCACCGCGCGGATCGCATTGGTCCGCCCGGCGCGGCTCTCGCCGAGCAGCGCCGCCCATTTGGCCTCCTCGGCCGCCAGGATCGCCAGCGCGAGCCGCAGCCCGTCGCGCTGGCCGTGCGCATAGTCTTCGGACATCCTCAAGCCTTTCCTTTCGTGCAGCCCGATACACGCTGCGGCGGAGCTTGGCTTTGGATGTTTCACAAAGCGCTGTCTCGGCGTAATCTTGGCGCATGATCTCCGCGCTGCTCCTCCTGGCCGCGAGCATGACGCAGCCGATCGCCACAGCGCGCGTCACCTTCGATCGCAGCGGGGAGCGGTCGGTGCGCGTCTCGGGCTTGGCCGATGTCGCCGCCGCGCGCGCGCTGACCGCCGATGATCCGGCGCGGATCGCCTCGATTTCGAAGCTTGTCGTCGCGATCGCAGTGCTGCGGCTGGTCGAGCAGCGCCAGCTCGACCTCGACGCCGATGTGTCGGCTCTGCTCGGCTACCGCTTGCGCAATCCGGCCTTTCCCGATCGGGAGATCAGCTTGCGGATGTTGCTGTCGCACCAGTCGAGCCTGACCGACACGATCGATTATGTCCTTCCGCTCGATGCCGACATGCGCACCATCCTTTCCGACCCCAAGGCATGGGATGCGGGCCATGCGCCCGGCAGCTATTTCCAATACACCAATTTCAATTTCCCGGTGATCGCGGCGGTCATGGAACGCGCGACCGGCGAGCGTTTCGACTGGTTGATGCAGCGGCTCGTGCTTGCGCCGCTCAAGCTCGATGCGTGCTATACGCTCGCCTCCTGCTCCGACCGGGCGGTGGCGCGCGCGGTGGTGCAGTATCGCAGCGGGGTGGTGACGCGCGATGACAATCACGGGACCAGACCGGCTTGTCCGGTGACGCGCGCCAGCGACGGGACGTGCGATCTCTCGAAATGGCGCGCGGGTGCCAATGGCGCGACCTATTCGCCGCAGGGCGGGCTGTATATCTCGGTGCGCGATTTGGCGCGGGTCGGGCGGTTGCTGCTCGGCAAGGGCAAGCTCGACGGCGTGCGGATCCTGCGTCCACACTCGGTCGCGTTGCTCGAAACGCCCGTCTGGACGTGGAACGGCGCTACCGGTGCCGCCAGCAATGGCGATACGTGGGCCGGGCAAATGTGCCGCTACGGCCTCGCGCTCGGCTTTGTCGCGACCGGCATCGCCGGCTGCCGTGACGATCCGTTCGGCGACGGGCATCCGCGCCTCGGGCATCTCGGCGAAGCGTATGGCTTGCGCTCGGGGCTGTGGATTGATGCGACGCGTGGCACGGGAGCCGCCTATTTCGCGACCGATGTTGCGGATCTGCCGGGCGCGCGCTCGGCCTATACCGCGACAGAAGAGGCGCTCGCGCGCGGCACGGTACCGTAGCGCGCGCGGCCCCTCCCTGCGACGTCCCGCCGCCATCGATGGTCCTCACGACGACGCGGTCGGGAAGGCGAGTTTCCAAGTAGCGCTCGGCAATTCGCCGATGGCGGTTTGACCATCGTCAAGGCGCACCCGCGCCGCGCCGCTATTCCGCCAGTTTGTATAGCGTGAGGATGCCGTCCGTCATGAGCCGCGTTTCGCCGGTCGCCCCATATCCGATCCAGTCGTCGATCGAGACGCTGCACGAGGATCATGTCATCCAGCGCTTGTTGTGCGACGATCTCGAACGCGTCGCGGACTGTCTGCCGGCGCTGCCGGCCTTGCCCGAACTGCGCCGGATCAGCGATCGCATCCTCCGCATCACCAGTTCGCACTTCGCGCGCGCCGAACAGATTCTCCGCACGATGCCGCCCGAGCAGCGCCCGACCCCTGTCATGCTCGATGCGTTGCATCAGATGCATGTGCTCGATGAACTGCACGGGCAGGATCTGATTGTCACGCTGTGGCAGCATGTCGGAACGGCGGCCGGCGCCAATATCGGCCAGCTTTCGTACATGCTGCGCTGCTTCTTCGACGGCTGCCGCCGCGCGATCCGGCTGAAGGAAAGCTATATCGCAAATGCCGGTGCGGGAGTGGTCAGGCCGGATTAGCGACCAGATCGAGCCCGCGTGGATCGAGCACGAGGCAATCGCGTTCGCCCTTGGCGAAGGTGATGAGTCCCGCCGCCTTCAGTCGCGTCAGCTGACGGCTGACGGTTTCGATCGTGAGGCCGAGAAGATCGGCCATTTCGCCACGGCTCATCGGGATCGAGACATGGATTCCGCCGTCATCGCGCGGCAGTCCCGCCCGCTCCGCCAGCTGCCCGATGAACCCGGCGACGCGCTCCTGCGCATTGCGCCGCCCGAGCGACAGCATGCGTTCGCGCGCTTCATCGAGCGATGCCATCGTTCGTTCGAGCAACATCCGTTCCATCCGCGGTTGCGCGCCCAGCTCGCGCTCAAACGCTGCGCGCGGGAAGCTGCACATCTTGGTCTCGGTCAGCGCGGTCACCGTCAGCGATGCCTCGTCGGTGAACATCTGCCCGACGAAATCACCGGGGAATAACAGCCCGACGATCTGTTCACGCCCGTCGGGGGTCGAGGCCGTCACTTTCAGCGCACCGCTCACGACATTGGCAAAGGTGGTCACGATATCCCCGGCCCAGGTGATGACGTGTCCCGGCGGCACCGTCCGGCGGCGGCCGATTGCGCTCAGCGCGACCAGCTCGTGATCGTGGAGGCTCGAACAGAGCGACGTATCGCGCACCAGGCATTCGTGACAAACCGCACTGGCCTGCGCCGCGTTTGCCTTGTCGGCGAGCGTTTGCGTGGTCATGGTCGCGCTCCTTTCGTCACGAATCGATTGTAGCGCATGTGTCGCGGCGGCGCAGCATCGGAAATTACGCACTCGCCGCTTCTGACTGCGCGCAGACAGAAGCGGCGGTTGCGTGCCGGTATAAAGGCAGGCGCCGTTTTGCTGCGCGTCCGCGCACTATCATTTCAACCCGTGTGGCGCAGTGCGCCCGCGGGCCGACGCGGGTGAAGATGTCAGGCAGTTTCGGCTGGGCGGCGCAAGCCGGGATCGCCGTCGATATCTCGAAGCGTCGCTTCGTCAACATCGACGCCGCATCTATCAGAATCCGCACGACCGCGCGGCTCGATACGACGGCGGTCGGCACGCTGGACGTGCGGATCCGGCTCTGCGCTGACAATATCGCCAATCGCGATCTGCTGATCCGCCAAGGTCAGCGGCATCGCGCGGTGCGACACCAGGATCAGCCCGGTCCCGGTCGCATCGAGCCATGCGCGCAGCCGTGCGATCACCACGGCTTCGGTCGCCGCGTCGAGGCCCTCGGTCGGCTCGTCGAGCAACAGCCACGGCCGCCCGGCCAGCAGCGCGCGCGCCAGCGCCAGCCGCTTGCGCTCCCCCCCGACAAGATACCGCCCGCCTCGCCGAGGATCGTGTCCAATCCAGCTGGTGCCGAGGCGATCCGCGTATCGAGGCAAGCGATATAAAGCGCCTGCCACATATCGGCCTTGGTCACGCCAGCGCGCGCGAGACGGAGGTTGTCGGCGATCGTTCCCGCCAGCATTAGCGCGTCCTGTGCGGCGAGCGCGAAGTGCGCGCGTAACTGGGTGGCGGGGTGGCGCGCCGGCGACAGATGGTCCACCGTAATATCGAGCGCTGCATTGCGCAGTCCGGCAAGAGTCTCAAGCAGGATCGTTTTGCCCGAGCCCGATTCGCCGATCACGGCGATCCGCGCGCCGGGGCGCAGCCGCGTTTTCCCGAGCCGCACCCGCGCAGGGGTAATCGTTTCTGCCGGGGCCTCCGGCCATGGCAGTGGCGGCGCAGCTTTGGCGATCACGTCGAGCCGATGCAGCGCGGTCTCGACGCTCGCTCGCTTCAGCGCGGTGCGCGACAGCCCCGCCATCGCCTCGACCGCCGCCGCTGCCGCGAGCAGCGCGAGCGCGACATAGTGCGCAGGGCCGGTCGCCAGCGCCAGCACCAGCGCGACGGTCGCCACGCCATAAGCGAGCATGATCGCAGCAAGCACACCTTCCCCGACGAACAGGTGTTTGCGGGCGGTGTCGAGCGCCGCGCCTGGTCCTTCAAGGCGGGCGGAGACGCGCTCGGCCAGCCCGTAGGCAGCGATCTCGGGCCGGGCAGCGGCATATTCGACAAATTGCGTGCGCAGCTCGCTCAGCGCATCCGCTGCCGCCTGGGCGGGCTCGCGAGTCAATCGACCGGCGAGCATGCGCAACAGCAGCGGCAGCATCGCCAGTATCACCGTTAGCGCCAGCGCCGCCTGCCACCCCGCGAGCGCGACCAATGCGATACTCGTCGCCGCCGCGATCAACGCGGCGACGCGGGCCGGCTGGCGGATCACGAGGTCCTCGAGCGCGTCGATATCCCCCAACAGTCGCGCGCTGGCATCGCCGCCCGACAGCGCGGGCGCGGCGCGGCCATCCTGCGCCGCGAGCTTGCGGAACAGGGTGCCGCGCAGATCGGCCATCGCCCGCAAGGCGGCACGGTGCGACAGGAGCCGCTCGCCATAGCGCGACCCGGTCCGCAGCAGCGCGAACAGCCGGATCGCGGCGCTGGGGATCAGATAGTTGAACGCGAGCGCGGCGGTCACGCCCGAGGCTCCGGCGAGGGCGGCGGCGGTCAGGAACCAGCCCGATAGGCCAAGCAACAGGATCGCCGAAATCGCCGCGACCGAGGCGGCCAGCGTCGCCCAGCGCATTTCCGTGCGGCGCATGTTCATAGCTGCACCGCGAGCCGGGCAGCGGCGACGAGCGCGGGGTCATGCGTCGCCACCAGCAGACACCGCTCCCGCGACAGTTCCAGCAGCAGCGCGCGGATCTCGGTCGCGCTGTCCGCATCGAGATCGGCGGTCGGTTCATCGCACAGCAGCAACGGTCGCCCCGACAGGATAGCGCGCGCCAGACCGATTCTGCGCCGCTCGCCGCCGGACAGGCCCGATCCGCGATGGTCGATCTGGAGGTTCAGCCCCTCACGCCGGTCGCGAAGCAAGGCGCCAAGGCCAACCCGGTCCGCGACCGCGCGGATCATCTCCGGCGTGGCGTGCGGTGCCGCGAGCGCGATATTGTCGGCCAGCGTGCCGGGCAGCAAAAGTGGACGTTGCGCCGCCCAGGCAATGTCCGCCGGATCGAGCGCGCAGCCATATGCGGTGGTCACACTGCCGCCCGAAGGCGCGCATTGCGCGGCGATCGCCGCGAGCACGCTGGTCTTGCCGCTGCCGGTGGGACCAGTGAGCACGACTAAATCGCGCGAGCCGAGCGTCAGAGCGATCGGGCCAATCGTCACGCCGGGCCAGTCGAGGCGCAGGCCGGCGACGTGCAAGCCGGTGAACATGCCGGTCGCCCGAGTCGCCGCTGGCTGTTCGGGCGCGATCGTCGCAAGCGCCGCGGTCGCCGCCTCGCCGAGCTGCTTTTCGTGATACGCCGCCGCCAGCCGTCGCATCGGCAGGTAGAATTCCGGCGCCATTGCGAGGACGAAGAAGGCGCTGGTGAGCGTCAGGGTCTCGGGCGCGGGGAAGGGCAACAGGCCGAGCAGACCGAACCCGCAATAGACCGCGATCAAGGCGACCGCGAGCGCCGCGAAGAACTCCAGCACCGCGCCCGAAAGGAAGGCCGCGCGCAGCACGAGCACGGTGCGGTCCGCCACCGCGCGCGTCGCCGCGCCGACTTGCGTTGCGATGCGATCCTCCGCGCCGAAATGGCGGATCAGCGGCACGTTGCGCAACCGATCGACAAACAGCCCGGACAGGGCGGCGAGCGCGGCCAGCTGCCGCTCCGACGCCTGACGCGCGGCGGACCCGGCGAGGATCATCCCCAGCACGAACGGCAGCAGGGTGAGCAGCATGATGAGCGCGGCGACCCAACTGACCGCGGCGACGATCGCCATCACCAGCAGCGGGCCGAGCGCCGCATGCAGCCGAACCGGCGCGAAGCGGGCGTTCGATGCTTCGATCGCGGCGACATGGTCGATCGCGAAGGTCGCGCTTTCACCGGCGAGGATCGGGCGGGGGAGGACGCCGCCGAGCAAATGCGGGATCAGCCGCCCCCGGAGCGCCGCGCTGCTGGCGTGCGCTGCGTCGATCGCGACGCGGTGGACGGCAATGATCGTCGCTGCGCGCATGAGCGTGCCGAGCAGGATCGCGAGATAGGCGGTGATCCCCGGCGCTGCCCCCGCCGCCAGATGGCCGACCGCGCCGGCGATCCCGAAGGCGAACAGGGCCGCCCCCAGCACATCGAACACCCAGAGAAATCCCGCCAACGATGTTCTGTTCATACGCTTGGAATGGCCGGTTATTCCTGGTCCGCTTTGATTCCGGTCAAACCGGACGGCGCACCAACCACCTAAAGCCCGGCAATCCGGTCCCCGCTCCCTGTGTGGCGGAACAATGAGGGTCCCGCATGACGAGCATGGCTGTCGTGGAGCTATCACGGCTCCAATTCGCGCTGACTGCGCTCTATCACTTCCTGTTCGTGCCGCTCACGCTTGGCCTGTCGTTCATGCTGGTCATCATGGAGAGCGTCTATGTGATCACCGATCGCCCGATCTGGCGCGATATCGCGCGCTTCTGGGCGAAGGTGTTCGGGATCAATTTCGTGCTCGGCGTCGCGACCGGCCTAACGATGGAATTCGAATTCGGGATGAACTGGTCCTATTATTCGCATTATGTCGGCGACGTGTTCGGCGCACCACTCGCGATCGAGGGGCTGATGGCCTTCTTCCTCGAGGCGACCTTTGTCGGCGTGATGTTCTTCGGGTGGGATCGCCTGTCGAAACGCGGCCATTTGCTGACGACGATTATGGTCGCACTCGGATCGAACCTGTCGGCGGTGTGGATCCTGATCGCCAATGGCTGGATGCAGCATCCGGTCGGGTCGGTGTTCAACCCCGCGACGATGCGGATGGAAGTGACCGATTTCATCGCGGTGATCTTCAATCCCGTCGCACAAGCGAAATTCGTCCACACGGTGAGCGCGGGCTATGTCTGCGCCAGCGTGTTCGTGCTCGGCATTTCGGCTTTCTATCTGCTCAAAGGGCGGCACGTCGACTTCGCGCGGCGCAGCTTCACCGTGGCGGCGGCGTTCGGTCTCGCCTCCTCGCTCAGTGTCGTCGTGCTCGGCGACGAAAGCGGCTATACGCTGACTGAAAACCAGCAGATGAAACTCGCCGCGATCGAGGGGATGTGGCACACCGAGCCGAGTCCCGCCGGGCTCGCCATTTTCGGCTTCCCGTCCAATTCGGGCCGCTCGACCGATTATGAGATCAAGATTCCCTATGTCATGGGGCTGATCGCAACGCGCGGCATCAGCGGCGAGGTGGCGGGCATCTTCCCGCTCGTCGCGCGCGCCCGGATGCGCATCGTCAACGGCGTGACGGCGTATGATGCGGTCGAGAAACTGAAGGTCGATCCGAAAAACCTGGCGGCGCGCGAAGCGTTCGAGCGCACCAAGGGCGACCTCGGCTATGCGCTGCTGCTGAAGCGCTTCGTCGCCGATCCGCGCACCGCCGACGCCGCGACGATCGACAA
>NZ_JBBATX010000002.1:62795-68115 GCF_040398505.1 Sphingomonas sp. | reverse complement strand
CCTCACGGGGCATCCAGCCACGCGATCCGAAATGCAGCGTCCGCCCTGCTACCAGCGCAAGACGCGCGGGCCGATCACCGCGCCAATCGCCATCGCCACCAGAATTCCCAGCGAATACCAGGTCAGCACGAACAGTGCCGACGTCTCGGGACAGTGGAAGCCGTAAAGCGTCGCGGCGCTGGCCCCCGCTGCCAGCCCGGCGACAGTCCCGGCCAGGCGCAGCCGCGTCGGCGCAAGGCTGCGAAATGCCCAGAGAAAGCCGCCGAAAATCGGTACCGAGAGCAAGGCGACGCAGAGCGAGCAGCGCTGCCAGCTATTCCCCAGCCACAGCGCCCGCCATTCGGTCATCGGTGTCGTCGCCAATTGCGCGACCGCGAGCGCAGCGAGCAGCAGGACCGGCACCAGCGCCAGCCACAGCCAGCGGACGTCACGCCGTTCGGGGCGCGCCAGAAGCGTCACGCCGACCCCCGCCACCAGCGCGATCGACAGCGTATAGCCCCATTTCATCCAGATCGCGCTGCCGTACAGCGCCTGCGACAGATCGGGCCGGAGCCCGAGTCCGACCACCGCCAGCGCCGTCAGGGCACAGCCGATCAGCAGGCCGCGCAACAGCCGCCCCTGGACCGCGCGCGCCGACACAGGGGCGACCTGCTCGGTCAGCGAATCGATCAGTGCATTGGTGGATACCATCGTCATCGTCCCAATCGGGCAGCGCCCAACGCCGCGTCGCTCAACTGCTGTTCAAGCTTCTTCAGACCGCGATGCACCGAAATCTTTACGTCCGATTCGCTGATCCCGGCGCGCGCCGCCGCCTCCGTCACGCTCAACCCGTCAAGCTTGGTCGCGCGGATCGCTTGCGCCTGTTTGGGCGGCAGGGCGTCGAGCAATCGGCCGATGTCGAGACGCGCGCCGCTCGCATCCTCGAAACTTTCAACCGCAAGGATGTCGGCGAAATCGTCGAGCGGGACGGTCTGTTTGCGGCGGCGGAAATGATCGATCATCTTGTAGCGCGCGACCGCATAGGCCCAGGCGGTGAACGGGCGCGCCGGATCATAGGTCGCCCGCCGCGTATGAATGGCGATCAAACTGTCCTGCACCAAATCCTCGACATCGTCATCGGCCCCGCGCAGCCGTCGCGCGAAAAACGCGCGCAGCACCGGCGCGAGCGCTTGCAACAGCCTGCGCTGCGCATTGGCCTCGCCCGCCAGGCCGCCGATCATCAGCGTTCTGAGTTCTGCCTCAGTGGCCCGCACGAACATTCCGGATCGTCATTCGGCTCTCACGCGGTTTTGGTTACGGTTTCGGTGACGGTTTCGTCTGGGTGCGTTGTCGGTTAGCCTTGCGCGGATGACAACAGGCGAAATCCGAATCGGTATTGGCGGCTGGACCTATGCGCCGTGGCGGGGCGTGTTCTTTCCCGAAAAATGGCCAATCAAGCGTGAACTGGACTATGCAGGCAGCAAGCTGACCGCGATCGAAGTCAACGGCACCTATTATTCCTCGCAAAAGCCCGCGACCTTCGCGGCCTGGGCCAAGGCGGTGCCCGACGGCTTCGTCTTTACGCTGAAGGCGTCGCGCTTCTGCACCAATCGCAAGGTGTTGGCGGACGCCGGCGAATCGATCGCGCGCTTTACCGGGCAGGGCATCGTCGAGCTTGGCGACCGGCTGGGGCCGATCCTGTGGCAGTTCATGGCGACCAAGAAGTTCGAGCCCGAAGATTTCGGGGCGTTCCTGAAGCTGTTGCCCGCACGCCAGGACGGCGTCGCGCTGCGCCACGCGGTGCAAGTGCGGCATGATAGCTTTTGCGTGCCCGAATTCGTCGCCCTGGCGCGCGCCGCCGGGGTGGCGATCGTCTATGCCGATTCGGCCGACTATCCAGCCCTTGCCGATGTCAGCGGTGATTTCGTCTATGCGCGGCTCGAGGCGGCGGTCGAGGACGAACCAGCGGGCTATGCGCCCGCTGCGCTGGACGCTTGGGCGGCGACCGCCAAGCACTGGGCGGCGGGAGGATCATCGGCGGTCGTGCCACTCCTTGCCGACCCGGCACCGAAGACGCCGCGCGAAACCTTCATCTTCTTCATCAACGGCGCAAAGGTCCGCGCGCCTGCGGGCGCGATGGCGCTGATCGAACGCCTACGCGCTTAAGGTAAGACCGTTGGGGTCGGGCGCGCGACCGGTGCCGCATCGACGCCCGGCGCGAGGATCGCGGCGCTTTCAATCGTGTCGAGCGCGCGACGCGCGCCGATATAGCGCCGCGCTGCGGCACTCCAGCTTTCTGCCTGTTCTGCACCGGGGGTGCGCGAGACTTCCGCCAGCGCCGCCTCGACTTGCCCTGCTTCGATCAACCGCCGCGCACGCGCCACGCGGTCGACCGGCAAGGGCGAGGGCGTACCGGCCCGGCGCAAGACGACGAGATTGCCGATTTCGGAACGGAAGCTTTGCCACCAGCCGACACTCGCCGCGCCGGTCATCAATTCGGGCGCGATGCCGTCGAGCCCGGCGCGCAGATCCTCAAGCGTCACCGGCGCGCGCGCCGCTTGCAGCACCGTGGCAACGGCGGCGGGCTGGGTACCGCCGAAACGGCTGCGCAACTGATCCTCGAGGAAGCCGAGATTGAGCCCGCGATCGAGCGCACGGCGGGCGGCAAAGGCGACCATCAACCCCTCGCTGCGCGTGGCGTAAGCCGACGCGCGCTGCGAATCGTGGTCGATCGTTCCCGCCCGAGTCTCGAGATCGCCAAGCTTGGCGGCAAGTTCGGCTTGCCGCGTCGACAGCGCGGCCAAGTCGATCGCCGGCACCGGAGCGCCAGCCTTGCTCGGCACGATCACCACCGGTGCCTGGCCATTGGCACCGACCGGCACCGTCACGGTCGCGACGGGCTTGACCTCCCCAGTGCGGGCGAATGTGTTGAGCACGAACGCCGCAACCCCGACGCCGACCAGAAAGGCGATCAGCCCAAGCGCCACACCCATCCGCCAGCCCATGCCGCTAGAAGCAGGCGCGGGCGATGGTGGCGTGAACGTCGGCAGCACGCGCGGCGGCAATGGCGACGGCGGGGGTGGCACCGGGTTAGGGTCGGGGACCGGGGGGGTTGGGTCGTCCATCCCTGCCTTATCGGGGTCGTGGCGCAGCCGGTCAACGCCCTGCTGCTAAGCGATGCTGCGCGCGGCCACGAACAGCGCGGCGTCATCGGGCGTGGCGGCACTGGCGGTGGCGGCCCAGCCGACCCCGGCGGCGGCGGCGATCGCCGGGCTGAACGCGGCGATGGCGACGCGCGCACGGTCGATCTTGGCCGCATCGAGCAGCGCCGCCAGCCGCCGCGCGGCGCGGGCCGAATGCAGCAATGCGATCGATCCGATCAAATCCGTGAGCCGCGCCGGATCGACCGCGATGGCCGCACTTTCATAGACCGGGATTACCTGCGCGATCGGCCCGCCGGCCGACAGCGTGCGGTCACGCCCGGTCAGATGCAGCGCGCGCGACACGCCATGCGCCATCGCCAGCGCGGCGATTTCGGCCCCATCACCGCCGCCAATCGCCATGACGTCAAACCCCGCCGCCTGCGCCGCCATCGCCGTGTGCGGGCCGACCGCCAGTACCGGCAGGCTGGTCAGACCGGCGAGTTCCGCCCCGGCAAAGCGCACGGCATTGGCGCTGGTCAGAAGCAGCGCATCGAAGGCGGCGGCGTGCGGCAGTTCCCACGTCAATGCCTGCACCGCGAACAGCGGCAACGATATGGTTTCGAACCCCGCCGCCTGCGCGCGGGCGCGCGTGGCGGCATGGCCTGGCTCGGGCCGCAGCACCGCCAGAGGCGCGCTCACGCCGCGAACAGCCGCCGTACCGGCTCTGGCGCCCGCTCTAGCAAATCCGCGGCAAGGCGTTCGGCAAGCGTGCCGTCATCGGCCGCACCGCGGATATCTCCCGTCACGTGCGCGCTGCCATCCTCGGCGAAGAGTTCGGCACGCATCCAGACGAGATCATCCTCGATCACCGCCAGCGCCGCGACCGGCGAATGGCAATCCGCCACAAGCGCCGCGAGCAAGGCGCGTTCGACAAGCACGCACACATGCGTCGCTTCATGGTCGATCGCCGCGAGCCAGCCGAGCATCCGATCGTCCGCGGCGCGCGCCTCGATCCCGACCGCGCCTTGCGCAGGGGCGGGCAGCACGACGTCAGTCTCGATCCCGACGCCGACATCGGGGCGGCCGAGCCGATCGAGCCCTGCCGCCGCCAGCATCGACGCATCGACGTCGCCCGCTGCCACTTTGGCGAGACGCGTGTCGACATTGCCGCGGAACAGCACGGTTTCGAAATCAGGGCGCATCCGCTTCAACTGCGCGACGCGGCGCGGCGAGCTGGTGCCGATCACCGCGCCGTGGCGCAGACTGGCGATGCTCGGCGCGCCGATCAGCCGATCGCGCACATCGGCGCGCGGCAACATCGCGGCGATCGCAATCTCGACCGGGCGGACGGTTTCGACATCCTTCATCGAATGCACCGCGAAATCGACTTCGCCCGCCAGCAGCGCGCGGTCGAGCTCCTTGGTCCACAACGCCTTGCCGCCAATCTCGGCGAGCGCCACGTCCTGCACGCGGTCCCCCGTGGTCTTGATCGGCACGATCTCGATCGCCGCAATGTCCCAGCCATGCGCGGTACACAGGGCACCCCGCACCATATTGGCCTGGACGAGTGCGAGCGGCGATCCGCGCGTGCCGAGACGAAGAACAGGCATAGCTTCTCCCAAATCCGGTCGGGCTGCGCGTGTCGAAGCCCTGTCCTTTCGGTCGAGCGTAGAAGAAAGAGCCGCCCTTCGACAAGCTCAGGGCGAACGGTTAGGGGTCATTGCCATGACATTGCTCATCCTCGGCCTTGAATCGAGCTGCGACGAAACCGCCGCCGCCCTCGTCACCTCGGATCGCCGTATCCTGTCGCACCGGCTTGCGGGGCAGGAGGCGGCGCACCGGCCTTATGGCGGCGTGGTGCCCGAAATCGCCGCGCGCGCGCATGTCGAGATGCTGAGCCCGCTGGTCGCGGCGGCGCTGGCCGATGCTGGCGTTACGCTGGCCGATGTCGATGCGGTCGCGGCGACGGCGGGGCCGGGGCTGATCGGCGGGGTGATGGTCGGGCTCGTCACCGGCAAGGCGCTGGCGCATGCGGCGGGCAAGCCGCTGATCGCGGTCAATCACCTCGAAGGCCATGCGCTCAGCCCGCGTCTGTCCGACCCTAATCTGGAATTTCCCTATCTGCTGCTGCTCGTCTCGGGCGGGCATTGCCAGTTGCTGCTCGTCGAAGGCGTCGCGCGCTATCGCCGCCTCGCCAC
>NZ_JBBATX010000002.1:60746-62695 GCF_040398505.1 Sphingomonas sp. | reverse complement strand
GTCGCGCCGCCTTTGTGGCTGTGCACCGACAATGCCGCGATGATCGGCTGGGCCGGAGCAGAACGCTTCGCGGCGGGCCTGACCGACCCGCTCGACGTCGCCGCGCGCCCGCGCTGGCCGCTCGATCCGGGTGCCGAAGCCGTGCGCGGCGCGGGGGTGAAGGCGTGAGGATCGGCCCATGAAGATAGGGATTCTCGGCGGCGGGGCGTGGGGTACCGCGCTGGCGCAAGTCGCGGCGCGCGGTGGCGAGCCGGTGCTGCTGTGGGCGCGCGAGCCCGAGGTCGTGGCGTCGATCAATCATGCGCATGAGAACAGCCGCTTCCTCGCCGGGATCGCGCTACCGGCGTCGATCCACGCGACTGGTGCGCTCGGCGATCTCGCGGGATGCGACGCTTTGCTCGTCGTTGTCCCGGCGCAGCATGTCCGCGCGGTGCTGGCCGAAACTGCGGTCGGCGCATCGCCTTTGGTTCTGTGCGCCAAGGGGATCGAGGCAGGAACGCGGTTGCTCGTGGGCGAGGTCGCGCACGCACTCCACCCGCGCAGCCCGATCGCGGTGCTCTCCGGCCCGACCTTCGCGCATGAAGTCGCCGCCGGGCAGCCGACCGCGGTGACGCTCGCTTGCGCCGACGAAGCGCTCGGCGCGGCGCTGGCCGAGCGGCTCGGCGGGCCGGCGTTCCGGCCCTATGCCTCGACCGACGTGATCGGCGCGGAGATTGGCGGGGCGGTCAAGAACGTGCTCGCGATCGCGTGCGGCGTGGTCGAAGGTGCCGGGCTCGGCCAGAATGCGCGCGCCGCGCTGATCGCGCGCGGTTTCGCCGAGATGGTGCGCTTCGGCCTTGCGCGCGGCGCGCGTGCGGAAACATTAAGCGGCCTGTCGGGGCTGGGCGATCTGGTGCTCACCTGTTCCTCGACCAGTTCGCGCAACTTCTCGCTTGGCATGGGGCTTGGTCAGGGCAAGCGTGCCGCCGATTTGCTCGCCGATCGCCTCACCGTCGCGGAGGGGGCATTCACCGCGCCGGTGCTGCGCGAGGCGGCCGCGGCGGCGCGCGTCGCGATGCCAGTGGTTGAGGCGGTATGCGACTTGCTCGCCGGGCGCGATGTCCGCAGCGTGATCGACGCGCTGCTCGCGCGCCCGCTGACGCGCGAGTGAGCCGCGCCTTCCGTTCGCCCTGAGCTTGTCGAAGGGCTGCTCTTCACTCGTACCACCGCGCAACGGGAGAGCGGTGCTTCGACAAGCTCAGCACGAACGGGGAGAGGGGCGACCGCGCGGAGCAACCGCCGCTCAAAAGTCGATTGCGATTCCTTTGAGTTCCCAATCGCCATAGCGCGTCGGATCGAGCCCGTCGGGATCGCCCTTCGCGCTTTGCGTCTTCGCTGGCGTGGAATCGGGTTTGGGCACCGGCGGATTGGCGCTGAGATAGGCGGGTGGCTTCACATGTGGCGGGCGACGGGCCATGGAGGTTTCCTGATGGCGGCACGGTATAGTGCGCCCATGCCACATCGGCCTCCCCCACGATGCGTTCAAGCCCCAGAGACCCCCAATATGACAAACCTGCGATGACCCTGCCCCCGCCCCGCCGCTACATGCCCCGGCCCGAACCGGTCGAGCCACCCGGCGTCCCCGCGCGCCGCGCCGCGCTGCGGCTGCTCGATGCCGTGCTGCGCCAGGGCTTGCCGCTCGAGGCCGCGATTGGCCGTGCGACCGCGGGGATCGAGCGGAGCGACGACCGCGCGCTGGCGCATGCGATTGCCGCCGAGGTGCTGCGGCGCTTGCCCGATCTCGACGCGCTGATCGATTCGGCGACCAAGACGCGGCTGCCCGATGACGCCAAGGCGCGCTTTGCGCTGCGCATCGCGCTCGTCCAGGCGCTGTCGCTCGGCACGCCGCCGCATGCCGCGATCTCGACCGTGCTGCCGCTGGTCGATGGGGGCCCACGCAAACTGGTCCA
>NZ_JBBATX010000002.1:54194-60646 GCF_040398505.1 Sphingomonas sp. | reverse complement strand
CATGTCCGGCTCGACTCGGCGCATGTGCCCGAACTTCCCGGCTTCGAAGAAGGAAGCTGGTGGGTGCAGGACATTGCCGCCTCACTCCCGGCGCGCTTGCTCGGGAGCGGCCCCGGCAGCGTGCTCGACCTGTGTGCCGCCCCCGGCGGCAAGACGATGCAGCTGGCGAGTGCCGGCTGGAGCGTCACGGCGGTCGATTCATCGGAAAGTCGTCTGGCGCGACTTAGCGAAAATCTTGAGCGTACGCAGCTTTCCGCCGAGGTCATCGTCGCCGATCTCTTGCTCTGGTCGCCACCCGCCCCGGTCGATGCGGTGCTGCTCGATGCGCCGTGCAGCGCGACCGGCATTTTCCGCCGTCACCCCGACGTGCTCCACCGCGTCCGCCCGTCGCAAATCAGCGAGCTTGCCGCGCTCCAGGCGAAGCTGTTCGCACGCGCCGCCGATTGGGTGAAACCGGGCGGGCTGCTGGTGTTTGCGACGTGCTCGCTCGAGCCGGCCGAGGGCGAGGAGCAACTGACCAAATTCCTCGCCGCGCGCCCGGACTATCGCCTGGTCCCGATCCCGCAGGAAGAACTGCCGGTCGGGATGACGCCAAACCCCGGTGGCTGGCTGCGCACGCTCCCCGGCATAATCGATCCGGGCGGCAATGACGGCTTTTTCATCGCACGGCTGCGGCGCACCGGATAATCCGTCCCTTGCCCGGTCGCAGTGTCGTGCTAGAGGCTATCCGCCTATGCCGCAGCTTCCCGTCCGCATCGCCCCGTCAATCCTCTCCGCCGATTTTGCGAAACTGGGCGAGGAGATCCGCGCGATCGATTTGGCCGGGGCCGATTGGATCCATGTCGACGTGATGGACGGGCATTTCGTCCCCAACATCTCGATCGGCCCGGCGGTGGTCAAGGCGATCCGCCCGCACACGACCAAGCCGCTCGACGTGCATTTGATGATCGCGCCGGTCGATCTGTATCTCGATGCCTTTGCCGAGGCCGGCGCCGACACGATCAGCGTCCATGTCGAGGCCGGACCGCACACCCATCGCAGCCTCCAGCATATCCGGTCGCTCGGTAAGCGCGCGGGCGTCGTGCTGACGCCGCAGACGCCGGCCAAGGCGCTCGATTATCTGCTCGAAGAGGTCGATCTGGTGCTGATCATGAGCGTCAATCCCGGGTTTGGCGGGCAAGCGTTCATCGAAAGTTCGCTCCGCAAGATCGAAGCGGTGCGCAAAATGATCGACAAAGGCGGCTATACGGTCGATCTCGAAGTCGATGGCGGAATCGACCACATCACCGCCCCGCGCGCGATTGCGGCGGGGGCCGATGCGCTGGTCGCGGGAACGGCGACCTTTCGCGGTGGGCCGGATGCCTATGCCGCCAATATCGCGGGCCTGCGCGGGTAGATGAACGACCTGTCGCCCCCCGGAGCGCGCCAGCCCAACGAAACCGGCAGCGGCGACAGCATCGATGAGGGCAAGCGCCTGATCCGGTCGGGTGGCGACAAGGGATTATCGCTTGCCGAGCGGCTTTCGGAGCGCTTTCATCGTCTGACGTGGCGCACGCCGATCCACGACATGCGACTGAAAGGACGCCATCCGTTGAAGCTCATCGCGGTGCCCGATGATCCGTTTCTCGGCGATGTGCGGCGCGGCAATGCGTTGCTGGCTGGCACGCTGACCTTTCGCGGGGAAAGCCGCGCGGTTGAAACGCTCGATCTGGCAAAACCCGATTTTTCGAGGGCCTTTGCCGATTATCTCCACGGCTTTTCGTGGCTGCGCGACCTGTCGACCGTCGCCACGCGCGCGCAAGCGACGCCCGTGGCCGAAGCGCTGATGCGGTGTTGGCTCGACGCGCATGCCGACACGGTGAGCGAACCGGCGTGGCGCGCCGATCTGTGGGGCCGCCGCATCCTGTTCTGGACCGCGCATGCGCCGCTGATCCTGTCCTCGACCGACCTGGTCTATCGCAGCCGCGTGCTCAACAC
Source organism: Sphingomonas sp. (assembly GCF_040398505.1). GTDB lineage: Bacteria > Pseudomonadota > Alphaproteobacteria > Sphingomonadales > Sphingomonadaceae > Sphingomonas. The sequence continues at coordinate 58,669 of NZ_JBBATX010000002.1, read as the reverse complement.
GCTGGCGCGCGGCGCCCGCCATATCGACCGCGGCGCGGAAAAGGTTGCACCCGGCGCACCGCGCATCGCCGCGCTGTGCGGCGTGGTCGCGGCCGGTTTACTCATTCCCGGCGGCGACGCGCGGCGCGGCGCAACCGAAGCGGCGCTGGTCAAGGCGCTCACCGCGTCGATTTCCGACGATGGCGGCAATGTCGCGCGCGCGCCCGCCGCGCAAGTCGATTTGCTGATGCTGCTGACGCAATTGCGCGACGTCTATACCGCGCGGCGGCTCGAACCCCCGGCGAGCATCGGTGATGCGATTCAGGCGCTGGTCCCGGCACTCCTCGGCGTGTGCCTCGGCGACCGCGATCTCGGCAGCTGGCAGGGCGGCGCGCCGATCGGGGTGGAGCTGCTCGACCAGATCATCCAGGCGAGCGGCGTCCGCACCCGCCCGCTGCGCCAGGCGCGCGAGTGGGGCTATCAGCGGCTCGCCGCCGGATCGGCGATCGCGATCCTCGATGCGGCCCCACCGCCGGTCGCACGGCTGGTCGAGGGTGGCTGCGCCTCGACGCTCGCCTTCGAATTTTCCGATGGCCCCAACCGCATCGTCGTCAATTGCGGCGGCGCGCGCGCCGGCGTGGCGCAACTGCCGCTCGCGTTGGCCGAGGGACTGCGCACCACGGCGGCGCATTCGACGCTGATCGTCGGCGACAGCAATTCGACCGCGATCCACGCCGACGGCACGCTCGGGCGCGGCGTCGGCGAGGTCGAGCTTGCGCGTCAGGAAAGCGACGGGTCGAGCCGGATCGAAGCGAGCCATGACGGCTATGCTCGCCGCTTCGGGTTCCTGCACCGCCGCCAATTGGTGCTGGCGAGCGACGGTCGTGAGCTGCGCGGCGAAGATTTGCTGCTCCCCGCGACCAAGCGCCGCAAGCTCGTCGCGACGGGGTTTGCGATCCGCTTCCATCTCGGACTCGGCGTGCAAGTATCTCCGACCGCCGACGGCCAGGCGGCGCTGCTGCGGCTCCCCGGCGGTGGCCTGTGGCAATATCGCTGCCGCGGCGGGGCGCTTGCGGTCGAGGAAAGCGTGTGGATCGATGCCGATGGCCGCCCGCACGCAACGATGCAGCTCGTCGTTACGGGCGAATCGCCTGCGGGCGGCGCCAGTGTCAGCTGGGCCTTGAAGCGCGCGGGCTGAGCGGCGTTGTTGAATATCGCCCGCAGACCGGGCAGGGCACACGCATCACTACCACCGTTCGGGCTGAGCCTGTCGAAGCCCCGCTCTCCGCAAACGCCACGGCGCAGTGCGAGCGCAGCGCTTCGACAAGCTCAGGGCGAACGGCATTTTGGGACCATTCCGTATGACCAGCATCCCCATTCGCCGCGCGCTTCTGTCGGTCTCCGACAAGACCGGTATCGTCGATCTCGCCCGCAGCCTGGCTGATCAGGGCGTCGAGCTGGTTTCGACCGGCGGCACTGCCAAGGCGTTGCGCGATGCGGGCCTTGCGGTGCGCGACATTAGCGACCTGACCGGCTTCCCCGAGATGATGGACGGGCGGGTGAAGACGCTGCACCCGGTGGTGCATGGCGGCTTGCTCGCGGTGCGTGACGATCCCGCGCATGTCGCATCGATGGAGCAACATGGCATCGGCGCAATCGATCTGGTCGTGGTCAATCTCTACCCGTTCGAGGCGACCGTCGCCAAGGGCGCGGCGCGCGACGAAATTGTCGAGAATATCGATATTGGCGGCCCGTCGATGGTGCGTTCGGCGGCGAAGAACCACGCGTTCGTCGCGATTGTCACCGATCCGGCCGACTATGCGCTTGTCGCGCTGGGCAGCACGACGCTCGCCGACCGCCGTCGCCTCGCCGCCAAGGCCTATGCGGCGACCGCGGCGTACGATTCGGCGATCGCACAATGGTTCGCCTTCGCCGACCAGGGCGAGGCTTTCCCCGCGACGCTCCCGCTCACGCTCAAGCGCGGGCAAGCGCTCCGCTATGGCGAGAATCCGCATCAGTCGGCTGCCTTTTACACCGCCGGCGGCGCATCCGCGCGCGGCATCGGTCAGGCGCGGCAAGTGCAGGGCAAGGACCTCAGCTACAACAACCTCAACGATGCCGACGCGGCGCTCGATCTGGTCAGCGAATTTCGCGACGCGGCGCCGACCTGCATCATCGTCAAGCATGCCAATCCGTGCGGCGTTGCGACCGGCACGACGCTTGCCGAGGCCTATGCAGCAGCGTTCGCCTGCGACACGGTGTCGGCCTTCGGCGGGATCATCGCGCTCAACCGTGCGCTCGACGGTGCGACTGCGCGCGCGATCAGCGGCATCTTCACCGAGGTGGTGGTCGCGCCCGACGCCGATGACGAGGCGCTGGCGATCTTTGCCGCCAAGAAAAATTTGCGCTTGCTGCTGACGGGTGACTTGCCCGATCCGGCGCGGACCGGATTGCTCGCTAAGGCGATCACCGGTGGCTGGCTGGTCCAGACGCGCGACAATGCCAGCACGCCCGAGCTGCAAATCGTGACCAAGCGCGCGCCGACGGCGGAAGAACTCGCCGATTGCCGCTTCGCCTGGACGATTGCCAAGCACGTCAAATCGAATGCGATCGTCTATGCCAAGGGCGGCAGCACGGCGGGGATCGGTGCAGGGCAGATGAACCGGCTCGAATCGGCGCGTATCGCCGCGTGGAAGGCGAAGGACGCCGCCGAAAAGGCGGGCTGGGCGACACCGCGCACGATCGGATCGGCGGTTGCGTCGGATGCGTTCTTCCCGTTTGCCGATGGTTTGCTCGCCGCGGTCGAGGCGGGCGCGACGGCGGTGATCCAGCCTGGTGGCTCGATCCGCGACGACGAAGTGATCGCCGCCGCCGATGCGGCCGGTCTGGCGATGGTATTTACCGGCGTCCGCCACTTCCGGCACTGAGCACTGAGCACTGAGCACTGAGCGCCGGCCGACGGCAGAAGCTAACCGTGACCCTCACGACTGGCCCGTAGCCCGACCGCCGGTAACGTAACGCCGTCGGGCATCCGGCGGAACAGCGCGCGGTCTTCGGCTTTGAACGCCCAGCGGTACAGCACGAACAGATAGACCCCCGCAATTGCCGGCTCACCGATCGCCAGTTCGGCCCATTCATATTGCGGGGGCAGCGCGGTGAAGGCGGCACCGACTGCGCCCGCGGCGAGGATCGCCCAGAGCATCGGCAAGCGCCACCCGGCAACGCGCGCCTGCAACAGCCGCGCCAGATAGTTGGACTTGATGATCGAGGTCAGCGTGACCGACACGAACAACGCCGCCGCCGGGCCCGCCGCCTGATACGCCACCGGCCAGCCGAGCGCCTGCATCGCGTAGATCAGGGCATAGCTCAGTCCCACCTGGAACAGCAGCATCCCGATCGAAATCGCCATGTTCTGGACGCGCGCAATATAGACAAGCGCCGATTCGCACACCGCGCCGGTCGACGCGGCGGCCTCCGCAAACAGCAGGAAGGCGAGCGCGGCAGTGCCCGCGACGAATTGCGGGCCGACGGTACCCATCACCGCTTCGCCGGGGATCGACCCCATCAGGGCGAGGCCAGTCTGCGCGGCGAGGATCCAGAAGCCGACTTGGCGCACCTGGCTCGCCACGCCAGCAGTATCACCGCGCGCGAGGCTCGAGGTGATGACGGGCCCGAGGATCGGGTCGAAGCTCGTCTTCAATTTGCCGGGGATCGACGCGACTTGCTGCGCCATCCAGTAAATGCCGACGATGCGCGGTTCGAACATCAGGAACAGGATTGAGCGATCGACATTGCGCGTCCCCCATTCGAGCGCATCGGCCCCGGCCAGCGGCGCATTGCGGCGGATCAGCGCGATGGTCCGCCCGAAATGGAGCCGCCAGCCAACCGGCGGGCCATAGCTGAGCACGAACGGGACGAACGAGGCCAGCAACGCCGCCACCATCGACAGCATATAGGCGATGACCAGCCCGTCATGCCGCGCGATCGGATAGAGCACGCCTGCCGCGATCGAGATCGTCCACGGTTCGATGATCGCGCGCGCCGTCACCGTTGCCTGGATATTGCGGCGATAGGCGAGCGCTGCCAGCATGATGTCGGACCAGGCACCCGCCACGATGATGCACGGCAACAAGCGTTCGAGCAGCGTCGGGGTGCTGCCATGATACATCAGATCGGGCAGCAGCAGCAGGATCGCGCTGGCAAAACCCGAGGCTATCGCCGCGACGATCAGGCAATCCCACACGATTTGGACATGCGGGCGGTCGGACTCGGCGATCGCGAGCGCGAGGCCACGCTTGAGCCCGAACGTCGCCAGCAGCGACGCCACCTCGACGAACAGCACCGCGCGGGCAAAGGTGCCGAGCGTATCGGGGCCGTACAACCGCCCCGCAATGAACAGGAAGGGCAAGCGCGCAACGAGCCGCATGACGAACCCGATGATATTGGTCCGCCCACCCTTGGCGAGTGCGTCGATTTCCTCCGTCGTCCGTCCGTCG
>NZ_JBBATX010000002.1:10214-54094 GCF_040398505.1 Sphingomonas sp. | reverse complement strand
ATTGGTCCGCCCACCCTTGGCGAGTGCGTCGATTTCCTCCGTCGTCCGTCCGTCGATGGCCCCCGCCCCCGCTTTTGTCTCAGCGCTGCTCAATGCGCCGCGCCCCAGCTTACACCCGTGCCGATCTCGATCCCCAGCGGCACGTCGAGCACGATTGCCGGTTCGGCCGCGGTCGCCATCACACGTTCGATCACCGGGCCTGCCGCCGCCACATCCCCTCCGGGCAGCTCGAACACCAATTCGTCATGCACTTGCAGCAGCATCCGCACATGGCCAAGGTCCGCCTCGGCCAGCGCCGGACCCATCCGCACCATCGCGCGCTTGATGATGTCGGCGGATGTCCCCTGGATCGGCGCGTTGATCGCGGCGCGTTCGGCACCCTGTCGCTCGTGCTGCAGCTTGGAATTGATCCGCGGGAAATGGCATTTGCGCCCGAACAATGTGGTGGTGAAACCACTCTCGCGCACTTCCTCGGTCGTCCGCGCAATGTAATTGCGGATGCCGGGGAAGCGTTCGAAATAGCGGTCGATCATCGCCTGCGCTTCATCCGCCGTCACATCGAGCCGCCCGGCCAGGCCCCAGCGGCTGATCCCATACAGGATCGCGAAGTTGATCGTCTTGGCGCGCCCGCGCGTGTCGCGATTGACCTCGCCGAACAATTCCTGCGCGGTCAGGCTGTGAATGTCCGCCCCGTCGGCAAACGCCTGTTTGAGCGCGGGCACGTCGGCCATATGCGCCGCGAGCCGGAGTTCGATCTGGCTGTAATCAGCGGCGAGCAGGACATTGCCCGGCTCCGCCACAAAGGCATCGCGGATCTGACGGCCGATCTCGGTGCGGATCGGGATGTTCTGCAGATTCGGGTCGGTCGAGGACAACCGCCCGGTCTGCGCGCCGGTCAGACTGTACGAAGTGTGCACGCGCCCCGTTGCGGGGTTGATCTGCGCTTGCAGCGCATCGGTATAGGTCGATTTCAGTTTCGACAATTGCCGCCAGTCAAGCACTTTCGCGGCGATGTCCTTGCCCGGCGAATCCTTGTCGGCGGCGATCCGTTCGAGCTCGGTCACATCGGTCGAATAGACCCCCGATTTGCCCTTGCGCCCACCCTTGATCCCCATCCGCTCGAACAGCACATCGCCCAATTGCTTGGGGCTGCCGATCGTGAAAGCACCGCCTGCCAGCGCGTGAATCTCGACCTCGAGCCCGCCCATCTGGTGCGCGAATTCGGTCGATAGCCGGGCGAGCTGCGCCGCATCGACCTTGATCCCGTGCATCTCCATTTGCGCGATGACGGCAGCCAACGGGCGATCGACCATTTCATAGACGCGCGTGGCCTGCTCGGCCGCGAGCCGTGGCTTGAAGCGCCGCCACAGCCGGAGCGTCACATCGGCATCCTCGGCGGCATAGCGCGTTGCGGCCACCAGATCGATTTCGTTGAAAGTCCGCTGCGCCTTGCCGGTGCCGACCACGTCCTTGAACGCGATGCAGCTGTGCGACAAATGCGTCGCCGCGAGTTCGTCCATGCCGTGTCCGTGGAGTCCTGCGTCGAGATCGAAGCTCATCAGGATCGTGTCGTCGATCGGCGCGATCTGCACGCCGCCGCTTGCGGCATAAGCGCGCGCGAGCACGATCATGTCATATTTCAGATTGTGCCCGATCTTGAGCACCGCCGCCTCCTCGAGCAGCGGCTTGAGCTTGGCCAGCGCCACCGCCCGGTCGAGCTGCGGCGGGGTTTCCGCAAACAAGCCCGATCCACCATGCCCGAGCGGCACATAGCAAGCGTGATTGGGATGCAGCGCCATACTCACGCCGACCAGTTCCGCGCGCGTCGCGTCGATCCCGGTCGTCTCGGTATCGATCGCGATCCAGCCCTGGTGTCGCGCGCCAGCGATCCAGCGATCGAGCGCGGCTTCGTCGATGACCGTCTCATAGCCATCATGGTCGCACGGCGGGTCCTCGACCACGGGCGTGATCTTGGTCGGCGCGTGCGGCGTGACCGGCGCATCGGCGACCGCCGACAATTTGGCGAGCAGCGACTTGAAGCCGTGATGTTCGAGGAAGGCGCGCAAGGGGGCATCGGGAATGCCCTTCAACTCGAAATCCTCGAGCGGCTCGGGCAGCGGCTCATCGCCTTTGAGCGTGACCAGCACCTTGGACAGCCGCGCATTGTCGGCTTGCGCGATCAGATTGTCGCGCAATTTGCCGGGCTTCATCGCCGGGGCGGCAGCCAGCACGCTTTCGAGATCGCCATGTTCGAGGATCAGCTTGGCCGCGGTCTTTGGGCCAACGCCGGTGACGCCCGGCACATTATCGGCCGTATCACCCATCAGCGCGAGGACATCGCCCAATTGCGTCGGCGCGATGCCGAAAAATTTCTCGGCGACATGCTCCGCGCCCAGCCGCCGGTTGTTCATCGTGTCGTACAGGTCGAGTCCGGGCTCGATCAACTGCATCAAATCCTTGTCCGCCGACACGATCGTCACCGCCCACCCCTGCGCCAACGCGGCCTTGGCATAGCACGCGATAATATCGTCGGCCTCCAGGCCCTCGGTCTCGATGCACGGCAGCGAAAAGGCGCGCGTCGCATCGCGGATCATCGGGAATTGCGGGATCAAATCTTCGGGCGCGGGCGGGCGGTGCGCCTTATACTGGTCGTAGAGATCGTTGCGGAAGGTCTTCGACGCTTTGTCGAGGATCACCGCCATATGCGTCGGCCCGTCGGCCTTGTGGAGTTCGTCGGCGAGCTTCCACAGCATCGTGGTATAGCCGTAAACGGCCCCGACCGGCTCGCCATGCACGTTGGTCAGCGGGGGGAGGCGGTGATAGGCGCGGAAGATATAACCCGAGCCATCGACAAGATAGAGATGCGGCATTGGCGGGAGATAGCAGCGCGGGGCGCATTGCCCAAGCCCGAGTTGCGCGCGTCCTAAAGCGCGCTGCGCCTGAACCTCGGCACCGTTCGGGCTGAGCCTGTCGAAGCCCCGCGTGCCACAATCGGTGCAGGACCTGTGGCACGCTGCCCTTCGACAAGCTCAGGGCGAACGGGTTAGGGTATCCGCTATCAAACGGACGATACTCTAACCGTGATTCGCCACCACGCTCGCCACCACCGCCTGCATCAGCGCCTGGCGGGCGGGAATGGATTTGGGTGTGTCGCCGATCATCACCGCGATCGCGTAAGATTTTCCGTCGGGTGCGATCAGCAGGCCGACATCGTTATAGCCCGCGGTACGCCCGCCCAGATCTTGGCCCGTGCCGGTCTTGTGCCCGAAGCTCCAGCCCGGCGGCACCGCGCCGCGCATCCGCTGCTTGCCAGTATGTGAGGATTCCATCGTCCCGATCAGATAGTCGCTCGAGACTTTCGACAACAGATCGCCTCGCTTCAACCGCGCCAGCGCATTGGCGATCGCGATCGGGGCCGCGCCGTCGGGCGGATCGGACACATAGCGTTCGAACGCCGCGATCCGATCGAGCGTCGGCAGCTTCGCGCGGGCACGGGTAAAGGCGTTGCCGAGCGCAAAATCGGGCTTCCAGATGAGGCCCGCCGTCTGCGCCTGCAACAGCCGTTCGCCCGGGCCGAAGCGGATATTGTCCAGCGCTTTACGCTGCAGGAAATCACGCACCGCGCCCGGGCCGCCGACAAAGCGCAGCAGCCGGTCATTGGCGGTATTGTCGCTCATCGTCAGCGCGCGTTGCAGCAATTCGCCGACCGTCGTCTGATAGCCATCCTCGCCCTTGACCAAAGCCGCGATCGGCTGGTGGAACAGCGTCAGATCCTCGCGTCGCACCGTCACTGGGTCATCGAGCCGCAACCGCCCGGCGTCACGCAGATCGAGCACGGTCATCGCGACCCACAATTTGCTGACGCTTTGCTGCGGCAAGCGCTGCGCGCCATTGCTGTCGACGCACCAGCCCTGATCGATGCTGCGCACCGCGACGCCGACGCGCCCGTCAAAGTCGCGCACCAGCGTCGCGACATTGGCGGCGAGCGCCGAGGGCGCGCTGACGACCCGCGGCGCGGGGGGTGGAGGCGCGCGGACCGGTAGCGGGACGCTCGGCGGCGGCGGGGCAGTCGCGACGGGCACATGCGCATCGCGAACACAGGAGGCGAGCGTAATGCTCAGCAGCAGCGCGGCGAGCCGCTTGGGAAATCGATCGGGAAAAATCTGCGCCACCATTGCTTGCCCCGTGCCTGAACCCCCGTATCTCCTGACAGGAGCATAAGAGGGTTGAGAAGTCCCGCACGTGCAAGCATGAGATGAGGCGAAGGTGACACAGGATGGGACGATCGTTCGCGCCCGATTTGCTATGGCATTGATCTCAAGTGGGCTTTTTTACGGCACCAAAATGGTATCGCGCGCCTCGGGCAGCAAATCGGGATAGTCGAGCGTGTAATGCAGCCCGCGGGATTCATGCCGCGCCAGCGCCGAGCGCACGATCAGCTCGGCGGTCTGGAGCAAATTGCGCAGCTCGATCAGATCGGGCGTCACGCGGAAATGGCCGTAATAATCGTTCACTTCCTCGGTCAGCAGGCGGATGCGGTGCTGCGCGCGTTCGAGTCGCTTGGTGGTGCGCACGATCCCGACATAATTCCACATGAAGCGGCGGATTTCGGTCCAGTTCTGCTTGATCACGACCTCTTCGTCCGAATCGCTCACGCGGCTTTCATCCCACGGGCGGATCGGCGGGGGCGCGGGCAAATCATCCCAATGCGCGGCGATATGCGCCGCGCAGGCTTCGCCGAACACGAAACATTCGAGCAGCGAATTGGACGCCAGCCGGTTCGCGCCGTGCAGCCCGCTCTCGCTGCATTCGCCCGCGGCATAGAGGCCCGGCAAATCGGTGCGGCCGTCGAGGTCGATCACCACCCCGCCGCAGGTGTAATGCTGCGCCGGCACGACCGGGATCGGGTCCTTGGTCATGTCGATCCCCAGGCCCATCAGCTTTTCGTAAATGTTGGGGAAATGCTCGCGGATGAACGCCTCGCCTTTATGGCTGATGTCGAGATGGACGTAATCGAGCCCGAGGCGCTTGATCTCATGGTCGATCGCGCGCGCCACCACGTCGCGCGGCGCGAGTTCGAGCCGGGGATCGAAATCGGGCATGAAGCGATAGCCCGTTTCGGGGATGAGCAAATGCCCGCCCTCGCCGCGCACCGCCTCGGTGATCAGGAAATTCTTGACGTCGAGATTGTAGAGGCAGGTCGGGTGGAATTGCATCATCTCCATGTTCGAGACGCGCGCGCCCGCGCGCCATGCCATCGCGATGCCGTCGCCGGTCGCACCACGCGGTGCGGTCGAGAAGAGATAGGTGCGGCCAGCGCCGCCGGTGGCGAGGATCGTCGCGCGCGCGGTGTACAGCTCGACCCGGCCGGTCGCGCGGTTGACGGCATAGACGCCCCAGACATTGCCCGCGCCCGAATAGCGTTCCTCGTGGCGGCTGGTGGCGAGGTCGATCGCGACCATGTCGGGGACGAGCGTGATGTTCGGGTGATCGGTCGCGGCGCGCTGTAGCGCCTCCTGCACCGCCCAGCCGGTCGCATCGGCGACGTGCACGATCCGGCGGTGTGAATGGCCGCCTTCGCGGGTAAGGTGGAGCGCATTCCCCTCTGTGGCGAAGGGCACGCCCAATTCTTCAAGCCGCGCGATCGCGGCGGGGGCCTGGCTCACCACGAACTCCACGGTCGCACGGTCGTTGAGGCCCGCGCCCGCGATCATCGTGTCTTCGATATGGCTCTCGAACGTATCGCCTTCCTCAAGCACGGCGGCGATCCCGCCTTGCGCCCAGGCGGTCGAGCCTTCGTTCATCGCACCCTTGGCGAGCACGGTGACCTTGAAGCGATCGGCGAGGTTGAGCGCGGCGGTCAGCCCGGCCGCGCCGGAGCCGATGATGAGGACGTCGGAGATGTGGGTCATCGTGCTCCGCTCCCTGGAAGGGCGGGGCTGGGGGTGGGTTGGTTTGGGGCGGGCGTTGGGTCACCACTCGGGCCGACCCACCCCCGGCCCCTCCCTGTCAGGGAGGGGAGAAAATCACGCATTCGAAGCCCTCGTCAAATTGAGGAACACATCCTCCAGATCGGCCTCGCGCGTCGATACGTCCACAATGCCGTAGCCATCGGCCTGCACCGCGGCGAGCACCTGGCCCGCATTCACCTTGTCCTTGGCATAAGTGATGGCGAGCGTCCGCGTGCCCTTGAGCTCGATCTTCTGGAAACACGCCGCAACCGGCGGCGCGACCACATCACGGTCGACCGTCACCTCGACCAGTTTCTCGGTCGCCATGCCGACCAGCTCGCGCGTCGGCTTGTTGGCGATCACCTTGCCGTGGTTGATGATCGCGATCCGGTCGCACAATTGCTCGGCTTCCTCGAGATAATGCGTCGTCAGCACCACCGTCACGCCCGCCGCATTGAGCGCGCGGACATAGGCCCAAAGCTGCTGGCGCAGCTCGATATCGACGCCCGCCGTCGGCTCATCGAGCACCAGCACTGGCGGCGTATGCACCATCGCTTTCGCCACCATCAACCGCCGCTTCATCCCGCCCGAGAGCGTGCGGGCATAGGCATCGGCCTTGTCCTCGAGATGCACCGCGCGCAGCAATTCCATCGTCCGGCGCTTGGCCTTGGGCACGCCGTACAGCCCGGCCTGGATCTCCAGCGTCTCGGCCGGCGAGAAGAACGGGTCGAACAGGATTTCCTGATTGACGATGCCGATCGACACTTTGGCATTGCGCGGGTGCTTGTCGATGTCGAAGCCCCAGATCGACGCCGACCCGCTCGTTTTGTTGACGAGGCCGGCCAGAATATTGATCAGCGTCGACTTGCCTGCGCCATTCGGCCCGAGCAGCCCGAAGATTTGCCCGCGCGGCACATCGAACGACACATCGTCGAGCGCACGCTTGCCACCCTGATAGGTCTTGCACAGATTGGCGATCGAAATGGCGGCGTCGGTCATGCGAATCGCCTTACGTCGATTGAACGCGCGCCGCCAACCCTAAGCGACACAAACCGCGTGGGACGATTGCTCGGACGGGGCAGCCTTGCTATCGCGGTCGCCATGATCGCCCCGCCCGAAATCCTCCGCGTCACCCATGCCCGCAACCTTTGCGACGGCGCGACCGACATTCCCGGCGGCGCAAGCCTCGGCCATCCGCGCGTCTTTCTTGAGATTGACGAGAGCGGCTATGTCGATTGCGGCTATTGCGACCGGCGCTTCGTGCTGGTCGGCGGCCCGGCCGACGGGGCCGATCAAGCGACGCTCCACGATCATGGCGACGGCGCAGGCCGGTGACCGTGCGGTGGCGGCTGCTGGCGCAGCTTGCGCTGCCCATCACGCTGATCGCCGCCGCCCAATCGCCTGAAAGGACCCCGATGCACCACGCGACCGGTACGTTCGAGGTCAAGATGACCCCTGAAGCGCAGACCGACGCGCCGACAGGCGGCTTGCCGACCAGCCGGATGGGGATCGCCAAGAGCTTCAGCGGCGGCATGACCGGCACCGCCACCGGCACAATGCTCGCGGCGGGCACGCCCAAGCCGGGGCAACCGGCGGGCTATGTCGCGATCGATCAGTTCAGCGGGAGCGTCGATGGCAAGGCGGGGGGCTTTCTGCTTTTGCATCGCGGCACGATCGACAAGGCGGGCGGCGCCGATCTTTCGGTGATGATCGCGCCCGACAGCGGCACCGGCGCGCTGGAGGGAATTGCAGGGAGCTTCGAGATCAAGATGGACGGCGGCGCGCACCATTACGATCTGGCCTATACGCTGCCGACCAAATAGCTCTCCCGTCACCCCGGCCTCGTGCCGGGGCCCACCGTGCATCCAGCGGGATTGTTCGAGCACCGAGCGCCGAATTCGCGGCGAGGTGGACCCCGGCACAAGGCCGGGGTGACGGTAAAGGGTGACGGTATCACCACGGTCACGACCTCGACACCATTTACCCGGGCGCACCGCGTCCCTATCTCTGTCGCATGACCAGCCCGACAGACCCCCGCGCCTTCCTGTATCATGACGGTCAGCTCGACCCGCACGAGGCGCAGGCGCTCACCGCCGCAGCACTCGGCAAGGCCGATGATGGCGAGCTTTACCTGCAGTATCGCAAGTCCGAAGCGTTCGGCTTTGACGATGGGCGGCTGAAGACCGCGAGTTACGACACGCATTCGGGCTTTGGCTTGCGCGCGGTATCGGGCGAGATGACCGCGTTCGCGCACGCCAATGAACTGAGCGCCGCCGCGATCCGCCGCGCGAGTGAGACGATGGCGCTGATCGATCCCTCCGCCACGCCAAAGGCCGCGCCACCGCGCGCGACCAACCGCCACCTCTATACTGATGCCGATCCGCTCGACCTGATCCCGTTCGCCGACAAGGTGAACCTCTGCCAGACGATCGACGCCGCCGCCCGCGCACGCGATCCGCGTGTCGCACAAGTCTCGGTTTCGCTGATGGGCAGCTGGAACGTGATCGAGATCGTCCGCGCCGACGGCTTCATCGCGACCGACGTGCGTCCGCTGGTGCGCTTGAACGTCAGCATCGTGGTCGAGCAAAATGGCCGCCGCGAGACGGGCAGCTTCGGGATTGGCGGGCGCTATCTCTACAATGACCTGATGGAGCCGACGACCTGGAACCGCGCGATCGATGAGGCGCTGGCGCAAGGTCTCGTCAATCTCGACGCGGTCGATGCGCCCGCAGGCGAGATGACCGTATTGCTCGGACCGGGCTGGCCCGGCATCCTGCTGCACGAGGCGATCGGCCACGGGCTCGAAGGCGATTTCAACCGCAAGGGCACCAGCGCCTTTTCGGGGCGGATCGGTGAGCGCGTCGCGGCCCCCGGCGTCACCGTGGTCGATGACGGCTCGATCGTCGACCGGCGCGGCTCACTCTCGATCGACGATGAAGGTACGCCGACACAGGAGAATGTGCTGATCGAGGACGGGATCCTCAAGGGCTATATTCAGGACCGCCTCAACGCCCGCCTGATGGGCGTCGCGCCGACCGGCAATGGCCGCCGCGAAAGCTTCGCGCACGCCCCGATGCCCCGCATGACCAACACTTTCATGCGCGGTGGCAAGGATGATCCCGCCGAATTGCTCAGCCGGATGAAGAACGGCATCTTCGCCAAATCGTTCGGCGGCGGGCAAGTCGACATCGTATCCGGAAAATTCGTGTTCAGCTGCACCGAGGCGTACCGCGTCGAAAACGGCAAGATCGGCGCGCCGATCAAGGGCGCGACGCTGATCGGCGACGGGCCGAGCTGCCTGACCCGCGTGGAGGGGATCGGCAACGATTTCGCTTTGGATGAAGGCGTCGGCATGTGCGGCAAGGGCGGGCAGAGCGTTCCGGCCGGTGTCGGGCAACCGACCTTGCTGGTGGCAGGGCTGACGGTTGGCGGGACGGCGATGTGACGTTGCGGTAAGGAGATAGCGTGATGCGGAGAGTGGATCTGGAATCCCTGATCTTGGGGCGCAACCCGGCGATTCGTGCCATCCTCGCGCGCAACCTTCGGCCATCCAATCGCAAGCGCCCGCCCGGTCCCATCAAAGACGGCGCTCCGACTGACCCGCGTCGGCCAAGCACGCTTTCAGGCGGAGCGGCCGCCGCGTTGCACTTCGAGGATTGATCGTCTGCTCGCGATAGGAGGCTATGATGGAATTCTTCAAGGCATTGAATGACGATCATCGCGCCTTCATCGCCAAGCAACCCGTCTTCTTCGTCGCCACCGCAGCGGAGGGCGCGCGGATCAACCTCAGCCCCAAGGGCATGGACAGCTTCCGGGTGCTCAGTGACACGACCGTCGGCTATCTCGACGTCGGCGGCTCGGGCAATGAGACCAACGCGCATCTCGCTGCGGATGGGCGGATCACGGTCATGTTCTGCGCCTTCGATCGGCCCGCCTTGATCCTGCGCTTGTACGGACACGGCACCGCGATCCTGCCGCAGGACGATCGCTGGGCCGAGCGCAGCGCCCACTTCACCTTGCTGCCAGGCACACGCCAGATTTTCGAAATCGCGCTCGACGAGATCCAGACGAGCTGTGGCTGGAGCGTGCCGTTCATGACACTGGAGCGCGAGCGCGATACTTTGTCGAAATTCCATGCGCAGCAAAGCGAGACCGCCCAACTCGAACGCTATGCCACGGGAAAGCGCAGCATCGATGGCTTACCCGTCCGGACGCCCGATCGCGTCGTCGCGTGAGCCTCGTCGAGATCGGGCGGTACGCGCGCAATGAAGCGCATATGGTGATCGGCCTGCTGCAATCGGCCGACATTCCCGCCGTCGCGCTCGACGGCAATGCCAGCATCGCCGACGGCAGCCAGTTCTTCATCCCCGTGCGCGTGATGGTCGATGAAGACGATGCGGCCGCCGCGCGCGACATCCTCGCCGGCGTGCCTGATTCTTAGGCATTCGTTCGCAACTGCACAAAAATTTGCACTTTTGTAACGCAATCGGTCGCGCATCGCCCCGGAATCGCGCGCTTTCGACTCTGGCACGCAGATTGCGAGGAAGGCCCCAGGACCAAACAGGGGGGTCGCGCGTGAAGCTCGTCATAGCCATCATCAAACCATTCAAGCTCGACGAGGTGCGCGAGGCGCTGACCGAGATCGGCGTCGCGGGCATGACCGTGACCGAGGTCAAGGGCTTCGGCCGCCAGAAGGGCCAGACCGAAATTTATCGCGGTGCCGAATACAGCACCAACATGGTCCCCAAGATCAAGATCGAGGTCGTGTGCGGCAACGATCTGGTCGGCAAGGTGGTCGAGTCGATCCAGGCTTCGGCCAATACCGGCGCGATCGGCGACGGGAAGATCTTCGTGCTCGATGTCGGACAGGCCGTCCGCATCCGCACCGGCGAAACCGACGAGACAGCACTGTGAGCGCGTCCGTCCTCAAGGGGGTATCGATGAAGCAATCGACCAAATTCGGGCTTGCCGCAGGTTTTGCCGGTGCGGCGCTGTTCGCAGCGCTTCCGGCCTGGGCGCAGGCCCCGGCGGCAGCGGCAGCGCCCGCCGCACCGTTCGTGCCGACGGCGGCGATGGTCAATAAGGGCGATACCGCCTGGATGCTGGTATCCTCGGCGCTGGTGCTGATGATGTCGGTGCCGGGGCTCGCCTTATTCTATGGCGGGCTGGTTCGCACCAAGAACATGCTGTCGGTGCTGATGCAGGTGTTCATGATCGTCTGCATTGCCGCATTGGTCTGGGTCAGCTGGGGCTATACGATGGCGTTCACCGGCGGCTCGGGCGCGCTCGCGCCCTATGTCGGCGGTTTCGGCAAGCTGTTCCTCAAGGGCGTCGACGCAAGCACGCTCTCGGCGACCTTCTCGAACGGGGTCTACATCCCCGAATATGCCTATGTCGTGTTCCAGATGACCTTTGCGTGCATCACCCCCGCCTTGATCGTCGGGGCCTTTGCGGAACGCGTGAAGTTCACGCCGCTGATGCTCTTCATGGTGGCGTGGATGACGATCGTCTATTTCCCGATCGCGCACATGGTCTGGTATTGGGCTGGCCCCGACTTCCTGCCCACTGCGCCGGCCGATTTCGGCTTCCTTTACGGCAAGGGCGCGCTGGATTTCGCGGGCGGCACTGTCGTCCACATCAATGCCGGGATCGCCGGCCTCGTTGGCTGCATCGTGATCGGCAAGCGCGTCGGGTATGGCAAGGAGCCGATGCCGCCGCACTCGCTGACCATGACGATGATCGGTGCCAGCCTGTTGTGGGTCGGCTGGTTCGGCTTCAACGCCGGCTCCAACCTCGAATCGAACGGCTTGGCCGCACTTGCCTTCATCAACACCTTCGTGGCAACCGCCGCGGCCGCGGTATCGTGGGCGGTGATCGATCAAGTGAAGCACGGCAAGCCGTCGCTGCTCGGCGCGGTGACCGGTGCGGTCGCCGGGTTGGTGGCGATCACGCCCGCTTCGGGCTTCGCTTCGCCAATGACCTCGATCGTGCTCGGCCTGCTGGTTTCGCCACTTTGCTTTTTCTTCGTCACCACGGTGAAGAAGCTCGGCAAATATGACGACTCGCTCGACGTGTTCGGGGTGCATTGCATCGGTGGCATCTTCGGCGCGCTCGGCACCGGCATCGTCGCCGATCCCAAGCTCGGCGGCCAGGGCTGGATCGATTACACCGCCCCCGTCGCCAAGGCGGGCGTGTACGACATGGCGACCCAGTTGTGGACTCAGGTCGAAGCGGTCGGGATTACCCTGGGCTGGTCGGGCGGGGTTTCGCTGATCCTGTTCCTCGCGCTGAAATACACCGTCGGCATCCGCCCCTCGGAAGAGGTCGAGCATGAAGGCCTCGACATTAACGAGCATGGCGAGCGCGCCTACAATTATTGACGAGATTGGGGGGCGCCGTTCGGGGGAGCGGCGTCGCCCAAACCAGGTTCCTCCTGCGGACACCCTTAGGCCGGTGCGGCGACGCACCGGCCCTTTTTGTCTGGACGAGGTCAGGCGCGCGCGAGACGGTGCGGCACGGCGATGCTGGCGGTATCCCCGATAAACGCCGCCCACACGCCGCCGGGCTGCCACAATGCCTCCATTGGTGCGCGCGCCGCTGCATCCTCCCACCCCAGCACGTCGCGGCGATAGCGGTAGAAGAATGCCGACACGCGCCAATTCATAATGCAGTGGACGTGGACCGGCGCTGCGCCGATCCCGGCCAACACCGCGCAGAAACGCGCGAAATCGGCTTGGGTCGGCGCATCGAAGGCGACCGGGATGTGGGTGTAGGTCATCCCGGCTGCGCCGACACTGGCGGCTTCATCGGGCAGAGCGCGCTCATGGCTGTGCAGCCCCAGATTGATGACGTGGCAGACGCCCAACGCCGCGATCTCGGCCAGTTCGCCCTCACTCGGCTGGCCCGAGGTCGTGATCAACGCGTCGAGACGCTGCCAGTTCTGGATATGGATTGGGTCGGACATACGGGCTCCTGCGCGGGTAGAGGATGCCCGGGCGAGCGGCGTTCCGGGATCGCGCTCCACGGTGGTACCCCACCTGCTTCGCCAGTCACGCGACTTGTGCAGGATACAAGGTCCGCGCCAGTGCTGCTAGACCTTGTCGTTCGGAGCGGCCTCCCCCGCGGGCACCTCCGCCTCCGCCCTCGCCTGCATCCGCCGCATCGCCAGTGCCGCGCCCAGCAGAAACCCGCCCGGCACCAGCGTAACCGCGGCGATCAGCCCGATCCGCCGCCAGTCGGTCGCTGGCTTTGGACCCTGCTCGCTCATCCCAGATCAGCCGTCACAAAATCGGCACAGCGCTCGCCGATCATGATTGAGGGCGCATTGGTGTTGCCCGAAACGAGCTTGGGCATGACCGAGGCGTCGGCGACATACAGCCCCTCGACCCCGCGCACGCGCAGCCGCGGATCGCACACTGCCGCCTCGTCCGATCCCATCCGCGCCGTGCCGACCGGGTGATAGACGGTATCGGCGCGCGCGCGGATCAGCCGATCGAGCGCATCGTCATCGTCGAGGTCGATCGGATAGCGATCGACGCCCTGATGGTTGCTGAGTGGCGGCTGTTCGAGGATGCGGTACATTGCGCGCACACCGCGCTTCATCACCTCCATGTCGCGCGCATCCCTGAAGAAGGCCGGATCGATCACCGGTGCCGCCCGCGCATCGCCCGAGGCGAGCCGCACGGTGCCGGTGCTTTCGGGCCGCAGCACGCAGACATGGCAGGAAAAGCCATGCCCCGGCACTTTGGTCCGGCCGTGATCCTCCAGCGCGGCGATCACGAAATGGAGCTGCACGTCGGGCGCTGGCGCATCGGGCATGACGGTGAGGAAGCCGCCGGCTTCGGCGAAGGGCGTCGTCATCATCCCCTCGCGCTTGCGCAGCCAGCTGATCAGCGCCCCGCCCATGGCGAGCGTGCCCTTCAGCGAATTGCCGACGAAATTCTTGCCCGGCGTTTCGAACGCCGCGACATAATCGATATGGTCTTGCAGATTGGACCCGACCGCAGGCCGGTCGATCCGCACGGCAATGCCCTGTTCGCGCAAATGCGCGCCGGGTCCGATGCCCGACAGCTGAAGCAATTGCGCGGTGCCGAACACCCCGCCCGCCAAAATCACGCCGCGCCGCGCGCGAATCACCTTGGATTGCCCGTCCTGCAGATACGCCACGCCCCACGCGCGGCCTTCATCGAACAGGACGCGCTCGGCGGTCACGCCGGTCAGGATGTGGAGATTGGGATTGGCCGGCTTGTCCCCCAGAAACGCCCGCGCCGACGTCCAGCGTTCGCCGTTTTTCTGCGTGACTTGATACAGGCCAATGCCGTCCTGCCGCGCGCCATTGAAATCGTCGTTGCGCGGGATTTGCAGGCTGGCGCCGGCTTCGATGAAATCCATACTGCCGGAATTGGCGAAGCGCTGTTCGCTGACCCATAACGGGCCATCGGCGCCGTGAAAGTCATCGCCGCCCCGCGTGTTATGCTCGGCGCGTTTGAACCATGGCAGGACCTCATCATACGACCAGCCGGGGCAGCCGAGCGCCGCCCAATTGTCGTAATCCCATTTGTTGCCGCGGATATAGATCATCGCGTTGATCGCGCTCGATCCACCCAGCCCCTTGCCGCGCGGCTGATGCCCGCGCCGCCCGTTCAGCCCGGCTTGTGGAACCGTCTCGTAATTCCAGTTGGTCTTGTCGGTCTGAAACGCGAGGAAAGCCGGGATGCGCGTGCGCAGCCCGGTGTTGCGACCGCCGGCTTCGAGCAAGGCGACGGACACCTTACCCCCGTCACTCAGGCGTCCGGCAGCAGCCGCTCCGCCGGATCCACCCCCGACGACAACGATATCGGCTTCTTCCATTCAATCTCTCCAGACCCGCCGGCGTTTGCCGGTCGATGTATCCACGTCGCGCGCCACTGCGCCTTGATGCTTTCGGACGTATCGCGGCTGCCGTCGTGGCTCCACCCCGGCGGCATCACCACATAGCCCAATTTGGCACGAAGCCCCGGCGCGCGCCACACATCGCGCGCAATGCCGATCCATTCGTGGAACGCCGCCCAGAACAGGTTGAAGCTGCCGAGATTCTTGACGATGCCATAGCGCGGACGATCATCGTCGCGCTCCGCCACGAAGGTGCCGAACATCCTGTCCCACACGATGAACACGCCGGCATAATTGCTGTCGAGATAGCGCGGGTTGGTCGCGTGATGCGCGCGGTGGTGCGACGGGGTGTTCATCACCGCCTCAAACCAGCGCGGCATCCGGTCGATCACTTCGGTGTGGATCCAGAATTGGTAGATCAAATTGATCCCCGCGACGAAGAACACCAGCGCCGGGGGAAAGCCGATCAGGAACAACGGCAAGCGGAACAGGAAACCGATGCTGAAGAAACCGGTCCAGGTCTGCCGCAGCGCTGTCGACAAATTATAATGCTGGCTCGAATGGTGGATGACATGGCTCGCCCAGAACCACCGCACGCGGTGCGCCGAGCGGTGGAACGCGTAATACGCCAGATCGTCGATCACGAAGGCGATGACGAACCAATACCATTGATATCCAATGTCGAACGCGCGGAATTGCCACACCCACAGCGCCAGCGCGAACACCGCTGCCCCCGACAGCGCGCCCGCCACCGTACTGCCAAGCCCCAGCATCAGCGAGGTCAGCGTATCGCGCGGCTCATAGCGGCTCCGGTCCTTCGCGCGCGCGACCACCATCTCGGCGAGCACGAGCAGGATGAAGCCGGGCACGGCATATTGGACGGGATCGGGCAAAGCCATCGTCGTTACTTACACAACTGTCAGTGCCCCAATGTCAATGGGCGCAGTGGTCAGTGGAGCGTGACAACCACGCCCGATGCGCGCCCGACCGACGCCTCAAGCGCACGCACCTCGTCCGCCACGACGCCGAATAGCAAGACCCCGCCGAACAGCCGCTCGCCGGTTTCGACTCGCACCCCCTCAATCGCCTGAGTCAGGCCGAGCGGCGCGACCAGCCGCCGCGCCGCGATCTTCGCGCCGTGACGCTTCAGGATCGCGATCGCGCCATTGCCGGCAACCAACGCGGCATTGCCATCGGTGCCGAGCAAAGCGCCGTGCGCAACAAAGCCCGCAAGCATTTGCTCGGCCGTCTCGCGCGCCTGCGCCTCGCTCGAAATCCGGCTTTCGCCGAGCCGCAGCCAGCGTGCCACCAGCGCAAGGCCGAGTACACCCGCCAGACTATAACCGAGAACGATCCAGTTCATGCCGGCGAGGATAGGGCGTCGAGCAACGGCCGCAAGCCGGTGAGATCGTATCCCGCCGCCGCGGCCTTCGCCATCGCGGCATCGGGATGCGCCCCCGCCTTGACCGCCGCCAATGCCCACAAATTGCACGAGCGCGTGCCCGAGCGGCAATAGGCGAGCACCGGCCCCTTGGCCTCGGCGAGCACGGCCGCCATCGCATCGATCTGCGGATGCGAGAAACCGGCATGCGTGATCGGGATCGCGGTGTAGTCGAGGCCAGCCGCTTGCGCAGCGGCGGCGATCTCGTCGCCGCTCGGCTGGCCGAAATCCTCGCCATCGGGGCGATTGTTGACGATCGCGGTGAAGCCCGACGCGGCGATCTCCGCCATGTCGTCGGGGTCGATCTGCGGGGCGACCGAAAGGGTCGCATCGATGGTGCGGAGAATGGTCATGGCCTGCCTTTAGCCCGAGCGCCGCGCCCGCGAAAGCGGCAGATTTGTTCACGCAGAGGCGCGGAGAAGAAAGACGCGCCAATGCGCTTGAACGAAGTAGCCGCGGGTTCGCGCGGGCCCCTCGCCCCCGGACGAAACACCTCCGCGCCTCCGCGCGAACAATAACCTCACACAAAGACACGAAGGCGCAAAGCAAGAAGGATGAAGGGCTGCGCCGCTCTTTCTTTTTCTTCGTGTCTTCGCGGCTTTGCGTGAGAAAACCCTTCTTAAAACCGCCGAACCACCGCCAGAAACGCCTCGCCATAGGCCTCGAGCTTCCGTGCCCCCACCCCTGTGATCCGCCCCAGCGCCGCGAGCGAAGACGGCCGCAGCGCCGCCATTTCGCGCAGCACCGAATCGTGGAAGATCACGTACGGCGGCACGCTCGCCTCCAGCGCCAGTTCGCGGCGCCTGGCGCGCAGCGCCTCGAACAGCGGGTCGCCGCTCGGGTTGGACACGGCTTCCCCGCGCCGCCGGCGCGCGCGCTTGGGCGGGACGATCAGGTCGACGCGCTCGTTTTCCTTAAGGATCGCGCGCGCGCCAGGGCCGAATTCCAGCCCGCCGAAATCGTTCGCCCGCAACGCATCGCGCAGCAGCAATGCGCGGCCCACCGGCTTGATCAGCGCCGCTTCTTCCGGCGACGACGCGATCCCGAACACGCCGAGCGCCTCATGCCCGTTCATCAGGCTGCGCTCGCTCGACTGGCCCATCAGGACTTGTTCGATATAGCCCGCACCAAAGCTTTGCCCCGTGCGAAACACGGCGGAGAGGAATTTCCGCGCCACCTCGGTCGCATCGACGCTGGCGGGCGGGTTGAGGCAATTGTCGCAATTCCCGCAATTTTCTGGCGAATCATCGCCAAAATGCTTGAGCAAGATCCGCCGCCGGCACCCCGCCGTCTCGGCCAGCGCCCCCAGCGCCTGAAGCCGCTGCCGCTCGCCCGGCTGCCGCGCGGGTTCGACCTCGCCGATACGTTGCCGCGCGCGCGCGAAATCCTCGGCGCCCCAGAACAGATGCGCCACCGCCGGATCGCCATCGCGTCCCGCGCGGCCGGTTTCCTGATAATAGCTCTCGATCGATTTCGGCAGCCCTGCATGCGCGACGAAACGCACGTCGGGTTTGTCGATCCCCATGCCGAACGCGACCGTCGCGCACATCACCATATCTTCGGACGCCACGAAATCGGCTTGGTTGCGCGCGCGCACCGCCGGATCGAGCCCGGCATGATAGGCGCGCGTCGGCCGTCCGGTCTTGGCGAGCGCCTCGGCCAGCTTTTCGGTGCCCATCCGGCTCTGGACATAGACGATCCCGGCACCGGGTGTCTCGGCGATCAGATCGGCGATCTGGCGCGTGGCATTATCTTTGGGGCTGATGCGATACTGGATATTGGGCCGGTCGAACCCCGCGACGATCATCCCTTCCTGCGGGATGCCGAGTTGATCGAGAATGTCCGCGCGCGTGACGGCATCGGCGGTCGCGGTCAACGCGAGCCGGGGGATGTGCGGAAACGCATCGAGCAGCGGTCGAAGCAGCCGATAATCGGGCCGGAAATCATGCCCCCATTCACTGACGCAATGCGCCTCATCGATCGCGAAGAGCGCGAGCGGGGCCTGCCGCAGCAAATCGCGAAAACTCGCGCCCGAGGCACGTTCGGGTGCCACATAAAGCAAATCGAGCTCGCCGCGCCGGAAGCGCGCAATCGTCTCGGCCTGATCGGTATCGACCGAAGTGAGCGTGGCGGCGCTGATCCCGATCGCCAGCGCCGCGCGCAGCTGATCGTGCATCAGCGCGATCAGGGGCGACACCACGACGCATGTGCCGGGCAGCAATACCGCGGGCAATTGGTAGCATAGCGACTTGCCCGCGCCGGTCGGCATCACCGCAAGCGTGTTCGCGCCGGCCAGCACGCGGTCGACGACCTGCTGCTGCACCCCGCGAAACGCCGGAAAGCCGAAGGTCGATTGCAAAATAGGAAGCGGGTCGATCACGCGCCCTCTTGCGCGAAGCCGCCTGCCCGATGCAAGCGCGGCCGATGGAACGCGTCACCCACAACAAGGCCGAGGCCGAATTCGAACTCGCCATCGGCCGCCACCGCGCCGTCGCCGCGTATCAGATGGAAGGCAACACGATCGTCTTCACCCAGACGATCGTGCCGGAGGCGATCGCCGCGCGCGGCGTTGGCGCGAAGCTGATCCGCGCCGCGCTCGATTCGGCGCGCGACCGGGGGTTGACGGTGATCCCGCAATGCCCGTCCGTCGCGGCGTTCATCGACAAACATCCGGAATATCGGGCGCTGCGGCGATAGCGACCGGGCTGCGCCGTCATTGCGCGTCAAAACAGCTCGTCGAGCAACAGATGAAAGTGCAGCTTGCCGCGATCGGGATCGGCGATGCCGTAGCGCGCGAGAAACCGCTCTTGCAGGCACGGGTCGAATTCCCCGAGACTGTGCCACAGGATCGCGAGATCCTGGTAACGATCGGCGATCCCAACGCGTCCGGCATCGATGCACCCGACGACCGCGCCATCGCGCAACAGGATATTATCGAGCGAGAAATCGCCATGCGTGACGACGGGATCGGGCGCGAGCGGCATCAGCGTCTGCAAAGCATCCCAGACCTGTTCGGCGCTCCAGCCTTCGCGCTCGGCGTCGAAATCGTCTTCCTCGACCAAACCCGCATCGATCCGCTCCCGCGCGCGCGCGCGGCGGTAGGCATGATCGCTGGTGAAGGGGCAGTCTCCGAGCGGGATGGCATGGAGCTGCCGCAGAAAGGAGGCCAGCGCATCGACGATGGCGATCTGTTCGGCAGGCTGCGCCTCCAGCAGCTGATAGGCGGTCTGGCCGGGCAAGGCCGTCATCAACAGCCATGCTTCATCCGCGGCGCCGACAAAATGCGTGACGGCGGGCACCGATATGTACCCGGCCAGCCAGCGCAGCCGGACCATTTCGCTCGTGATCTCCTCGGCAAGCGCATCCCGCCCGTGCTTCAGGAACAGATCGGGTGCGTCCGGCTTGCCGTCGAGCCGATACACGGCACCGCCGGATTGCCCGACAAGGTCGCGCGCCCACTGATATCCGGCGACAAGGGAGGACAGGCTCGCTGGCACCAAAACGGCCGGACAGGCTTTTTGCCGATCTGCGCCTATCACAGGATCGTCGCCCATCTCCCCCCGCTTATTCCGCTGCAACCGCTTCCTCCGCGCGCTCCTGCGCCTGTCGGTTCCACATCTCGGCGTACAGGCCGTTCTTGCGCAACAGCGCGGCGTGGCTGCCGCGCTCCACGACCTGGCCCGCCTCGAGCACGACAATCTCGTCGGCATGGACCACGGTCGAGAGGCGATGCGCAATCACGATCGTGGTGCGGCCGCGCTCGATCGCTTGGAGCGTGTCGAGGATTTCGCCCTCGGTGCGGCTGTCGAGCGCGCTGGTCGCCTCGTCGAGGATCAGCACCGGCGGGTTCTTGAGCAAGGTCCGCGCGATCGCGACGCGCTGCTTCTCGCCGCCCGACAGCTTCAGCCCGCGTTCTCCGACGCGCGTGTCATAGCCGTGCGGCTGCCGCTCGATGAACCCGGCGATCGCCGCCCCGCGCGCGGCATTCTCAACTTCTGCGCGGCCCGCGCCCTCACGGCCATACGCGATGTTGTAACCGATCGTATCGTTGAACAGCACGGTATCCTGCGGCACGATGCCGATCGCCGCGCGCAAGCTCGCTTGCGTCACCTGCGCGATATCCTGCCCGTCAACGGTGATCCGCCCGCCGGTCAGATCGTAGAAACGATACAGCAGCCGCGCGAGCGTCGATTTGCCCGCGCCCGACGGCCCGACCACGGCAAGCGTCTTGCCCGCCGGAATATCGAGATCGATTCCTTTCAGGATCGGCATGCCCGGATCATAGCCGAAGCGCACATTTTCGAAGCGGACATGCCCATTGGGCACGGTGAGCGCGGGAGCGCCGGGCACGTCGATCACCTCCGACGGCGTATCGATCAGGTCGAACATCGCGCCCATATCGATCACGCCCTGCCGGATCGTGCGATACACCATCCCGAGCAGATCGAGCGGGCGGAACAATTGGCTGAGCAAAGTGGACACGAACACCACGTCACCCGCCGAAAATTGCCCGCGGCCCCAGCCATAAGCAACAAACGCCATCCCGCCGCCGAGCATCAGATTGGTGATCAGCGCTTGCCCGACGTTGAGCCAGGCGAGCGAGTTTTCGGAGGTCACGGCGGCATTGGCATAGGCCGCCATCGCCGCATCGTAGCGCTTCCCCTCGCGCTCCTCCGCGCCGAAATACTTCACCGTCTCGAAATTAAGCAGCGAATCAACCGCATGGCTGACCGCGCCGGTGTCGAGATCGTTCATGCGCGTGCGCAACGCGGCGCGCCAGTCGGTCACCATCCGCGTGAACCAGATATAGATCGCAACCATCACGACGGTCGCCGCAACCAGCCCCCAGCCGAAGCTGGAGCGGAAGATGTTGAGCACCAGCCCGAGTTCCAACACCGTCGGCGCGATGTTGAACAGCATGAAATAGAGCATCGTGTCGATGCTCTTGGTGCCACGCTCGACCACTTTGGTAACGGCGCCGGTGCGACGTTCGAGATGGAAGCGCAGCGACAATTGGTGCAGGTGGCGGAACACGCTCGCCGCCAGCCGCCGCGTCGCATCCTGCCCAACGCGTTCGAACACGGCATTGCGCAGATTGTCGAACAAGGTCGTCGAGAAACGCGCACCGGCATAGCCCAGCACCAGCGCCATTACGATCCACATCGCCGATCGTTCGCCCTGCGCCATCCGGTCGACCGCCCATTTCAGCGTATAGGCGCTGGCATAGACTTGCGTGACCTTGGACAGCACGACCAGCGTCATCGCGCCGACGATCCGCAACCGCAGGATCGGGGCATCGGCCGGCCACAGATAGGGCAGGAAGCGCTTGAGCGTCGGCAACATGGGCCGTTCGGGCGCGGTCGCGGTGGTGGCGGTATCGGGTGGCATCTGGCCCCCATGTAGGCACAGTCAAGCGCCCCTGAAAGCGCTTCGTGGAACAAGCGCCCCGGCCCATCGTTTTTACAGTCGGAAGGACGAGATGATGGAACCGCTTTTCTACGTCATGGCGATCATGGGGTGCGGCGACGGGAACAGCGCGTGCCAGCAGGCGCGCGTCGAATCGGCCCAATACTCCTCGATCCGCGCATGTCAGCAAGCGATGCCCGCTGCCTTGGTGCGCAACAGCGACATCGATTATCCCGTGGTAACGGCATCATGCCGTGCGACCGGCCTGCGGCTTGTCCAGACGCGAGCGCCGGGTCGTCCCGCGCACGGTTGATGTGCCCGCGCGTTCGATTGTGCTAAATCGCCCCTGACGGGGGAATTTGATGAAAAAAGTCTTTGGCGTGATCGTGGGGATCATCGTTGCCTTCCTGCTGGTCGCGGCCAGCGACGGGATCAGCAGCGCGCTGTTCCCGCTCGGCGATGTGGATACCGCCGACCCGAGCGTGCTCGCCGCCTATATCGCCGAGATGCCAATCGCGGCCAAGCTGATCGTCGCAGCCGGCTGGCTGATCGCGCCGCTCGCCGGGGCGTGGCTCGCGTTGCGGATCGCGGATTGGCTGCCCGGCGGCTGGATCGTGGCCGTCATGTTCCTCGCGGCAGGCCTATTGAACCAAGTCGCGCTGCCGCACCCGCTCTGGATGCAAGTCTGCGCGGTTGTGCTACCGCTGCTCGGGGGCTGGGTGGCGGCGCGCATCCACCGCAAGCCCTATCCGGGCGAGCCGTTGCTCGGCTAGCCTTCGCGACGCCGCCGCGCCCCTTGTGCGTTGCGGCACAACACGCCATTTCCCCGGCAGCAGCGCCGCACCGGAGAGTCCGCATGACCGACACTAACAGCTACACGCCACCCGCAATCTGGACGTGGAACAAGGAAAGTGGCGGCCGCTTCGCCAGCATCAACCGCCCCATCGCCGGCGCAACGCACGACAAGGAGTTGCCGGTCGGCAAGCACCCGCTGCAGCTCTATTCGCTGGCGACGCCCAATGGCGTCAAGGTCACGGTAATGCTCGAGGAATTGCTCGCCGCAGGACATACCGGCGCGGAATATGACGCGTGGCTGATCAAGATCATGGACGGCGATCAGTTCGGCAGCGGCTTCGTTGCCGCCAACCCCAATTCGAAAATCCCGGCCTTGGTCGATCATAGCGGTCCAGCGCCGGTGCGGGTGTTCGAATCGGGATCGATCCTGCTTTATCTCGCCGAAAAATTCGGTGCGTTGGTGCCGACCGACCCGGCCAAGCGCGCCGAAGTGCTGTCGTGGCTGTTCTGGCAAATGGGCGCAGGCCCAATGCTCGGCGGCGGGTTCGGGCATTTCTATGCCTACGCACCGACCAAGATCGAATATGCGATCGACCGCTTCGCAATGGAGGTGAAACGCCAGCTCGATGTGCTCGACCGGCGGCTGGCCGAGAGCGAATATCTCGGCGGCGGCGACTATTCGATCGCGGATATCGCGGTGTGGCCGTGGTACGGCGCGCTGGTCAAGGGTCTGGTCTATGAAGCGGCCGAATTCCTGCAAGTGCAGGAGTATAAGAACGTCGTGCGCTGGACCGACACGATCGCCGCGCGTCCGGCGGTCCAGCGCGGGCGGATGGTCAACCGCGTGATGGGCGATCCTGCCAGCCAGCTCCACGAACGCCACGATGCGCGCGACTTCGACACACAAACGCAGGACAAGCTTGCCCCCACCCCCGCCGTCGCCGACGCCTGACGCCCGCACGATCCCTCCTCCTCCGCCCCCGCACGCAACGATCTTGCGCGTCTCTGGTTGATGCACCGAAATGCGGGCATGGTCGGCATCGACCAGGATGACGGGAGCGTGCGTGACCGAGGGCAAGGCGGCAGAAGCGGAAGCGGGCGGGATGCCGCGCCGCGCGCGCTGGCGCTGGGCTGTCGGCCTGGTCGGGTTGATCCTCGTGGCGTTGCTCGGCGGGCTGGCGCTGCTACGCAAGCCGGTGGCGGCGCATTTCATCGACGAGGCTTTGCGCGCGCGCGGTGTCGCGGCGCGCTATGAGATCGCGCAGATCGGGCTGCGCACGCAGCGGCTGACCAATGTCCGGATCGGTGATCCGGCGCGGCCTGACGTGCTCGCCGATTGGATCGAGGTCGATACCAGCCTGTGGGTTTCGGGCGCATCGGTCACTGCGATGCGCGTCGGGAAGGTACAACTTCGCGCGCGCCTGGCCGCTGGGAAAGTGTCTTTCGGCGCGATCGATCGCTTGCTCCCCGCTCCCTCGGGCAAGCCTTTCGCCTTGCCGGCGCTCCATGCCGAGATCGGCGATGCGCGCATTGCGTTGGCGACGCCGTACGGGGATGTCGCGCTGCACGTGACGGGCGCAGGGCGGCTCGATAACGGCTTTGTCGGCACGCTCAACGCGCGCGCAGCGCGAATGGAATACGCCAGATGCCGGATCGAATCCGCGGCCGCCGCCTTGGCGATTCGGATCGTGCAGGCACGCCCGAGCGTGGTTGGCCCGGTATCGGTGGCGCAGGCGGCTTGCAACGACGTGAACGCGGCCGATGCGCGCGCCGACCTTTCGGTCGCGCTAAACGGCGCGCTGGACCATTGGAAAGGCACCGCGCGGCTGGCGGTCGCGGCAGTCGATAGTGCTGCGGCGCGTGTCCGCCGTATCGCCGGACCGGTCGCCTTTGTCGGATCGACGCAGGATGTCTCGGGAACGGTCGATCTGCAATCGGGCGCGTTTGCGGCGTCGGGAACCACCGGCAGTAGCGCGGCGCTGGCCGGGAAATATCGCTTTGCGAGCGCGCTCGCGTTCGACGGGACCGCCCGCGCGCGCCGTGTCGTCTTGCCGCCGGGACTGTTTGCCGGACTCGATCGCTACCGATCGATCGGGTCGGGAACGCCGGTCGCGCCGCTGGCCGCGAAGTTCGTCGCGGCGGCGCAAGCGGCGGTCCGGTCGGTCGATGCGGATGTGCAGCTTTCGGCGATCGTCGAAGGTTCGCGCGGCCAAGTCAGCGTGTCACGCCTTGCGCTCGCCTCCCCCTCCGGCGCGCGCGCGACGATCGCGGGCGGTGGCGGGATCCGCTATCGCTGGCCCGACGGGGCGGTGTGGATCGACAGCACGGCGCAGCTCGCCGGTGGCGGGCTGCCCGATGCACGCGTCCAGCTGACGCAGGCGACACCCGGCGCGGCGCTGATCGGCCGGGCGATGGTCGCGCCCTATGCTGCGGGCACTTCGCGCCTCACGCTGTCACCGGTCGATTTCAGCGCGAGTCCCAATGGCGCGACACGGATCAAGACTCTAGCCGCGCTAACCGGGGCGCTCGGCGATGGCCGGGTCGACGCGCTGAGCGTGCCGATCGTGGCGAGCTGGGACGGCGTGTCGCGGCTGGTGGTCAATGCGGCCTGCGCGCCGCTGGCGTTCAACCGGCTGCGCACGGCAGGGCTCGATCTGCGGCGTTCGGTCGTGACCCTATGCCCGCTCGATGGCGGGTTGGTGCGGCTGGACCGCAGCACAGTACTCGGTGGCGGGATGATCGGTCCGGTGCAGCTCGGCGGCACGCTCGGCAGCGCGCCGGTGGCCCTCACCACCCGCCGCGCCGAATGGCGGCTGGGCGACCGGCAGTTCGCCGTCACCGGCCTCGGCGTGCAACTTGGTTCGGCGGAGCGGATCACCCGGCTGGACGTGGCGACGCTGCGCGGCAGCTTTGGCAGCGATGGCTTGAACGGCAGCTTTGCCGGTGCAGGCGGGCACATCGGGAATGTGCCGCTGCTGCTGTCCGGGGCTGATGGCACCTGGCGCTTTGCCGCGAGCAAGCTCACGCTCGACGGCGCGCTCGCGGTCGCCGATGCCGCACCCGACCCGCGCTTCAAGCCGCTCGCCGCGCGGAGCGTCGCGCTCACGCTGATCGACAACCGGATCGCCGCCACGGGCACGCTGTTCGAACCGACGCACACCGTGAAGGTCGCCGAGGTCAGCATCGCGCACGATCTGGGCACCGGGACCGGCCGCGCCGATCTCACTGTGCCCGGCATCACCTTTAGCGAGCGCTTCCAGCCCGATCAGCTCACGCGGCTGACGTTCGGCGTCATCGCCAATGTCGCCGGAACGGTGACGGGCGCAGGGCAGATCCGCTGGACACCGCAAGGCGTGACCAGCGACGGGGTGTTCCGCACCCCCGGAACCGATCTCGCCGCCGCTTTTGGCCCGGTGACCGGGATTGCGGGAGAAATTCGCTTCACCGATCTGCTCGCGCTCGAAACCGCACCGGGGCAGACGCTGACCGTCAAGACGATCAACCCCGGCGTGCCGGTCAATGACGGGACGGTGCGCTTTCAGCTGTTGCCGAACACGCGAATCGCGATCGAGGAGGGGCGCTGGCCCTTTGCCGGCGGCACGCTGACGCTCGCGCCGACCGTCCTCGATTTCGCCGAGGCGCAGGAACGCCGCATGACCTTCCGCGTCGCAGGCGTGGCGGCAGCACAGTTCCTCCAGCAATTCGACTTCAAGAACCTCGACGCGACCGGCGTGTTCGACGGGACCTTGCCGATGGTATTCGATGCGACCGGCGGGCGAGTCGAGCGCGGGCATCTGGTCGCGCGCGCGGGTGGCGGGACGATCGCCTATATCGGCGAAGTGACCCAGAAAGATGTTGGTTTCTGGGGTAATTTCGCGTTTCAGGCACTGAAATCGCTGCGCTATCGCGATCTCGACGTGGTGATGAACGGGCCGCTGGCGGGCGAGATCATCACCGAAGTGCGTTTTGCCGGAATCGCGCAAGGCGCAGGGGCAAAGCGCAACTTCCTGTTCGACCGGCTGCAGAAATTGCCGATCGTGTTCAATTTGCGGATCAAGGCGCCGTTTCGCCAGCTGATCGATTCGGCGCAGAGCTTCTACGACCCGAAACGGCTGATCGAGCGCAACCTGCCCGCCTTGCTTGAGGAGCAGAACAAGCGGGTGCCGCCTCCGCCGCCGCCGCCGCTTACCCCGCCCATTCTTATTCAGCCCTCCGAAAGCAGGAAGATGCCATGACGCAAACAGCATTGACGAAGGCGACGGATCGACCGACCAAGACCGCGATGAAGAGACTGATGCTGCTGGCCGTATTGGCACCGCTGGGCATAACGACCGCGTGCGTCACCGTGACCGCGCCCGACAAGCCGATCGTCATCAACCTCAACATCAGCGTTACACAGGAGGTCGTCTACCGTCTCGACGGTCAGGCCAAGAGTTTGATCCAAGCGCAACCGGGGATTTTCTGATGACACGTCTGTTCAAGATTTCGATCGCCGCGCTCGCCATGATCGGCACATCGACCGCCGCCTTCGCGCAGCGCGATCCGGCCTATCAGGCGGCGCGCACCGCAGGGCAGATCGGCGAGCAGCCCGATGGCTATCTCGGTATCGTGGGCGCGGGCAGCGCGGAATTGCGCGCGCTGGTCAACAACATCAACATCCAGCGCAAGGCCGCTTATACCCAGCAAAGCGCGCAATCGGGATCGACGGTCGACCAGTTCGCGGTCACCAGCGGCTGCAATCTGATCGCGCGCACGGTGCCGGGCGAGAAGTACAAGGCGCCCGACGGCATCTGGAAGACGCGGACCAGCGCCCCGCCCGAGCGGATCGCCAGCTGCATCTGAGCGCGGTAGCGTGTCGTGGCTTCCTCACTGCGTTCGGGCTGAGCCTGTCGAAGCCTTGCGTTCCACAAAAGGTCCCGGACGCGTGGCACGCAACCCTTCGACAGGCTCAGCAACCATTATCGCGCGTTAATCCTCACGCCGTCCCCATCACCTGCGCGGCAAAGCGTTCCATTTCCTCTTCCTGCGGGCTCATCTGGAGGAGGAGCAAGTCCAGCCCCGCCGCCTCATATTCGGCGATGCGCTCGCGCAATTGTTCGGGCGTGCCGACCAGATTGGGGCGGAGACCACGGTTCGAGACCGAATATTCGGCGATCTTCATTTCGCGCTCCAACTGCGTGCCTGACAGCCATTGGTCGAAATTGTCATAACCGGCGGGTAGCTCGGTCACGGACGTGATGCGCTCGAGTTCGCGCTTCGCCTCGGCCTCGCTGTCGCGGACGATGGCATAGGCGGCCATGCCGTAGTGCATCGGCGTGCCCCCCGCCGCTTCGCGCCGCGCCGCCATATCGGCGATTTTGGGCGCGACCGCCGCGACCGGGTCGCCGTGCATGACATAGGCATCGCAGCGCGCGGCGATCATCGCCTTGGCCTTTTCGCTTTCCCCACCGGCATAGACCACGGGTTTACGCGCCGGTTTGGGCGAGCAGATCGCGCCCTCGGTGCGATAAAAGTCGCCTGCGAAATCGAACCGCTCTTCGCTCCACAGGCCATCCACCACCTGCAGCCATTCGTCGGTGCGGGCATAGCGATCGTCATGCTGATCGAATTGCAGGCCATATTGCTTCGCTTCGTCGGCCCACCAGGACGAAACGACGTTGAGCGCGAGGCGGCCGCCCGCGATCCGGTCGATATTCGCCGCCGCTTTGGCGAACAGCGCCGGATGGTGAAAATTCGGACGGACCGCGACCATCAGCTCGATGCTCTCGGTCACCGCGGCAAGCGCAGCGGCGGTCGACCAGGCGTCGAGCGTCGGTTGCTCGATCCCTTTGATATCGTTGAGGTTCAATTCGGCGATCAGCGTCAGGTCATAGCCGATCTTCTCGGCGCGCTGCGTCAGACGTTTCGAATAGGCCCAGCTCGCGTCCATCGCCTCGTCGGGCACGTTGCGCAGCCAGCCCCCAAACACCGGCATCCAGAAACCGTAGCGCATCAGCGTGCTTCCCCGATCCGAGCGATGAGATAGTCGACCAGCGCGTCGTGCGGGTCATAGCCGAGCACATCGACCGGCTTGGCGACGAAATTGGAGAGCGCGTTGATGTCGTAGAAGCGCGGGGTCCCGTTGCGATCATCGATCAGCACTTCGATCCCGCCGACGTCGAGATTGGCCGCGCGCGCGATCGCTTCGGCGGCATCGCGCAGCGCGGGGCCGGGGTCGGTCGCGACCATTTCGATCGGCGCGCTTGCATCGACGCACGCATCGGCGGGGCACAGATCGAACGCACCGCCCCCCTGGATATCGAGCGCATAGAGGAATGTGCGGTCGAGCGTCTCGATCCGGGTGACCGTGCCGCCGCGCGCCGGGACATAGTCCTGCACCAGCAAAACGCCATCGACACTGCTCGGCAATTCGCCTTCGCGCACCGCATAAGCCAGTTCGGAGAGATTATCGAAGCGGGTGATGCCCGCGCCCGATCCGCCAATATTGGCCTTCAGCACCAGCGGAAAGCCGATCGCCCGCGCCGCCGCGATGATATCCTCTGCACGGTGCACCACGCGCGTCGCCGGGATGGCGAGGCCGAGCGCGGCGATCAGCGAGAGTTGCCGCGCCTTGGACGAATCGATCGCCAGCACTTCGGGTCCGTTGATGATCGTCGCGCCGCCGCGCCGCCAATGATCGAGCAAGGCGGTGGCATAGAAGATCGGATGCTCGGCCGACCGCAAGAAGCTCGACATGGCGATGCGGTTGAACACCACGCGCGCCGGGGGCATCGGATCGGCGGGATCGAAATCGCCGCCGGGCGTCAGCGCGACATAGTCCACACCGCGCCGGTCGAGCGCTGCGAACAGCGGGACGAACCAGGCGGGATGTTCGTACAGGATCGCGAGATCGGTCACTTTGCCTCGGCCAGCGCCGCCTTTGCCGCCGCACTCGTCCAGTCCATCCCACCCGTCGTGCGCCAGACCTCCTTGCCGCTCGAATCGAACAGGATGCTCATCGGCAGACTGGCTTCATAGGCGATGCTGAAGCCAATTTTCTGATCGAGATAGGGCTGCAACCGCGCGAATTTCTGCTTGGCGAAGAACGCCGCAACGGTCGCGCGGTCCTTGTCCTGACTGATCGGCACGACGGCGATGGTCGCTGCAGCGGCATCGAGCGTCGGCATTTCCTTGACGCACGGGCCGCACCACGTTGCCCACAGATTGACCAGCAGCGGCTTGCCCTTGAACGCCGTAAGCGTCGTCGGCTTGCCGTCGGGCGCTTCGAACGACAGCGTCGGCGCGGCCTCGCCCTTATGGCTGCGGTCGATCTTGCTTTCCTCGGTCGAAGCCGACGGCGCAGGCGGCGCGGCGGGGGCTGCGGCTTGCTCGTTCGACGAGACTTGCCTATCGCACCCGGCAACCAAGCCGAGCAACAGGACCGAAGCGATTACCGAACGGAAAGACATCACGGGCGCATCCAATGCGATGTGGGGTGGCCGCTTCGCCGAAGGGCCGGCGGCGGTGATGCGTGCGATAAATGCCTCGATCCCGTTCGACAAGCGTCTCTGGCGGCAGGACATCGCCGGATCGAAGGCGCATGTCGCGATGCTCGGCGCGACCGGGATCGTCTCTCCGCAGGACGCCGCGACGATTTCGGCCGGGCTCGACACCGTTGCCGCGCACTATGCAGCGCATGGCGTGGCCGAGGACATGGCGCTCGAAGACATTCATATGCAGTCCGAAGCGCGGCTGGCCGAGGCGATCGGCCCGGTCGCCGGGCGGCTGCACACCGCGCGCTCGCGTAATGATCAGGTCGCAACCGATTTCAAGCTGTGGGTGCGCGATGCAATCGACGAGGTCGATGCGGCGCTTGC
The DNA here is from genome assembly GCF_040398505.1 of Sphingomonas sp. Taxonomy (GTDB): domain Bacteria; phylum Pseudomonadota; class Alphaproteobacteria; order Sphingomonadales; family Sphingomonadaceae; genus Sphingomonas. The sequence continues at coordinate 23,774 of NZ_JBBATX010000002.1, read as the reverse complement.
AGCTTTCCAGGCGGCGCTGCTGAACCGCGCCGAGGAACATGCCGACAGTGTGATGCCCGGCTTTACGCATTTGCAAAGCGCGCAGCCGGTCACGCTCGGCCATCATTTGATGGCGTATCACGAAATGATAGCGCGGGATCGCAGCCGCTTCGCCGATGCGCGGGCGCGGATGAACCTGTGCCCGCTCGGTTCCGCCGCGCTCGCTGGCACGGGCTTCCCGATCAATCGGGACATGACCGCCACGGCCCTCGGCTTTGACGGGCCGACGCGCAATTCGCTCGACGGCGTGTCCGACCGCGATTTCGCGATCGAGTATCTGACCGCCGCGACGCAATGTTCGCTGCATCTCAGCCGCCTGGCCGAGGAATTCGTGCTGTGGGCATCGCAGCCGTTCGGCTTCGTGGCGCTCTCCGACCAATGGTCGACCGGCAGCTCGATCATGCCGCAGAAGCGCAATCCCGATGCCGCCGAGCTGGTGCGCGGCCATGCCGGCCGCATCCTCGGCTGCATGACCGCGTTGATGGTGACGATGAAGGGCCTGCCGCTCGCGTATTCCAAGGACATGCAGGACGACAAGCCGCCGGTGTTCGAAGCGCACGATCTGCTTGGCCTGAGCATCGCAGCGATGACCGGGATGGTCGAAAGCGCGACCTTCCGCACCGATCGGATGCGCGGCCTCGCCGAGGCCGGGTTCGCCACCGCGACCGATCTTGCCGACTGGCTGGTGCGCGAAGCGGGCGTGCCGTTCCGCGAGGCGCATCATATGACCGGGCGCGCGGTTGCCTGCGCCGAGGCGCTGGGCGTACCGCTCGATGCGGTGCCGCTCGCCGATTTGCAGGCGATCGATCCGCGAATCGACGCGCGGGTTTACGGCGTGCTGTCGGTCGATGCCTCGGTCGCCAGCCGCACGAGCTTCGGCGGCACGGCACCGGTGCGGGTGCGCGCGGCCATCGCCGCTGCACGCGGAGGAGAAGAATGATGCGGCCTGTGCTCCTGGTGGGATCGTTCCTGCTGCTCGCCAGCTGTGGCGCCGCGAAAAATTTGAAACCGGCCAAGGGCGAATCGTTGCCGGTCGCACCCTATGGCGCGAAGGCCACGCCGACCCCGGCGGACCTGCTCAAACCGAGCGGTCAGGCCCGCCCCGCCCGCAGCGACGAATTGCTTCAATCGTCGCAAGAGCGGCGCGGTGACGAGTTCAACCTGCCGCCGCCCAATTGACCTTCCCATCCGATTTTTAGGCTGACATCATGGACCACTTCTCGCTGATCGACGGCGTGATGCACTGCGAAGGCGTGCCGCTGTCGGTGATTGCCGAGCAAGTCGGGACTCCGGTCTATATCTATTCGACCGCGATGTTCGAACGCCATGCCCGCGCCTTTCGCGACGGGCTGGCCGCGGCGGGCGACGTGCATCTCGCTTATGCAATCAAGGCCAACCCCAATCTCGCGGTGCTCCGCCTCCTTGCCAAGGCCGGCTATGGCGCGGACGTCGTATCGGGGGGTGAGCTCGCGCGCGCGCTGGCGGCGGGGATCCCGGCGGCGGATGTGGTGTTTTCGGGCGTCGGCAAGACCGACATCGAATTGACGACCGCGCTCGATGTCGGACTCGGGCAGTTCAACCTTGAGCTTGAGGAAGAAGGCGTCGTGCTGGCGGGACTCGCCGCCGCGAAGGGCATGGTTGCCAATGCCGTGCTGCGCGTGAACCCTGATGTCGATGCCGGCACGCACGCCAAAATCTCGACCGGCAAGCGTGAGAACAAATTCGGTGTTCCGATCGATCATGCCCCGGCAATTTTCGCACGGCTCGCCGCGCTCCCCGGCCTGGCGATGCGCGGCGTCGCGATCCATATCGGTAGCCAGCTGAGCGACCTCGCCCCGCTCGAAGCGGCCTATACGCGCGTGGGCGAACTGGTCGCGGAGATTCGCGGCCTGGGGCTGCCGGTCGATCGCGTCGATCTCGGCGGTGGCCTCGGCGTGCCGTACCGCGCGGGCGAGGTCTTCCCCAGTCCGGCCGAACTCGGCGCGATGGTCGCGCGTGTCACGCGCGAATGGGGCGTGCGCTTGATGTTCGAACCCGGCCGCGTGATTGCGGGCAATGCCGGGGTGCTGCTGACCAAGGTGATCTGGGTCAAGCCCGGGGTTACCAACCCCTATGTCATCGTCGATGCTGCGATGAACGATCTCGCGCGCCCCGCGCTCTACGATGCGTGGCACGATTTCGCGGCGGTGCGCCCGACGGGCGCGCGGATGACCGCCAACATCGCCGGACCCGTGTGCGAAAGCGGCGACACCTTTGCGATGGGCCGCGACATGGATGCCGTGGCGCGCGGCGACCTTGCCGTTTTCCGCACCGCCGGCGCTTACGGCGCGACGATGGCCTCGACCTATAACAGCCGCGCTTTGGTGCCCGAAGTCCTGGTCGATGGCGACCGTTTCGCCGTGGTCGCCGACCGCATTCTGCCCGAGACAATCCTTGCCGCTGAACGCATCCCCGAGTGGCTCAAGGCGTGAGCCTGCCCCACGCTGCGCTCCACAGCCTGCCACTGTTCGTGCGCATGGCGGGGCGCGCGGTGATCCTGCTCGGCGAGGGCGAACCGGCGGCGGCCAAACGGCGCTTGCTCGAACGCGCCGGGGCGTCGATCGTCGGCGAGGAGGCAGCGGCGGCGCTCGCCATCGTCGCGATCGAGGATGACGCCGAAGCGCTGGCGGCGATCGCGCGGCTCAAGGCGCGCGGCGTGCTGGTCAATGCGGTCGACCGGCCTGAACAGTGCGATTTCACGCTGCCCGCGATTATCGACCGCAGCCCGGTGATCGTCGCGATCGGAACGGGTGGCGCATCGGCGGGACTCGCAGCGGCGCTGCGACAACGGCTGGAGGCGCTGCTGCCCGCCACGCTCGGGCCGCTGGCCGAGCGGTTGCACGCGCTGCGCGCTGCGATCCGACTCGCCTATCCCGCGCTCGACGACCGTCGCCGCGCGTTGGGCGCTGCCTTTGCCGAGGGCGGTGCGCTCGATCCGCTTCGCGCGACGCCAGAGGCGGTCGGGGGGTGGCTGGCAACCCCCGATCGACCCTCCGACCGGTTCGTCACGCTGCGGCTGCGTTCGGCCGATCCTGACGATCTGACGCTCGGCGAGGCGCGCGCGCTCGCGCTCGCCGACCGCATCTATCACCTCGCCAGCATCCCCGCGGCGATCCTCGACCGCGCGCGCGCCGATGCGGTACGGATTGCTGCGGATGCACCGCCGGCGGTCCGCGAAGCGGGGCTGACGGTCTGGATGGAGTGGGCATGAACGGCTTTGCGTATCGGGTGGCGGACGGCAAAGCCGAACGGCGCGACATCGCGCACGCGCTTGACGCGCCGGGCGATTTGATTTGGGTCCATCTGACATCGAATAATGAGCATGCGCAGCAATGGCTCACGCAAACCGCCAAGGCGCCTGACTATGTCGTCGATGCGCTGACCACGACCGAATCACGCCCGCGCTGCGATGCGCTGGGCGACGGCGCGTTCCTCAATTTGCGCGGACGCTCCAATGAAGAAATGACGATGTCCGACCCGCTCGCCTCGCTGCGGATCTGGGCGACGGCGGGGCGCGTCATTTCGGTCGCCCGGCGCTCGGTCACCGCGATCGACGATGTCGTGAAACTGGTCGAGGGTGGGATGGTGCGTGACCCCGGCGATCTGATCGCCGAATTCGCCAGCGCCATCACCGAAGAACTCGACCCCGAGGTCGCCAACCTTGGTGACAGCCTCGACGATTGCGAGGCCGAACTCGCCGCCGACAAGGTATTCGAACTGCGCCGCGGCGTAACCAAGGTGCGCGTTGCCGCGATCGGCTATCGCCGCTTCCTCCAGCCACAGCGCGCCGCCCTCGAAAAGCTGGCGTCGCTGCCATGTGCCTGGCTGCATGACGACGACCGGCTCCACCTCAATTCCGCCGCCGACCGCGCCGCGCGCATGGCCGAGGAGCTGGAAGCAATCCGCGAACGTTCGGCGCTGATGCATGAAGCGCTGACCGATTTGCGCGCCGAACAGATCGATTCGCGCTCGCTGCTGATCTCGATCGTCGCGCTGATCTTCCTGCCGCTCACCTTCCTGACCGGGCTGTACGGCATGAACGTCGAAGGCCTGCCCTTCGCGAAGGAACCCTGGGCGTTCGACGTGATCGGCGGTATCTGCATCGCGGTATCGGTGGGAATCATCGGCTATTTCAGCGCGCGGCGCTGGTTCGGTTGACGCTCGCGCAGCGTGCCTTGGATCTGGCCTAACCCCGTTCGGGCTGGGCCTGTCGAAGCCCGGTTCGCCACAAGCGGTGTCGAACAGGCGGCAGGCCCATCGACAAACTCAGGGCGAACGGGATGGGGCGCGCGAAATCCGTCGGATGCGATACTATCGGCTCAGCCGCTCGACCTGATCGTTGAGCGCCTGGATCGACGCGACGAGCCGCTGCCGGTCGGCCCGCGTGGCGGCCAATTGCGTCTTGGTCTCCCCCAGTTCGACCGCGCGCGCGGCGATCCGCGCATCGAGATTGGCATTGGAGCGTTTGAGCTCGGCGATACGGCGCGCGCGCGCCAAGGTCCGCGCGATGCGCGCGGCGAGGACATCGAAATCGAACGGCTTGGCAACGTGATCGTCCGCGCCCGCCTCCAAAGCCTCGACCGCGGCCGCGGGGTCGCTGCGTCCAGTCAGCATGATGACGGGCAGGTCGGCCGTATCGCGGCTGCCACGGATTTCGCGCAGCACTTGCATCCCCGACAGGCGCGGCATCACCATGTCGAGCAAGACCAGATCGAATCCGCGCGCCGCAATCAGGTCTAGCGCCTCCGCACCGGTGTCGCTGAGGACGGTGAGATAGCCGAGATGACCAAGCCGCCGTCCGAGGACGGTAAGATTGGAGCGACTGTCATCGATCACGAGGATCGTGCCGATCGCGCGGCGGGTTGTGGTCGGATCGGGAGGAGGGAGATCGATCATGGAGGAAAGCCTAGCCACGCTGGGTCACGATTTGGTTAACGATGCGGCAACCGCATTACCCCGCGCGGACGGTGCGCCACGCCTGGCCGATCTCATCGAGCGTCTCGGCCACGTCGCGAAACGGGCGCGGGTCGCTCCCGATGCTCGCGCGGACCACCGTCTGGCGCGCCCCGGCATAAAGGGAGGCGAGCGCGGGCGCGACGCTGCCGCCCGCGTCGAAATCGAGCCCCGCCTCGAGCGCGAAAAGGATCGCGGTCGCGCGGGTGACCTTGTCGCTCTTCATCGCATAATTGCCGTTTTCGGCGGCCCAAGCGGCACCGCGCAACGCGCGGATTGCCTCGTCATACAGCAATTGTACCAAAGCCGGGCCATCGGCCTCAGCGGTCTGACCCGCGAGTTCGATCTGGCGATAGGTCGCTTCGGGGTTGCGGCCGAACGCCGTGGCATAAGCGGCGCTCAATTGCCGCTCTTGTTCCACTGAGCGATCTGGTTCGTCAGCGCGGTCTGGGTCGCTTTATAGGCCGCGACGCGCGCATCGGAGGCGGCATATTGCTTGGTCAGGCGCTCCTGATACGCCGTCGTATCGGTCGCGACCTTGGCCTCGGCATCGGTCACGCGCGTCTTGGCCGCCGTATAGAGCGCAGCACTGCCGACCAGGCCGATACGTTCGATCTTGCCATTGACCGTCACCGCCTTGTCGACCGCCGCGGTCGAGATCGCATCGAGCGCCGCCGCGATCCCCCCGCCGCTCGCACCGGTGCCATCGGCGAACAGCGCCTCGACGCCATCGGGATTGCTCGCGATCACTGCCGCGAGTTTCGCCGAATCGACGCTCAGCGTGCCGTCGCGATTGGTCGATACGCCGATCGCCGACAGCGTGGTGGGCGCGCCCGCCGCCGCACCGGTTGTCAGCGTGGTCAGCGTCAGCCCGCGCAGCGCGCGCGACAGGCTGGTCGCGTTGTAATCGTTGCGCAACGGGCCGGTGGCCGAATCGGTTTCGCTCTTCAGCACCGCTTGCAGCTGGTTATAGGTATCGACGAAATCGGTGACCGCCTGCGAAAGTCCGGCGGTGGGCGTACTGCTGCCAAGCGTCACCGGCTTGCCGACTGCGGTACTCGCCAGGTTGAGCTTCACGCCGTCGATCAGGTCGGTCAAGGTATTGGTGGTGCGCTCGACGGCGACACCGTCGAGCTTCAATTGCGCATTGAGCGCGGCGCTGCCGATTGTCGTACTGCTCTGCCCGACGCCGACGTTCAATTGCGCGAGGCCGGGGCTGTCGCCGCTCAGCGTGAAGGCTTGCGCGCTGCCGGTCGCGCCCTTCAGCGTGAGGCGCGCCGTGCCGTCGGCATCGGTGACGATGCTCGCGGTCACGCCCGCCGCCTTGGCGTTGATTGCCTTGGCGACGCCTTCCAGCGTCTGATGATCGCTGTCGATCGGAATTTGGATGGCGGACGCGGTTCCGGCAGTGAAACCGGTGAGCGCGCCATTGCTGACCGTGCCGGTGCCGAAGGTCAGCGTCAGCGTGCCGGTACCGACGGTCGCCGTCCGGCTGGCAAAGGGCGTCGCGCTGGTCGCGATTTGTGGGCTCGCCAGGCGCGTAACCTCGACCGAGGCGGACAGGCCCGTCAGCTTTGCACCGGGCAAGGCGCTCGCGGTCAGCACAGCGGCGTCCGAACTGGTCGGCTGCGTCACCAGGCTGCCGCCCTTGACGAGGCTCTTCAAGCCCGAAGCAAAACCGGTAATCCCGCTCTGTACCTTGGCGACCGAGGAAATCTGCGCGGTGAGCGCATTTTCCTGTTTGGTCAGCGCGGCATTTTTGGCGGCGAACTGCGCCTGGACCAGCGATGAGACGAGCGACGCGGTGTCCACGCCCGATCCGGCATTCTGCGCGGTCAGGATCGATTGGCCCAAAGTGGTCGACGTCGCGCTGGTCGTCACCATGACTGTGATCCCGTTACAAAACTCAACGGATAGAACGACCGAAACCCGTGCATGTTTAGGATTCCTTCACGCCATTTTCGTCGAAGCGCGCGGTCGTCGGCACCAGCACGGCGGGCGGCGTGGTGGCAGGCGTACCGCCTGCTTCGGCGTTGAGCCCGAAGACGAAGGCGAGGATCGTCGCGAGCGCGACGTAAAGGTCGTCGCGCACCTCCTGCCCCTCGCGGCTGGTGTAATAGACCGCGCGCGCCAGCGAAGGGTATTCAAGCACGGGGACGCGGTTTTCGGCACCCAGTTCGCGGATCGCCAGCGCGATCACGCCGCGCCCCTTGGCGACCACCACCGGCACCTGATCGGTTGCGCGGTCATAGCGCAAGGCGACCGCGAAATGCGTCGGGTTGGTGAGGATGACATGCGCTTCGCTGACCGCCTTGCGCATGTTGCGCGTCGCCATCTCGCGCTGGCGCTGCCGCATCGCGCCCTTGGCCTCGGGCGATCCCTCGGTTTCCTTATTCTCGTCCTTGGTCGCCTGTTTCGACATGCGCAATTTGCGCAGCAATTGCAGGATCTGGATCGGCACATCGATCCCGGCGATGATCACCAGCCCGAACGCCATCGTGAACAGCACATTCATGAAGGTGCCGCCCAGCGCGCCGACCGCCGTGCCGATATTGGTCGAGGCAAGGCCGATCGTGGTGTGCGCGACTTGCCCCAGCATATACCAGCCGATGCTGCCGAGCAGGACGACCATGAGCAGCGACTTGCCGAGTTCGATCCAGCCGTGCGGCCCGAAAATGCGTTTCAGCCCAGATCCCGGATTGATCCGCGAGGCCTTGGGCGCGAGCAAAGAGCCGTTGAAGCCGAGATGGCCAAGCCCGGCCTGGCTGAGGATCGCCGCGACAAACGTGACGACGAGCAACGATCCCAAGGCCGGCGCCAGCTTCCACCCGCTTTGCGCCAGCGCGCGGAACGGCGCGAAATCCTCAACGTCGCGGTGATCGAAGGCGAAGCTGGACGCCATCACTTCCTTGCACGCACCGACCAGCGAGGGCCCCATCACAGCGAGCCAGCCGCAGCCGGCGAGGATCACCAAGGCAGTCGCGAATTCGCGCGATTTGAGAATGTCGCCTTGTTCGGCCGCGTCGCGTTTGCGCTTGGCGGTTGGGCTTTCTGTTTTTTCGCCGAAATCCTCCGCCATCAGCCGAGCACCAGGCTCTGCGTGGCGGCGAGCGCCTCATCGATGATGACGAGCAGATAATCGCCCATCGCCGGAAAGCCGAGCGCCAACGCGACGACGCCGACCGCGAGGCTGGCGGGCAAGCCCACCGCGAACAGATTGAGCGACGGCGCCGAGCGCGAGATCATCCCCACGATCAGATTGAGGCACAGCAGCAGGAATCCGACCGGCAGCGCAAGCAGCAGCCCGGCGAGGAAGGTGTAGCCGCCGAAGAACGCGATGTTTTCGAGCTGTTGTGGCCGCAGCCAGGCGGCACCCGGCGGCAGCGCGTCATAGCTTTTCACGATCATCTCGACGAGGATCAGATGGCCGTTGACGCTCAAAAAAAGGAGCGTGAGCATCATCGAGAAGAATTGTCCGAGCGCCGGGGTCGAGCGCCCGTTTTGCGGATCGATCGCCGAGGCAAAGCCGATCCCCATCGACGTGCCGATCACTTCGCTCGCGATCATCGGTGCGGCAAAGGCGATTTGCAGGATGAAGCCCATCGCGAAACCGACCAGTGCCTCGGCCGCGACCGCGAGGAAGGTGTTGAAGGCGAAGACATGTTCGGGCGGCGTCACCGGATGGACGGCGAGCACCAGCACGCCGATCGCGCCCGACAACGTCACGCGCACCGTCAGCGGGATCGACACCGCGCTGAACACCGGCGCGGCGATAAAGGCCGCACCGACGCGGACCATCACGAAAATCAGCGCCCATAATTGGGGCTCGACCGACAGGCCGAAGCCGAGAGGGCCAGCCGCACTGCCCATCTTAGCGAACCAGATCCGGGATCCGCTCGAAAATGCTCAGCGTGAAATCGCTGATCAGCCCAATGATCAGCCCACCGAAAATCAGCAGCGAAACCGCGACAACGATCAGCTTGGGCACGAACGACAAGGTCTGTTCGTTGATCGACGTCGCCGCCTGGATCATGCCGGTGATGAGCCCGGCGAGCAACGCCGGGATCAGGATCGGGGCCGAGGCGAGCGCCAGCACCCACATCGTCTGATTGGCGATGGTGAGGAAATAGTCGGCGTCCATCAGAATTTCCCCGTGTCATCCCCGCACAAGCGGGGACCCATCTCGGGCGGCTGGTGCTGGGCCCCCGCTTGCGCGGGGATGACCCAAAGAAGGGTGATCCGGGACACGTCCATCGCCGCTAACTCACAAAACTGTTGGCAAGCGAACCCATCGTCAGCGCCCAGCCGTCGACCAGCACGAACAGCAACAGCTTGAACGGCATCGAAATGATCGTCGGCGACAGCATCATCATGCCGAGCGACATCAACACCGTCGCGACGACCAGATCGATCACGATGAAGGGCAGGAACACCAGAAAACCGATCTGGAAGGCGGTCTTGAGCTCGCTCGTCACAAAGGCGGGGAGCAGCACCGAGAAGGGGATATCGTCGGCCTTTTGATACGGCCCGCTCTTGGCGATCCCGGCGAACATCGTGATGTCCTTCTTGCGCGTCTGCTTCGCCATAAACGCGTGAAGCGGCACCGCGCCCAGCTTGATCATGTCGGTCGCGCCGATCTTGCTCTCGGCATAAGGCTGGATCGCCGTCGTGTTGATCTGGGTGATCGTCGGCGCCATCACGAAGAAGGACAGGAACAGCGACAGACCGATCAGCACCTGGTTGGGCGGCGTCTGTTGCAGCCCCATCGCTTGCCGCACGATCGCCAGCACGATGATGATCCGCGTGAAGCTGGTCATCATCAGCAGGATGCCGGGCAGGATCGTCAGCAGCCCCATGACGATGAGGATCTGCAGCGACAAGGCCATCGGCGCATTGCCGCCGCCAAGTTCCTTGAGCGCCTTGTCCGCCGCATCGCCCACGCCCGGAGTCATGGGCGGCGTTGGGGCAGGCGTCGGCAATGCTTGCGCGAAGGCCGGGTGCGCCACGATCAGCGCGAAGCCGATGCCGAGCAGCACCAAGGCGAGCTTGGCCCAGAACGGCGTGCGCTTCCCCGGCTGGCGGATCAGCGCTGGGCCACGGCCCTTGCGGACGATCTTCATGCTCACGCGCCGTCGCGTCCGCGATCGATCAGCGCGACGCCGGTGCGGCTGACCGAGACGAGCAGCTTGCGCCCTTCGAAATCGATCACCGCGAGGCGCACGCTGGGCGAAATCATCATCGTCTCGCTGACCTTGAGCATGCGGTTGGCGGGTTGCCCCGGCAACCGCGATTCAAGCTTGCGCCAGGCATAGAGGCAGCCGATCATCAGGCCGCAGACAAGCGGCAGCAGCACGACGAGCTTGAGGACATAGGACCACATCATCGGCGTCAGGCCCGCTTTTCAGGCGAAACCAGCTCGGTCATCCGCACGCCGAAGCGCTCGCCGACCATCACCACTTCGCCGCGCCCGATCAGGGTGCCGTTGACCAGCACGTCGAGCAATTCATTGGACTGCCGGTCGAGCTCGATCACGCTCGTCTCCCCGAGCGCGAGCAATTCGCGAAGCGTCAGAGACGTCGAGCCGATCTCGACCGTCAATTTGACGTCGACATCCTGCAGCAGCCGGAAATTGGCCGCGAGGCTCGCATCGACCGGAAACCCACCCGTCATATCGTTCATTGGAAATTGCCCCCGAGGTCGGTCGTCGTTTGGTAAGAAATACTGGTCAGTTTGATCGCGGCGCGGCCGTTCGACGTGCCGACCGTGCCCGCACCGAGCCGATCACCGCCGACCATCACCGGCACATCGCCGCCGACGCTGATCGGGATCACGTCGCCCGCCTTCAGCGCCATCAGCATGCTGAGCGAGACCATCGGTTCGGCGAGGACCGAACGCACGCCGAACCGCACGTCCATCACCGCGCGGGTAAGGCCATTGCGCCATGCCGGATCGGGTTCGGCGGTCTTGCCCTGGACCTTACCGGTCAGCGACGGGCCGTGCGGTTTGAGTGCAGCGACCGGATAGAGCAAATCGACGAACACCGGCTTGGCGGTGCCCGCCGCAATCCCGAAGCGCGTGACCACAACCGCATCCTCGATATCAAGATCGGCGATCAGCGACGGGTTCCCCTCGACATGGCCGGGGACGAAGCTGATCTTGGCGAGCGGCTCCCACGCGGCACGCATCGGTTCGGCCAGCATCGTGCCGAGCTGTGCGACCATCGCCTCGGCAGCCGGGGTGAACTCACTGGGCAGATCGTGCGGCGTATGGCCGGTCCCGCCGAAGAACAGATCGAGCAATTCCATCACGAAACGCCCGTCAAACACCGCCAGCGTTTGCCCGGTCGGCAAGCTGCCCGCCGCCGTCATCGCGAGCGGCAGCCACGCGGTCAGCCCGGCGGGGCGTTCGGCGCGATAATCGGCCAGGCGCTGGACGACCAGCGGTTCGGCCCAGCAGCGCAGTTCCTTGCGCAGCAGCGGCTCGAACACGCCGCGCACGCCGCGTGCCAGGCGTGCGGAAAGATGCTGCACGGTGTGCAGATCGCCGAACGGGTTGAGATTGGCGACCCCCAGCGCGACATGCTCGGCCGGCCGCCGGGGGCGTTCCCGCCGCTCGTCCGCTGTTTGGCCGCTTGCGCGCTGAAGGTCTTCGTTAACCATGCCTCACTGAACAACGAAAGTGGTAAAGTAAACGTTACCAACGCCCCCGAAACCTTCCTTTTCCTTCAGCGTATCGTTGATCGCCTTGGCGATCCGGCGCTGCAGCATCTGCTTGCCATTGCTCGTGAAAACCTGCTCCTCGGTGGTATCGCCCAGCGCCATCAGGATCGCCGATCGCACCGCGATCTCATTGGTTTTGATGTTTTCGACGACCGTGTCGTCATACGGCGTCGAGACGGCGATGCCGATCTGGACGAAATGAACGCTGTCCTGCAGGTTCGACGTGAACTCCTTGTCCATCGCATAATAATTGGAGGCATATTTATCGCCGCCGACGCCGGTCGGCGGCTTGTGCCCGGTGGTGCTGGCGCCGTGGCCCTCGCCTTCGCCCGATCCGACGCGCTTCTGCTCGACCTTGGGGACGAGCCGCGGGCCTTCGGCGACGGCAGCGCCGACATGCCCGCCGAGCAACCCGGCATTCATCGCATAGAGCGCGCCGCCAACGCCGCCGCCGATCACGACCAACAGGCCGACGACGATCAGCAGGATTTTTTTCATGCCGCCCTTTTTCTTCTTGGGCGCTTCCTCGATCAGGTCTTTGTCACTCACGGTATTACTCCTTCAGCTCAGGCGAGGCGGTGGTCGGTGGTGGAAACGATTGCGGCGTCGGGCCGCGCGGACGCCGGCGCGCGCGACGGGACGGGCCGCGGTTGCGGCGCGGTGCCGCCGCCCCCGGTCCCGGTCGAGACGCTGGTATCGCCGATCCGTACCCCACGGGCAGCCGCGAGTTCGGTGAGGCGCGGTTGCGCCTCGGCGATCAGCGCACGCGTCGCTTCGTGTTCGGCGGTGAAGCGGACATGCACGCGCTCGCCCTCCTGCCGGACCGCAACGTCGATACTGCCGAGCGCATCGGGGATGAGCCGCACGCGCGTGTCGCCGGCATCGGCGGCGTCGCGCAGCGTTTCGATGCGGTCGATCATCCGCTGCAAGCCACTATCGGCGGTCAGATCGAGCGCGGTGTGCGCGGTATCGGCGGCGGCCTGAACAATCGCGCGTTCGCGCAGGTCGATCGGGGCGGCGCTCGCAAAGCTGGTCGGAACGTCCGGCTGATCGCGGCCGTCGCCGCGCTGCGCATGCTCGCGCCACGATCCGGCGATCGCGCGGGCGCTTGCAAAGACCTGGCCGGCGGGTTGGGGCAGCGCACTGACGACGATCGCTGGCGCAGCCGTGTCGAGTGGCAGGGCGGTCTGCGCAGGCCTGGCCTCCGGCGCGGGGCGGGGCACCTCGATCATCGCCCTTGCCGTCATCAGCGCGATTGACCGGAGCAGGTCGGGACCGCCATCGGGGGCCGGTGACGACGCCGCTTGCAGCGTGGCTGGGATGTCTGCGGTCACTGGCGGCGTCGGTATTGTCTGCTCGTCTGGGGCGGTTGTCGGCGCAGGATCGCGCGGCAGCACGGCGGCGGGGAGCTGATCACCAGATGCCGGAGGCGCGGTCGGTGCGATTGGCGCAGTCGGCGCGGTCGGCGTGGCGCTAACCGCGCGATCCGATATCGGCGGCGGCGCGATTGCCGCAGCGGGAAGGGGGAGGGCCGCGAACCACCCGGCCGCAGCCGATGGATCGGGAGTTTGGGCAGCATCGGCCGTGTCCGGCGGCAAATCCTTGCCGGGGTCGGCGGTGGCTTGCCGTGCCGGCACGAGCGGCAGCGGCATCTGCGGCGCGAGCGCAGCGTCCGCGGCATCAAGAAACGCGCCGAGCGTCCGCGCGAAGCTGCCGGGCAACGCCACAGCACCGTCGGCGACCAGGACCGGCGCTGGCGGGGGCGGCGAAACCGAGAGCAAAGCGGACGAAAGGTCGATCATGCAAACTC
>NZ_JBBATX010000002.1:0-10114 GCF_040398505.1 Sphingomonas sp. | reverse complement strand
GGCGGGGGCGGCGAAACCGAGAGCAAAGCGGACGAAAGGTCGATCATGCAAACTCCAGCGGGGCAGAACGCGACACCCGCCCAGGTTTCAGCAAGGATCGTGCCGAATTTTGCGCGATGGCGGCATCGCCTCCATCGCGCGGATCGCCTTGACCACGGCCTCGGCATCGGCCCGCGCGATCAGTTTCTCGATCGCGCTCTGATCGCGGCGCGCCTCGCGTGTGGCCTCGGCCGCGCGTTCCGCGACGGCTTGCGCCGCGCGCAGGCGGCCTTCGGCGGCTTCGGCCGATTGGTGCAGCCGCTCGCGGAAATGCGCGGCGGCCACCAGCGAGAAAGCGGCGACGGGTTCGGAGGCGGGCGCAACGCCCGCAACGAGCTGCGCGATTCGCGCCTTGAGCAACGCCTCGCTCGCCGCGCGCTCCTGCGCGCGCGAATCCTCGGCCTGGACGAGTCCCAGCTGCAAGGTCCGAACGCGCAGGATGCGATCGAGCTTGGAGGGTTTAGCCATCTGCGAACACGCCGATCAATTCGGCGGCGGCGTCGCCCAGCGACACCATCTCGTCGGGGTCCTGCTTGATATATTCCATCACCGCCGGATGGCACGCGATCGCTGCGTCGATCGCCGGGTCGGCACCCGAGCGATACGCGCCCATCAGCACGAGATCGCGATTTTCCTCATAGGTGGCAAGGTGACGGCGCAGCACGCGCGCGGCCTTGAGATGCGGCAGGTCGACGATGTCGCTCATCACGCGGCTGACCGAGGGGCCGATGTCGATCGCGGGATAGACGCCGCGCTCGGCGAGTTGGCGCGACAGCACGATATGGCCGTCAAGGATCGAGCGCGCGCTGTCCACCACCGGATCATTGCCGTCGTCGCCATCGGCCAGCACGGTATAGATCGCGGTGATCGATCCGCCCGAAGGAACATCGACGCCGGCGCGTTCGATGAGATTGGGCAGCATCGCAATCGCCGACGGCGGATAGCCGCGCGCCGACGCCGGTTCACCCAGTGCGAGGCCAATCTCGCGCCCGGCATGCGCGACGCGAGTCAGCGAATCCATGATCAGCAGGACCTTCTTGCCCTCTGCGCGAAACGCCTCGGCAATGGCGTGGGTGCGCAAAGCGCCCCGAATGCGCAACACCGGCGAATGGTTGGCGGGCACCGCGACGACGACGGCGCGTTTGCGCGCCTCGCCCGCGACCTTGGTTTCGAGGAAATCGGCGACTTCACGGCTGCGCTCACCGATCAGGCCGATCACGATAACATCGGCCTCGGCCGCGCGCACGATCATGCCGAGCAGCACCGATTTGCCGACGCCCGACCCCGCCATGATGCCGATCCGCTGCCCCTGGCCGACGGTGAGCAAGCCGTTGATCGCGCGCACCCCGACATCGAGCGGTTTGAGCACGCGCCCGCGATCGAGCGGCGACTGCATTTTCCCGGCGAGCGGCCAGTGCGCTGCGCCGCGAATCGGCCCCAGGCCGTCGATCGGCTTGCCCGCGCCATCGACCACGCGGCCGAGCAGCGCAGCGCCCACCTCGGCCTCGCCCGGCGCGCCGAGCGGACGCACCGGTGCTTGCGGCAGGAGCGGCGCGGGACCGCCCAGGTTCATCAACAGCGTACGGCCGTTGCGAAAGCCGATCACCTCGGCCTCGACCCCCGACCGGCGATCGCCGACCTGACAGACGGTGCCGACCGGCAGCGTGAGGCCGACCGCCTCCATCAACAGCCCGTCGAACGAGGCAAGCCGTCCCGACACTTTCGGGCGCGGCGTGAAATCGGAGAGACCGAGCGAACCCAGATAGTCGCCGGTGAAGCGGTTCAGCATTTTACGTCTCCCCTCCCTGGAAGGGAGGGGGTAGGGGGTGGGTCGCTCTCAATGGGAACGTTACGTCCGCCCCACACCGACCCACCCCCAGCCCCTCCCTGTCAGGGAGGGGAGCAATAGCGCGAACGATCCTCATTCCGGCACCGCGACGCGATCGATCGCGTGCGCCAATTGTTCGAGCCACTCTTCGGGGCCATCTTCGACGATGGTCGAAGCGCTTTCGAGCACGAACGCGCCGCGCGCGACGCTCGCATCGCCGATCGCGAAGATCTGCCGCGGCAATTTGCCTCCGAGCAGAGCGACATCGTCCGGGTGGACGCGCAGCATCGCTGATTCGGCGGCATCGCTCAACAGCTCGGCAGCGGCTTCGATCCGACGCGCGAGCAGGTCAGGCACAATCCCGATGTCGCCGACCAGCCGCGTGACCAACAACAGCACCGTCTGCCGCAACCGCCGCGCGACCGCGTCGCGGTCGACCCGGTCGTCGGCTTGCAGCGCAGCGGTCAGCGCGACAAGCAAGGCGCGGTCGCGCTCCCCGCTCGCGGCGCTTTCGGCCAACGCCGCTGCGACACCCTCGGCATAGCCCGCTGCATGCGCCGCCGCGACCGGATCGACAAAGCTGGTCGGTGCTGCGCTGGCGTCGAGCGGGTCCCAGCCTGCGGTCGGGTTCGCGCCGGGATTGGCCGGCGCGAAATGCTTTGGGCTGGCCTCGCCGTCGCCTTGTGGCGCGAAATGGACCGGGCCGCGCGCCGCGCGGTCGCGCAGATCGGCGGCGGCGAACCCCGCCACGCGCGGCGCGAACGCGGCTTGCAGCGCCTCGGCGACGCCTGCCCCGCGCGCAGAGAATCCGGCGGTAAAGTCAGACATAATCGTCATCACCGCCGCCCATCTGGATCGTGCCGTCCTTGGCCAGGTTGCGCGCAATCTGGATGATCACCTTTTGCGCATCGAGCACTTCGCTGAGCTTCATCGGCCCGCGTGCCTCCATTTCGTCGCGAATGCCGTCGGCGGCGCGGCTCGACATGCAGCCGAGGAAGCGCGCGCGGATACTCTCGTCGACGCCCTTCAGGCCACGCGTGAGGATATCGCTGTCGATGTTGCGGATCAGCGTGCCAAGATTCTTGTCGTCGAGCTCGAGCAGATTGTCGAACACGAACATCGCCTCTTCGATCGCCTTGGCGACGTCACGGTCGATCTTGAACAATTTGGGCATGACGCGCAGTTCGGTCGCCTTGCGCCCGCTCGACAGGATCTTGGCGGCATCGCGCGTGCCGCCGAGCGTGACCCCGGACTGCGTCTGCGACGAGGTCTTGCGGTTGGCGAGCATCGTCTTCAGCGTCTCGACCGCCTCGGGCGTGATCGGTCCGAGCCGGGCGAGGCGGTGCAGGATGTCGGGCTGCACCGCATCGGGCATCAGTTCGAGCACTTGCGCGCCGACCGAAGGATCCAGATTGGCGATCAGCACGGCGGCGATCTGCGGATGCTCCTTTTCGATCATCGCGGCGATCTCGCCCGCATCGAGCCAGTCGAGCAAATCGATCTGACACGCGTCCTGCGCCGGAACGATCCGCGCGAGCACGCTATCGGCCTTTTCCTGGCCCAGAGCGCGCGTCATCACCGCCTCGATCCGCGGACGCGGGTCAAAGCCGATCGCGGTCCGTTCGCGCGCCTTGCCGACGAAATCGTCGAGCACATGCTCGACCTCGATCTCGCTAACATCGGCGACCGCGAACATCGCCTTGCCGAGCTGTCGCACTTCTTCGGGATCGAGCTTCTGCAGGATAGCAGCCGCCTCTTCCTCGCCGACCAGCATCATCAGCACGGCGGCGCGTTCGACGCCGGTATAGGATCGGATGGGAGGATTGATGGGGGCGTTCATGACTTGATCATGTCCCTGACAGCGAGCGCGGCGCGCGCCGGATTGTCGCGCGTGAAGCCGCGCACCATGCCGATCCGGTCGTCATAGCCGCGTGTCTGTTCGAGCGCGTCGATGCTCACCGGCTGGTCGGCGCGCGGGGGTGGCATCTGGCCACCGCCTTGCGATTCGGCCACCGAGTCGCGGCCGAGCGCAGCGCGCGGCTGTGGTGCCGGCTCCTCGCGCTTCTTGAGCACGGCCTTGGACAGCGGGCGAATACCGAGGAACAAGACGAGCAGCGCGATGACGATGGCGGTTGCGTTGCGCGCGACCACGGGCAACCAACCCGCCTCATACCAGGGCTGCTTGTCTTCGAAGGCGGTGGCACCGGCAAATTTGCGGCTGATCACGGTGACGCGATCGCCGCGCCCCTGGTTGAACCCGACCGCGGTCTGCACCAGCGAGGTGATCTGCTGGATTTCGACCGTGCCGCGCGGCTTGCCGGTTTCGGGATCGCGCAGCAGCACCGCCACCGACAGGCGCGTGATCGTGCCCGGCGCGGTGCGGCTGACCGACACTTCCTTGCCGAGATCGTAAGCGCGCGAATATTGGTCGCTCGCCTTCAGCGCATCGCCGACCGCAGCGGCCGCTGCCGCCACGACGGGGGCGGCAGCACCGGGGGTGGAGGCCCCGGGAACCGGCGTCGCACCCGGCACCGGGGTTGCGGCGGGCTGGGGCGTGGCCAGCGTCGCGGTGGGCGGCGGGGTGTTCGACAGCGCACCGGGAATGCCGCCGGGCGCCGCCGGACCGTCCTTGCCATTACCCGTCCAATTGCCCTGTTCGACCCGCAAAGTGCCCTGCTTGTCATAGCTTTCGCGCGTCGCCTGCGTCTCGTTGAGATCGACATCGGCCTGAACTTCGGTGGTGAAATTGCCGGAGCCGATCAGCGGGGTAAGCAATTGCACGACTTGCGCGCGGTACTTTTCCTCGACGCGGCGCTGGAACGCGATGCGTTCGTCGCTGGCAATGCCAAGCTGGCTTTCATGCGCGCCCTTGGTCAGCAAACCGCCCATCTGATCGACGATTGTCACCCCTTCGGGTTTCATGCCGGGGACCGAGGAGGCGACGAGATTGACGATCGACGAGACTTGCGCGTCGCCGAGACTCCGCCCGGGCTGCAATTTGACGATGACCGATGCCGACGGCGCGGCATTGTCGCGCACGAACACCGATTGTTCGGGCGTGGCGAGATGCACGCGCGCCTCGGCCACGGCATCGATTTCCTGGATCGAGCGCGCCAGTTCGGTCTCGCGCGCCTGGCGCAGACGCTCGCCCTCAACCGCGCGGGACACGCCCATCGGAAGATTGTCGAGGATCTGATAGCCGCCGGGGGCCGCCTTGGGCAGGCCTTGTCCGGCCAGCAGAATGCGCGCGCGCGAAAAATCGTCCTCGGCAACGGTCAAGGCGCCGGTGCCCTGGTCGATCTTCGACGTGATATTGGCTTGTTGTAAGGCCGCCATCACCGACGCCTTGTCGGCATCGGCCAGCCCCGCAAACAGCGTTTTCTGGTTCGGGCTGGCAATCAGCATCCAGGCGAGCGCGGCTGCCGCGATCAGCCCGACGAGCAGGATCATCGGCAAGCTGCGCCGCACCGCGGGCTGCGCGAGCAGGCCCTGCAATTGGTGCAACGGGTTGGCGAAGCGCTCGGGCACCAAGGCGGCGACTCCGGACTGCGGCGAAGGGGTGAGGGCGTTGCTCATCGATTAAACCGGCATGCTCATAATGTCCTTGTAAGCGGACAGGAGTTTATTGCGGACTTGCAGCGTCGCCTCGAACCCGACCGAGGCTTGCTGGCGCGCCATCATCACCTTGGCGATGTCGATCGTCTCGCCGCGCTCATAGGCTTCGGACAAGCGCCCGGCCTCGACCTGGCCCTGGTTCACGCTTTTGAGCGCGTCTTCCATCGTTGTGGCGAAGCTGGCTGGTTTCGCTTGCGTCGCCGCCGCGCCGTCGCTCGCACCAGCACGCGCGAGCGCCTGATTGCGTTCGAGGATTTGCGCGCGCAGCGCCATCACGCGATCGACGCTCATCGCGCCCCCGCCGCCACCAGCGCCACCGATTCCGTCGATGCTCATGCCCATACACTCCGGTTGCCGGCAGCGACGATGTCATCGCCCTGCTCGCGCGCCTTGGCGAGACGGTAGCGCAGCGTCCGCTCGGAAATGCCGAGCCGCTTGGCGGTCTCGATCCGGCTGCCATTGCACGCCGCCAGCGTCTCGCGGATCGCCTGAAATTCATGCATCTGCACGATGTTGCCCAGAGTCGCGGGTGCCGACTGGTCGTTCGCGGCACTCGCCTGCAGCGCGGTCGGGCGATCAAACACGATGTGTTCGGCCGAAATCGTGTCGCCACCGGCAAACAACAACGCGCGCTGCACGACATTCTCCAGCTCGCGGACATTGCCCGGCCAATCGTGGCGCATCAGCAAGTCGATCGCCGACACATCGGGCCACGGGATCGTCTGGCGGTTGCCGGCGTGGCGCAGGATCAGAGTCGCGGCGAGCGCGGGAATGTCCTGCGCGCGCTCGGCCAGCGGTTTGGTCGTCAGCGGAAACACCGACAGGCGATAGTAAAGATCGGCGCGGAAGCGTCCGGCGGCGACTTCATCCTGCAAATCACGGTTTGCGCACGCAATGACGCGCACGTCGATCGCCTGTGGCTGGGTCGCCCCGATCGGCACGACTTCGCGCTCCTGCAGCGCCCGCAGCAATTTTGCCTGAAGCTGCAGCGGCATTTCGGCGATTTCGTCGAGCAGCAGCGTGCCGCCATTGGCCGCGCGGAAAAAACCTTCGCCGCCCGAAGAAGCCCCGGTGAAGGCGCCCTTCTGATGCCCGAACAACAAGGCTTCGAGCATCGTTTCGGGAAGCGCGGCGCAATTGATCGCGACGAACGGCCCAGTCGCGCGCGCCGAATTCAAATGGATCGACCGCGCGAGCACTTCCTTGCCGGTGCCGGTCGGGCCGTTGATCAGCACCGTAATATCGGCCGCCGCGACGCGTTCTGCCAACGCGTAGAGCGCGAGGCTCTCAGGATCGGCGGCAGTCGGCATTTCGGGTTCGGCGAGCAGCGCGCGAACAAAGCCTGCGCCGACCGCTGCGTCGGCGGCGTCGAACGAGACCCGCGCCGGATTACCGTCGCGCGACGGCACGATGCAGCGCGCGTCGGCGCCGAGCACCACCGTGCGTGCCGGAGCAGGCGGGGTTTCGCCTTGCGCCACCAGATAGAATGCGCCGCTGCGCGACTTGGCGTCGGCGCTGCCACCAATCGCAAAGCCTTGCGCGCGGAGCGTCGATACCAGCGGATAATGCTGGTGTAGAATAGCGGCGGATGGGACGATCGAGCGCATGGAATTCCCCCTGGACGAACGGGGAATGCGGCATCTTTGGTAAACGAGACGTTAAGCACGCTGCCGCAGCGGCAAAGAATTTCCGCATCCGGCAGCACTGCGCGGGCGAATCCGCTATAAATAGGCCGCAACGCAGATGTGGTTTGCAAAAGTGCTTAATCTCCGCGGTGGCCGGTCGTTACCACCCTTGGCGGCTCGGCTCTCCGATGGGGGGCGGCGGGATTGCCGGACTACACTGGAGACAAAACCATGACTGTTATCGGAACCAACGTCGCCGCGCTGCGCGCGAGCAACTCCTCGAACTCGGCGAACGCCGCGTTGCAGACCAGCATCGAACGCCTGTCGACCGGCAAGCGCATCAACTCCGCCAAGGACGACGCAGCAGGCCTCGCCATTGCTTCGTCGTTGACCTCGCAAATCAAGGGTCAGAATCAGGCAATCCGCAACGCAAATGACGGGGCCGCCCTGTCGCAGACCGCCGACGGCGCGCTCGGCGAAGTCACCAACATTCTGCAGCGTGTCCGCGAACTCTCGGTTCAGTCGGCATCGGGCACCTATAGCGACAGCGATCGCACCAACCTGCAGGCCGAAGTCACGCAGCTGACGGGTCAGCTGACCGACATTCAGAGCAAGACCAACTTCAACGGCGTCTCGCTGCTGAGCAAGGCGGCTGCAACGGTCAAGGTCCAGACCGGTTCTGCCGCGACCGACACGGTCACGCTGAACGTCGGCGGCATCGATCTCGACGCTGCGATCGCATCCGACATTTCGACCGCAGGCGGTGCCACGACGGCGCTGAGCGCGCTCGACACGGCGCTGAAGGCCGTTGGCACGAGCCGCGCGTCGCTTGGTGCCGGCCAGAGCCGTCTGACCTCGGTCGTGAATAACCTGACGACCAACGTCGCCAATTTGACCGACGCCCGCAGCCGGATCGAAGATGTCGACTTCTCGACCGAGACGACCAACCTCGCCAAGGCGCAGATCCTCAGCCAGGCCTCGACCGCACTGCTCGCCCAGGCGAACCAGTCGCAGCAGGGCGTGCTGAAGCTGCTCGGCTAAACGAGACCGGCCCTGGCACCCGCCCCCCTATCAGGGTGTCGGGGCCGAGCGGGCTATCCCTGGCTCCCTGGCAAGGGACGGCCTAAGAAGAACCCCGGCGGTCCGCCAAGGACAGCCGGGGTTTTTCGCATCCTATTCGAGGCCAGCCCATTCCGACACTTCGACGCGGTGCCGACCATAATCGATCTCGCAGCGCATGAAGCGCGGGTGAAACTCCAACGGGGCCGCGCGCTCGTCAATCGTCTTCCAGTCGGCGCAGGTCCGCCCATCATAACGGTGCGCGTTCACATCGGGTTCGATCCGCAGGAAATGCGGTGTAAACCCGCGCGCTTTGGCTTGGCTTGTCGCCCAATAAACCGATGACCGGTAGGATTGGTTGATCAGCACCGACAGCGATCGCAGCGCGAGTTTGTCGAATGACCATTTGCCATGCTGCGGCACCACTCCGGCGCGCGGCGGCGGCGTTGCCCCCGCCGGGCAATCGCTCAAATCGCACGTCCGACCGGCCTCAAGCGTGCCGTTGACCAGAATGAACAGATGCTTCGGCTCTGGCGGGCGCGTCGCGCGGGTTTCCGCCTCGGCCATGATCTTTGCAGCTTTTTGCATCACATCGGCGGAAAAGTCCGAAACGACGCCGAAGCGGGCACCCCCGTCGATATACATCTTGCCGTCGATGAACACCGGCAGCGCGGCCATCGGGACCGAGGCCGAGGCCATCAACGCCTCGATATAACAGTCGCGCATTTGCGGGACTTTGCTGAAATCCCGATCGATGTTCGCCTGAGCGAGGTCCGCGACATAGTCGCTCGCGGCGCGCGTCAGATCGAAAAGATAGGCGTCGCCGCTATCCATTTCGACCGCGCCGACCAGCAAGTGACGCCCGCTCCTGGCCTCTGCGGCGACCGCTTCGAGAACCTCCTGCGTAATCATCCCGCGGAGCTTTTCGCGCAGCGGCATCAGCTCGGAAATCGCGCCCTTTTGCGCCAGCGCCAGCCCGGCGCGCGCCTTGGTGATCGCCGATTTGCTCTTGAGGCCGCCCGGCACGAAGACGTGCAGCAAATCGGCTTCCTGCGCGATCGTATACTGGCGTACAATCACGTCGGTCCGGCCGAGAAAGGCGAAGGTCGATTGCAGCGCCCCGGTGCTGATCCCGGTGACGACCGTGAAGCGCGGCAGCGCGCCCGGCGCACCCGCGGCGGCACGCGCCTTTGCCCAGCCGTCGAGGAACCCCGCGCCGAACGCACCGTTCTGGCTACCGCCCGACAGGAACAGCATCGACGGGCTCACCGGTGCTGGCCCCGATACGCCGAAGGTCGACGGTCGCACCTGCATTTCGGCCGCGCGCCGGTAATACGAGTCCAGAATCCGGTCTTCGAGCGTCTCGCCGGTCTGCGCCGATCCGACCGTGCCGGGGACGCTCGACACGCGTGCCGGACCGACCGCATCGATCGCGATGCGCGTGCGGAGCGCGCTGCAGCGCGGGGCCGGCCCCGCCGTCCCGGCATATTGCAATGGTGCGATCTGGCAGGCCGATAGCGCCGCAGCGCAGCCCAGGATCACGACAATTCGCTCGATCACGCTTCGTATCCGTGCCTGCTGAACTTACCGCTGACGCCACGTCCCGATGTCGCCCCAGGTCGGCGCCGTCTTCCCCGGGGCCAGCGCTTTGACCCCGCTCGCAGGCGCGAACAGGTGACATGCGGGCAGCTTCGCCGGGTCGAGCTCGCTCACCACGTGCCAGGTCGTCGCCGGATCGGGGCGAACGGCCGCGAAGCTGGTGTAATTCTGGCTGACGATCGGCGCATTGGCCGGGGCGAGCGGGTAGCCCGAAAAGTAGAAGGATTGTGGCACCTGTTGGCCGGACGCGGAGGCCTTGAACCCATAGCCGAACAGGATCGCGTGGTCAGCGGTACGGTCAGGGCTGGCGCCGGTCTGCACGACCTTGCCGCCGTCCGCCGCGATCCAG
>NZ_JBBATX010000001.1:2188-80759 GCF_040398505.1 Sphingomonas sp. | reverse complement strand
CATCGGAACACGCCAATGGGCACATGGGTCATGATCACCGCGACTTGGTATAAGGTTAGGCATAAACGCGGCGCGCCCCGGCGCGCGATCTAGCGCCCGGGGGGAAATGGAGAAGGCCAGATGTTCGAAAGAGCGCCGACACGCTGACACGCCTGGCCGATGTAGGACAGCCCTTTCCGGGCCGCGTTTACCGGTTGGCGATCCGCGCGGGCGGGCGTTTGCCGAGTTCGATCAGCAAGCGCGTCAGCAGATACAGGCGCGGGGTCAGCGTCTGCAGGTCGAGATATTCGTCCTCGGTATGCGCGCCGCCGCCGACCGGGCCGAGCCCATCGAGTGCGGGCACGCCCTTGGCATGGGCGAGCGCCGATTCGGATGCGCCGCCATTGCCGCCGTTCGCCGTGACGCCGCCGATCCGCGCGTAGATCTTCTTCGCCGTTGCCGCGAGCGCGTCGGTCGCCGGGTTGAGCGGCAGCGGCGGGAAGGCGACTTCGCGCATCACCGTGACCTTGGTATCGGGTACGATCGTGTTGGTCGCGTTGCGGCGCATCAGGGCCTCGACCTCCTCGGCCTGCTTGGTTTCGCGTACGCGGACGCTGAAGGTGGCCGAGGCGTCCTCCGGGATGATGTTGTTGCGCGATCCGGCGCTCATCAGCGTCAGGTTCGAGGTGAGGCCGTCGCCCTTGTTGGGGAGCGTACTGGCAAGCTCGATCTGGTGGATCAGCTCGACCGCCGCGTTGCGGCCCATTTGCGGGGCGACACCGGCGTGCGACGGGTGCCCCTTCACGTCGATGCGAAACACGTTGCTGCCCTTGCGCCAGACGGTGAGCAGATCGGGCACGTCACCGGGTTCGAGGTTCAATTCGACATCGGCGTCGGCGAGCAGCCGGTCGATCAGCGCGCGCGTGCCGGGCGAGCCGCGCTCCTCCGAGGTTTCGATCAAGAAGGTGATTTGCGCGAAATCGGTCTGCTTTTGCGTCTTCAGCAAACGCAGCGCGGTGATCCCCTCGACCACGCCGCCTTTCTCGTCGATCACGCCGGGGCCGTAGGCGCGGTTGCCTTCGATCCGGAACGGCCGCTTGGTGACGGTGCCGGGGCCGAACACGGTGTCGGTGTGCGCGATCATCAGGATGCGGCCTTTGCCTGTACCCTTCAGGGTGGCGACGACATTGTCGGGGAGGGTAGGGAGCTCGGCCGGAAGCAACTCGACGCTCATGCCGATCGCGCGCAGTTCGGCGGCGACCCGTTCGGACGCCTTCTGCCCGCCGACCTTGTCGCCGGTGCCCGAATCGATGTTGACCAGGGTTTCGAGCAGCTTGAGCTGGTCGGCGCGGACGGCTTGCGCGGCCGTGAGAACCGGGTCGGCGGGGGCGGCGAGGGCGGGGGAAGCGGCTAGAAGCGCCACCAGCAAGGCTGCGGTCGAAGCGGGGCGCATGGGCGATCTCCAAATGGGTTGCCGCGCAGAGAGGCGGTCGCGCACCGATCTGTCAAGCCGACGCCCGCCCTTTGCCGCGCGCAAGCGATCCGCTAAGGCACCGGCTCGCTTTACACGACCGGACAACCCATGACCCTTTACACCCGTTTCGCCGCGCATCTCGATGCGGCGCTCGATGCGCTGGTTGCCGCAGGCGATTTGCCCGCCGATCTCAACCGCGCGAACATCACGGTCGAGCCGCCGCGCGACGTGACGCACGGCGATCTGGCGACCAATGCGGCGATGGTGCTGGCCAAGCCTGCGGGCGCGAATCCACGCGCGCTGGCGGAGAAGATTGCGGCGCGTCTGGAGACGCTCGACGAGGTGGCGAGCGTGTCGGTGGCGGGGCCGGGGTTCATCAATCTGTTCCTGACCGACGACACCTGGCGCGCCGAACTGTCGGCGATCCGCGACGAAGGTGACGCTTATGGGCGTTCGGCGCGCGGCGCGGGCACGACGGTCAATGTCGAATATGTCTCGGCCAATCCGACCGGCCCGATGCATATGGGGCATTGTCGTGGTGCCGTCGTTGGCGATGCACTGGCGAGCTTGCTCGAGTTTTCGGGCCACAAGGTGATCCGCGAGTACTACGTCAACGACGCCGGCGGGCAAGTCGATGTGCTCGCGCGCTCGGTGCATCTGCGCTACCGCGAGGCGCTCGGCGCGACAGTCGAAATTCCCGAGGGCCTGTATCCGGGCGATTATCTCGTGCCGGTCGGGCAGGCGCTCGCCGCCGAGTTTGGCGACACATACGCCGATGCCCCCGAGAGCGACTGGCTGGTGCTGTTCCGCACCCGTGCGGTCGCGGCGATGCTGGTACTCATCAAGGACGATCTCGCGCTGCTCGGCATCCATCACGACCTGTTCTCGTCCGAGGCGGAGTTGCAGGCGGCGGGCAAGCCCGAGGCGGCCGAGCATGATCTGCGCGCGCGCGGCCTCATCTATGACGGGCTGCTCGAAGCGCCCAAGGGGCAGGAACTCGAGGATTGGGAGCCGGTCGTGCTGCCGCTGTTCCGCTCGACCCAGTTCGGCGATGACCAGGATCGGCCGATCAAGAAATCGAACGGGCAATGGACCTATTTCGGGGCCGACCTCGCCTACCATTATCAGAAGGCGCAAACGGCGGACGCGCTGATCGACATTTGGGGCGCGGATCATGCTGGGACGGTCAAGCGGATCGTCGCGGCGGTGGCGGCGCTGACCGGGGGCAAGACGCGCTTCGACGTCAAGCTGGTGCAGATGGTGCGGCTGATGCGCAATGGCGAGCCGATCAAGATGTCGAAGCGCGCGGGCAATTTCGTCACCCTCGCCGATGTCGTGCGCGAAGTCGGCAAGGATGTCGTGCGCTTCACGATGCTGACGCGCAAGGCCGACGCGCAAATGGATTTCGATTTCGCCAAGGTGGTCGAGGCGTCGAAGGACAATCCGGTGTTCTACGTCAATTACGCGCACGCGCGCGTCGCGTCGCTGCACCGGCGCGCGGCGGAGGCGGGAATCGTCTGTGACGTGGTCGACCTGTCCCAGCTTGATACGGAGGATCTGGCGCTGGTGAAGCTGGCCGCGCAGTTCCCGCGCATCGTCGATACCGCGGCGGCCGCCCGCGAGCCGCACCGAATTGCGTTCTATCTCTATGACTTGGCAGCGTCACTCCACGCGCTGTGGAACGTCGGGAATGATCGACCCGAACGGCGTTTTCTGCTACCCGACAACCCGGCGCTTACGGGCGCGCGGCTGTTCTTGGCGGATGCGCTCGCGCAGATTATCCGCAATGGTTTGGGCATTATGGGCGTCCAGGCGGTCCAGGAGATGAACTGATGGCGACGGGGGAATATGAAATGCGCGATGAAGATCGCCTTCCGTGGCTGGAAACGGTCGAGGACGATTATGATGACGGCCCGTCGGTCCTGCGGATCGTACTGCTCGTCGTGCTTGCCCTCGCGATCGTCGCGGGGGCGATCTTCGGCTACCAATATTATAAGAAGCATCAGGGCGTGGACGGCAATGGCGCGCTGATCACGGCGCAGGACGGTGATTACAAGGTCAAGCCCGATGATCCCGGCGGCCTGAAGGTCGAAGGCGAGGGCGACACTGCGATCGCGACCAGCGACGGTGCCGGGATGAGCAACGCGGCGATCGACCTGAAAGCGGCGCCCGAAGCACCGATCGCAGGCAAGAAGGTTGAACCGACCAAGGTCGACGCAGGCACCAGCAAGGTTGTTGCGGCGATTCCGTCGACGGCGGCGGCTGCATCGGGCGGGGCGGTGGTGCAGTTGGGATCGTTCGGCAGCGAGCGCGAGGCCGATGCCAGCTGGGCGACGCTTTCGAAGACATACGCGTATCTCGCGCCGATGGGGAAATCGGTGCAGGCGGCGCAGGTGAATGGCCAGACGGTATACCGGCTGCGCGTCAATGCCGGTGGTGCGGGTGCGGCGACGAGCCTGTGCGCGAAGCTGGCGGCGGCCGGGCAAGCGTGCTTCGTTCCGCGGAGCTGATGACGAAACGCTTCCCCTCCCTGGAAGGGAGGGGCTAGGGGTGGGGTGCTCTCAACAAGCCTGAAGCTTGCGGGAACGAACCCACCCCCAACCCCTCCCTTGCAGGGAGGGGAGGAAAGTTAGCATGAAGCCCGTCATTTTCGGCCTGTCCGGCCCGATCCTCGCTCCTGAAGAAACCGCGTTCTTCGCCGCGGTGGAACCGGCTGGCTACATCCTGTTCAAGCGCAATATCGAGAACCGCGCGCAAGTCCGCGCGCTGACCGACAGCTTGCGCGCGCTGTCGGGGCGTGATGATGTGCCGATCCTGATCGACCAGGAGGGCGGGCGCGTCGCGCGGATGGGGCCGCCCGAATGGCCGGCTTTTCCGGCGGGGCCGGCGTTCGACGCGCTGTACGAGCTGGCACCGATGTCGGCGATCGAGGCGGTACGTGCCAATGCCGAGGCGATCGCCTTGATGCTGAGCGAGGTCGGGATCAACGTCGATTGTTTACCCTTGCTCGACGTGGCGCAACCCGACACGACCGAGGCGATTTCGACGCGGGCGCTCGGGTCGGAGCCGCTGCGCGTGGCGGCGATGGGTCGTGCGATCCTTGACGGGTTACGGCGTGGCGGCGTGGTCGGCGTGGTCAAGCACATGCCGGGGCATGGGCGGGCGAAGGTCGATACGCATTATTATTTGCCGACGGTGACCGCGTCCGACGCCGAACTCGCGATCGACCTGCGCCCGTTCGCGAGCCTCAAGGACGCGCCGATGGGGATGACCTCGCACATCGTGTTCGAGGCGTGGGACAAGGATCGGCCCGCGACGCTGTCGCCAGTGGTGATCGAGCAGATCATCCGCCAGCGGATCGGCTTTGACGGGCTGTTGATGACCGATGACATCGACATGAAGGCGCTGAGCGGCACCGCGGGCGACAAAGCGGCGGGCGCGATTGCAGCGGGGTGCGATCTGGTGCTCGATTGTTGGGCGCGGATGGACGAGATGGCGGACATTGCCGACCGGCTGGGCGAAATGTCGGCGGCGTCGCGCGCGCGGCTGGAGCGGGCGATGGCGACGGTGGCAGGCGTGCTGCCGAGCGGGGATTTGGCGGCGTTGATCGAGAAGCGGGATCAGTTGCTGGGGCTCGTCTAAATCCTCCCTCGCGAAGCGGGGGAGGGGGACCATTTTGCTTCTTCAGCAAAATGGTGGAGGGGGCTGGGCTGGGCGAAACAACTGCTGTTGCTCCCCCCCTCCCCCGGTTCCCGGGGGAGGATTTAAATGGCGCTCCCCTGCGCTGGGAGGATTTGCTAGCGTTGTCTTATGAATGATCCCGAAACCCTCACGATCGATCTCGACGGCTGGGAAGGCCCGCTCGATGTGCTGCTGACGCTGGCGCGGAGCCAGAAGGTCGATCTCAAGGCGATCTCGATCCTCGCGCTGGTCGACCAATATCTGCAGTTCGTCGAGCAGGCGCGCGCAATCAAGCTCGAGCTGGCGGCGGATTATCTCGTGATGGCGGCGTGGCTGGCCTATCTCAAATCGGGCCTACTGCTGCCACGCGACCCCGAGATCGAGCCGAGCCCCGAGGAGTTGGCATTGCGGCTGCAACTCCGGCTCGAACGGCTGAACGCGATGCGCGAGGCGGGGGCGCGGCTGATCGCGCGCGACCGCGTCGGGCGCGACGTGTTCTCGCGCGGCGCGCCGGAGGGGCTGCGGACGCAGCGCAAGGCGGTGTGGCAGGCCGAAATCTACGATCTGATCGCGGCGTACGGCGTCATCACCGCGCGCACGCGGCCGGTGATGCACGTCGTCGCGCAGCGGGCAGTGATGACGCTGGAGGCGGCGCTGGAGCGCGTGTCACGCTTGCTGGGCGTGACGGTGGAGTGGGCGGTGATCGAGCATTTCCTGCCCGAGTCAGCAACCGGCGCGTTTCGCAAATCGGCGCTCGCGTCGAGTTTCGTCGCCGCGCTCGAACTCGCGCGACAAGGCAAGGTCGAGCTGCGGCAAAAATCGCCCTTCGCGCCGCTCTATCTGCGCGCGCCGGCATGAACCCGCCCGACGACATCACCCGCGCGGTTGAAGCGGTGCTGTTTGCCGCGACCGAGCCGATGACGGCCGAGGCGATTCGCACGCATCTGAATGGGGCGGAGGTGCGTGCGGCGCTGGCGGCGTTGCAGGCCGATTATGCCGGGCGCGGGATCGAGCTGGTCAAGCGCGGCGACCACTGGCATTTCCAGACCGCCGCCGACATGGCGCATTTGCTGCGGCGCGACCATGAGGAAGCGCGCAAGCTGAGCCGCGCCGGGATCGAGACGCTGGCGATCATCGCCTATCACGAACCTGCGACTCGCGCCGAGATCGAGGCAATTCGCGGCGTCGGCATCTCTAGAGGCACGCTGGACGTATTGATGGAAGCCGGGTGGATCCGCCCCGCCGGACGGCGCGAGGTGCCGGGGCGACCGTTGCTCTATGCGACGACGCCCGCGTTCCTTGCGCATTTCGGGTTGGCCAGCCGGCGCGACTTGCCGGGGATCGACGATTTGCGGGCGGCAGGGCTGCTCGATCCGGTCGATCTCGCCTTCGCGCGGACCGATTGGGATGCCGATGCGACGGAAGATGGCGACGCGGAGGTGGAAGTTTCCGACGGGACGCACTAGATGCAGAACATATCAGGAGATTGATCATGGGTGGTTTTAGTCTCGTACACTGGCTGATCTTCGGCGGGATCGCGATCCTCGTCCTGGGTGGCGGCCGGTTTTCGAACATGATGGGCGATGTCGCCAAGGGCATCAAATCCTTCAAGAAGGGCATGGCCGAGGACGACGAGCCGAAACGCGAGCCGAGCCGGATCGACGCCAAGGCAGCGGCTGAGCCGGTGTTCGACCGCGACGGCAACCGCATCCGCGACCACGAAATCTGAGTCCGGCCAAGGGACAGCCATGTTCGACGTCGCATCCTCCGAGGTGATCCTGCTCGGGGTCGTGGCCCTGCTTGTCATCCCGCCGAAGGACTTGCCCAAGGCGATGCGCGTGGCCGGGCATTGGATCGGCAAGGTGCGCGGCGTCGCCAACCAGTTCCGATCGGGCTTCGACACGATGCTGCGCGAATCCGAATTGCAGGAGATGGAAAAGAAATGGGCGGCGGAAAACGCGCGGATCATGCGCGAACATCCGCCTGAACCGGTGCAGATGTTGCCGATGGCAGGCCCGCCTGGCGAAGCGCATGAGGCCGAGGATGCACCAGCGATCCTGGTCGAGCAGCCTGTCGTGACGTCGCCTGAAACGGCCGATGCCGATCAGCCCAAACCCGCAACCGGTACGCACTCGTGAACGCACCGGTGGACGACCTTGATGCCAGCCGCGCCCCGTTGCTCGATCACCTGGTCGAGCTGCGCAAGCGGTTGTTTTTTTGCATCGTGTCGGTGTTCATCACCTTGATCGGCACCTATTTTTATTCGCGCGAGATTTTCACGGTGCTGGTCCACCCGCTGCTCGAGGCGGGGCAGAAGCGGATCGTGACGATTGGCGTGTTCGACGGTTTCTTCGTGCAGTTGAAGGTCGCTTTGTTTGCGGCATTGATGATTTCGTTTCCGATCATCGCCAACCAGCTTTGGGGCTTTGTATCACCCGGCCTGTACCGCAAGGAAAAGCGCGCGCTGCTGCCGTTTCTCTTCGCGACACCGGTCTTGTTCACGATCGGCGCGCTGATGGCGTATTTCGTGGCGATTCCGTCGGCGCTGAAATTCTTCCTGAGCTTTCAGGGGAGCCTTGGCGGGGTCGAGCAAGAGGCGCTGACCTCGGTCGCGAGCTATCTCGATTTCGTGATGCAATTCCTGTTCGCGTTCGGCATCGCCTTCCTTCTGCCGATCCTGCTGATGCTGGTCGAGCGTGCCGGGCTGGTGTCACGCAAGCAGCTCGTCGCGGGACGGCGCTACGCGATCGTCGGGTGTTTCGCGGTTGCACTGGTGCTGGCGCCGCCCGATGCGGGATCGATGATCATGCTCGCGGTCCCGTTGGTCGCGCTTTATGAGCTCGCGCTGATCGCGATCTGGTTCACCGAGCGCAAGCGCGTGAAGGACGAATCGACCGATCTGATCGAAAGCTGATCGCAAAAAAGCCGCCCCGGCGACCCGGAGCGGCTCTTTTCGTTATCCCAATTCCGGCAGCTTATTTCGCGCCGTCGGCCGACTTGGCGACGGTATCACCGGCCGACCGCACATCCTTGCCAACGCCTTCTACGGTATTGCAGGCGGCGATCAGCAGGGTTGCGGCGGCGAGGACGACGGTCGTGATCTTACGCATGGCATAGCTCCTGAGAGAGGCGCGCAGATCGAGGTCGATCGCACTGCCTGTCCAATGCGCGAACACCCGCTTCGTTCCGCGTGGCGGAACGTCGGGCCTTTGACGCTGCCACGTCCTCACATCTGATCGAAAATTGGACCCGGACGCACCATCGGGGGGGGAGGATAGTGCGACCGGGCCCATGTTCTGGATAGCGAGAGCGGGGGGGCATAAATTCGCTATCCAAAGTATCAAACGGTCTTCGCAGCGTCCAGTTCCAGCAAAAATGCGACTTCCGACAACTTTTTTTAAAAAATTTTGTACTTCAATCGCATCCGGTGACAGCAACGGAGATTTCGTAGGCGCCGACCAGCGGATCATAATGGAGTTTCGACCGCAACTGTCGCGACAACCCCTCGATGACGCGACCATAGCGTTCCGCAACCAGCGTGCGCATCCGGTCGTCATCGATCAGCGCCGATGAATTGACTCGCAAGATAGCGCGCGCGACGCTCTCGTCCGGCCCGACCGAAATGCGGACCTGCGCGGTCGGGCTGACGGTCATCGCCAGTTCGACGATTTCGGTGAGGAGAAACGCGATGGCGATCGCGACGTCCTGATTGACCAGATACGGCAAGACGTCGAGCGCGATGCCGATCGGCGCACCATCGGGTGCGGTCGCGCGCAGGTTCGAGGCGAGTTCGCCCAGCACCGAGCGCAGCGATAGCCCGCGATTTTCCTCGAGTTCGGCAAAATGGTTGCGATGGACGACCGCAAGCGCATCGACGCGCCGCTGGATCGACGCATAGGCGTTGGTCGCTTCGACGCTGCGCGCGGCGCGGGCGTGAAAGTTGATCAGGCTCGATATGACCTGAAGGTTGTTCTTCACACGGTGATGGACTTCACGGGTCAATTTGGTCTGGCGGACCAGCCCGTCTGCCAACCCCGCCTCGTGCGCGGCAACGGTGCGGCTGATCGCGCGGAACGTCTCGCCGAGATCGCGAATTTCCATCGCGGGCAGCGTTCGCACGGTGCCGGGATCGACTTCTTCGCCCGGCACGAAATGCGCGACGCTGGTGCGCAGTTGCCGCAGCGGGCGGATCAACAGGCGATCGACGACGAACCAGGCAATTCCGGCAGCGGCCGCCCACATGATGATCGGCAGCATCAGCGCGACCAGCATGGGAGAGGTGATCGGAACACTGCGGACTCGCGTCATCAGCATGATATCGCCGACGCCGATCGCCATACCGAGCGCCGCACGGCGTTCGAGCGGACCGCCGGACGGAAGTTCATTAAGCGACAGGACATCCTGGTCGAGCGCGAGCCGCGCTTCATAGGGCGGCGCATAGCCGCTCGGCTTCGCGGTTGCGGCGAGCACGGTCGCGGGGAAGAAGGCCGCGGCGCGTGTCCGGCCGGTCGTGCTCGTAGTTGCGAGCGTCAAGCCGCGCCCGGGGTGCAGCCGCGCCGCGATCGGGGCATCGGCGCTCGATTCTGCGGGCCAGGCGGCGACGGGAAGCTGTTGTCCACAGATGATGCGGCCACGCGAATCGGTAATGGAAAAGCGCGTGCCGGCGGCAGCCTGGGGCGCGAAGACACCTTGTGCGCGGGCGCAACTGGGCGCGTCGGCGGGGTCTGCTTCGAGCGCGTTGAGCGCCACGCGGAGTGCGGTCATGTCGCCGACGAGCTCGATCGCCAGTTTGCGTGCGCTTTCGGTGGCGGTGACGCGCATCTGCGCGCGCATTGCATCATCGGCCATCGCAGCCGTCTGCAACGTGGCAAAAAAGGCAATAATCGCAAGCGGTAACAGCGCCGCGCTCAGGATAAGAAAAACTTTGGCACCGGTTGGAATGCTGCCGAACCGGTCGGATAGCGCACGTGCGGCGGGCGGATCACCAACCATTTCAGTCATGCGACGATCAGTCCAGCTTGCCGAGCAGGTCCAGCATTTCCGGTGGAATCGCTTCCTCGACGGTGCGTTGATACACCGTGCGCAGCGCCGCGCCCATGTCGCGGTCCTTGCCTTGAGCCTTCGTGCCGGTGCCGACGGTACGTGCCGTGCCCGGCTTTTTCGAAGAATCGTCGCCCGAACGCAATGCCGTCCCCCTGGATACCCGGACATGCCGGATAGAGTTCATGTGCCACCGTAACAACCGCCATCTTGGCAGGGATGCGAAGAGATTGCACCGGTCGCGATTAGGGCATGAAACCAAATAGCGCTTTGATTGTTCCATGTCCGACGCGAAATAAAGTTCCAGCGGTTGCCGGGCGACAAACGCGTTGCATAAGCGGGGGGCCGCTTCCACAAGGTCCCTCAATTCATTTCCAAGGGAGACCCCGACAGTCATGTCGCTAGGACAGCAACTTGCCCCCCATCTTCCGTTCCTGCGCCGCTATGGCCGCGCCCTGACCGGGAGCCAGACGCATGGCGACCGCTATGTACGTGCCACGCTCGAAGCAATCGTTGCAGCACCGGAGGAATTCCCGCGCGCCGTCGATCCGCGCTTGGGTCTGTATCGCACCTTCCACGTGATCTGGAACTCGACGAACTATGACGAGACGCCGGAAAACATGGGCGCTACCGACGGCGATGGGCAGGAGGCGATTGCCCGTGCCCGGCTCGCGCGGATGACGCCGCTGTCGCGTCAGGCCTTGTTGTTGACGGCGATGGAAGGGTTCACGCCCGAGGATGCCGGCTATCTGATCGACGTCGATGTCGCCGAGGTCGAAGCCCTCGTCGCCGAGGCGTTGACCGAGATCGAGAAGCAGACGCGCGCCCGCGTGCTGATTATCGAGGATGAGCCGATCATCGCGATGGATATTGAAACGATCGTCCGCGACCTGGGCCATGAAGTGACCGGCGTTGCAGTGACACGCGACGAAGCAGTTGCGTTGGCAATGGAGGATCGTCCGGGTCTGGTGCTTGCCGACATTCAACTCGCTGATGACAGTTCGGGGATCGATGCGGTCAAGGATATCCTTGCCAAGTTCGAAGTGCCGGTGATCTTCATCACCGCTTTCCCCGAGCGTCTGCTGACGGGCGAGCGCCCCGAGCCGACCTTCCTGATCACCAAGCCGTTTCAGCGCTCCACCGTCAAGGCGGCAATCGCGCAGGCCTTGTTCTTCAACCAGGCGACCGTTCCCGCCGCCTGAGGGAACCCATTCGCTCCCCCGGGGGTTGGGGTTCCATACGATACGGAACCACAACGACACCGTTACACCCGGGGGATATATGGCGGACGAAGAACGCATCGAAGTTACGGCTCAGGAAGCGCGCGCCGGGGAAACACCGCATGTGACGCGCTACGTCCTCGGCATTTCGCTGGCGCTGGTCGTGGTGATCTTCGCCGCATTGCTGATCTTTTTCCAACGTTGAACGCTGACATCGTCGGCATGCTGGATTTGACCGTCCTCCATCCCCATTTCCCGTATGCATTTTTGCGAGACCCGATTTGATGAGCGACGCACTCGATCACGATGAAGACGATGTTGCGCCCGAGGTTGTCGAGCATGTTTCGCTCTCCGATCCCGAGTTCAAGACGCAATTGGCGCAAGTGATCCCGCATCTGCGCGCGTTCGGTCGCTCGCTATCGGGGAATCGTGATCTCGCCGATGATCTGGTGCAGGAAACGCTGATGAAGGCATGGGCGGCGCGGCTGCGGTTCCAGGCTGGCACGAACATGCGTGCCTGGACCTTCATCATCCTGCGCAATCTGTATCTCAGCCAGATGCGCCGCGCGCGCTTCAAGGGCGAGTGGGATGATCTGGTCGCCGACCGGATTTTGGCCGCGCCCGCCAGCCAGGACAAGCACGTCGAATTGGGCGACATGCAACGCGCGCTGCTGCAGTTGCCACAGCCGCAGCGCGAGGCGCTGATCCTGGTCGGTGCCGGTGGTTTTGCCTATGAAGAGGCCGCTGAAATCTGCGGTGTCGCGGTGGGCACGATCAAGAGCCGCGTTGCGCGCGGTCGTGTTGCGCTGGAAGCCGTGATGAGCGATAACACGCTTGCCTCGCGCCGGACGCACAGCAATGCGCCGGGCATGTCGGCGCTCGACACGATCATGGGCGAGGTCGATGAGCTGAGCCGCAATCGTGGGTAATCAGCGCGTGATGGGGATAGCGTCGATCGCGTCGAGCTGAGAAATCAGGTCGGAGAATTGCTCGCAAGCAGCCAGTTCGGTTGCGTAGGCAGCGCGTAGCGTGCCCGACAAGATATCGGCAATCTGCGGCGCCACGACAACATAGTCGCCGGTGCGGCGAGTCTGGTCAAAAAGGGCGGTGCGCATTGACATAAAGCCCCAACGGCCGAAGACGCTGTTTGTTGCTTAAGTATTGTCCCGCATTGGCCGAAAGCCGTAGCGTCTTGTGAAAAACACGGCTTACGATCAGGATGTTGCCGACGCTGCGGTGCGCGCGCGACGCTATTCCCCCTTTCTGGCGCTGTTGCTCGATCGCGAACCCGCGCTGGCGGCGGACTTTGCGGCCGGCGTACTGCCCGCACTTTCCGCGCTGGTCTCGGGGGAGCCCGATGCCCCCGCGCCGCAACGCCTGCGGCTTGCCCGGCGGCGGCTCGCGCTGCGCGTCGCGATCGGCGATCTGGCTGGGCGCGACAATCTGACCACCGTTACGCACGCCCTGTCGGATTTCGCCGACCATGCGCTCGACACCGCGATCCGCACGGCGATCGCGGAGCGGACGCCGGGCGCGGAGCCGCGCGGGTTCACCGCGATCGCGCTGGGCAAGCAAGGCAGCCGCGAGCTCAATTATTCCTCCGATATCGACCCGATCCTGCTGTTCGACCCCGCCACCCTCCCATGCCGCCCGCGCGAAGCGCCCGAAGACGCGGCGGTGCGGATCGCCCGGCGCGTCGTCGAGATCCTGCAGGCCCGCGATGGTGATGGCTATGTGCTGCGCGTCGATCTGCGCTTGCGCCCCTCGCCCGAAGTCACGCCGATTGCGCTGTCGGTCGATGCAGCGATCTCTTATTATGAATCGCTGGCTTTGCCGTGGGAGCGTGCCGCCTTCATTCGCGCGCGCGCGGCAGCGGGGGATGTGGCGCTCGGCGAAAGCTTCCTGGCGGCGGTGGCACCGTTCGTATGGCGCCGCGCGCTCGATTTCGGCGCGATCGGCGAAATTCGCGGCATTTCGCGGCGGATCCGCGATCATTATTTGCAAGGGCAGGCGTTCGGTCCCGGTTTCGACCTCAAACGCGGGCGCGGCGGGATCCGGGAAGTCGAGTTTTTCACGCAAATCCACCAATTGATCCATGGCGGCCGCGATCCGGCGCTGCGTGTACCCGATACGCGCAACGCGCTGGCCGCGCTGTCGGCGGCGGGCTGGGTCGATCCACAAGAGGCGGCGGCGTTGCGCGCCGCGTACACGCTGTACCGCACGATCGAGCACCGCGTGCAGATGATCGAGGATCGCCAGACACATACCCTGCCAAGCGGCGCTGCGCTCGATGCCGTTGCACAGCTCCACGGCGTGGCGGATGGCGCTGCATTGCTCGATCTGCTGCGCCCGCATGTCGTGGCGACCGCACGCAGCTATGACGCGCTCGACCCGGACGAGGGCGATGCGCTGTCGTTCGATGCCGATCACCTTGCGGGGCAACTGGCCGCAGCCGGGTTCGATGCAACCGAGGTTGCGGCGCAGCGGATCGCGCAGTGGCGCGGCGGGGCCTATCCGGCGCTGCGCAGTGCCGCCGCGCGCGCAGCGCTGGAGGCGGTGCTGCCGGGCCTGATTGCCGCGCTCGGCAGCTCCCCCGATCCGCAAGGGGCGATCGTTCGGCTCGACCGGATGCTCGCGCGGCTGTCGAGTGCGGTCAATTTCTTCCGCCTGATCGAAGCGCGCCCGGCGCTCGGACGCTTGCTCGGGCTAATCCTGAGCCACGCGGAGACGCTTGCCGAGGATCTGGCGCGGCGGCCCGAACTGTTCGACGGGCTGATCGATGCGACCGCGCTCGATCCGGTCGGCGATGTCGGGGCGCTTGCGGCCGAGATGACCAGCCGCGCGGATTATCAGGCGCAACTCGATTATGTCCGCCGCGTGGTGGGCGAGAAGCGGTTTGCGCTCGGCACGCAAATCATCGCCGGCGCGGCCGATCCGCTCGACGTGTCGGCCGGCTATGCGCGCGTCGCGGAAGCGGCGATTTGGGTGCTGGCCGAGGCGACGATCGCCGAATTCGCCGCCGCGCATGGCCGGGTGCCGGACAGCGAACTGATCATCCTCGCGCTCGGTCGGATGGGCGGTGGCGCGCTGACCCACGCCTCCGACCTCGATCTGATCTATCTGTTCACCGGCGATTATGGGGCGGAGTCCGACGGGCGCAAGCCGCTCGGCGCGGTGCTCTATTATAACCGGCTGGCGCAGCGGATCAGCGCGGCGCTGTCGGTACCGACTGCATCGGGACCGCTCTACGAAATCGACACGCGTTTGCGGCCGTCGGGTACGCAGGGGCCGCTATGCGTCTCGCTCGACGGGTTCGCGCGCTATCAGCGCGAAAGCGCTTGGACGTGGGAGCATATGGCGCTGGCGCGGGGGCGGCCGGTTTATGGGTCGGCGGAGGCGCGGAGGGCGGTTGCGGCGGTGATCGACGCCGTGCTGCGGGGCGACCGACCGACGCGCGATATAATCGCCGAGGCGACCGCGATGCGGGCGGAGATGGCGGTGCACAAGCCGCCGGTTGGTCCGCTCGATGCGAAATTGCTGCCGGGCGGCTTGGTCGATCTCGAATTCGCGGTCCACATGGTCCAGCTCGAAAATGGGCAGGGGCTCGATCCCAATTTGCGCGTCGCGATCGCGGCGTTGATCGCCGCCGGGAAGGCGCCGCCGGAGCTGGCGGGCGCGTATGACTTGCTCGCGCGGCTGCTTGTCACGCTGCGACTGGTTGCGCCCGATGCCCATGTGCCCGGTGTCGCGACGCAGGATTTGATCGCGCGCGCGCTCGGCATGGCCGATTGGCCGACAGTGGTTGCGTCGCTCGATGCGATTCGGCAGGACGTTTCGCGGTGGCTGGCACTGGTAGAAGGGATCGCGGCATGAAGATCATCGACGAAGGTGCAGCGTTGCCCGCGATCGACCTCGCCACGCCCGACGGCGGGCGGATCAGCCTCGGCGATTATGCCGGCAAGCCATTCGTGCTGTATTTCTATCCCAAGGATGACACCTCGGGCTGTACGCGCGAAGCCCAGGATTTCAGCCGCTTATTGCCCGAATTTCGCGCACTCGGGGCCGATGTGCTGGGCGTATCGCGCGACACGCCGATCAAGCATCAGAAATTCATCGACAAATATGATCTGACCGTACCGCTTGCCACCGACGACACCGATGCGGCGATGCAGGCGTTCGGTGTGTGGGTCGAAAAGAAGCTTTACGGAAAAACCTATATGGGGATCGACCGCGCGACCTTCCTGTTCGATGCAAACGGGGTTCTGGTGCGGAGCTGGCGCAAGGCGCGCGTGCCGGGTCATGTGGTTGATGTGCTGGAGGCGGTGCGCGCGCTCGCTTGAGCGAAACGGGTCCGTTTCCGAGGAATTTTCCGAATCAGCGCAGCGGTTAATGCGCCGTTCAACGACTCGCCGTGCCGATCAGCCGCTTCAACGCGCCGCGCCGCACAAGGGCTTGCCCGCCCGTTACAATATCCCGCACACACTGTTCGTCCGGATGCAGGGGGCTGCATGCGGGCGATAGAGGGGCGGGCGCTGGCATTATCCGGCAATCGCATAAAGGTCGCCGGGGTCACATGAACTCACTTTCGATTGCGTCGGGTGTGCGACTGGTGTCGCGGCTCAAGACCTATTTCAAGACCCGCGATTTCATCTTTCACGACGGGCGTGATCTCCAGCGTTTCA
Organism: Sphingomonas sp.; assembly: GCF_040398505.1. Taxonomy (GTDB): domain Bacteria; phylum Pseudomonadota; class Alphaproteobacteria; order Sphingomonadales; family Sphingomonadaceae; genus Sphingomonas. The sequence goes on along the minus strand of NZ_JBBATX010000001.1, from coordinate 64,683 downwards.
GCCTCGGTGCGCGCTCGCAAGCGGTCATGGCGGGCGTTGCCAGCATTACCCTGTGCTTTTCGGCATATGGTGTCGCCCAGGCAGCGGTCGGCGCGGTCGCGCTGAGCGGAATTGTCGATGCACCGCTCTCGCCCGAAGCCAAGGTCGCGCAACTGCAGGTGCGCGTCACCAAGATGCAGGCCGATGTCGCAACGATCAAGCATGCCGCGCAGGTTCGTGCCACGCGCGTCGAACAGCGTCAGGCGCTGCTGGTGGCGGTCGTCTCGGGCAAGGCCGATGTCGCGTTGCTGTCGCGACCGACCCCGAACATCGATCCAAAATCCGACGCGCTCGCGGCCGATGTGGTCGCGCCGCTCAAGCGGGTCGAGCAGCAGCAAGTCGCCGTCATCGGGCAAGCGCGCCGTGTCGCCGATCAACGGTTTGCTCGCGCGCTCGCGCATGTTCGCAGTCTGGGCATCGCGCCGGAACGTCTCATGCCGCAGCGCCCCGCGATGGGCGGCCCGTTCGAAGCAGTCGATAGCGCCGCGGCCGAGGCCGATCTGCGCGCCGATACACAATTCCGCTCGCTGTTCATGACGTGGAAGAAGCTCGACACGCTCGAACAGGGCGTGATCGCGATTCCCTCGGCGCAGCCGGTCGATCATATGGCCTATACCAGCAATTACGGCATCCGCTCCGACCCGTTCCGTGGCACCGCGGCGATGCATGCCGGGGTCGATATTCCCGGGCCGGTTGGCACACCAGTCTATGCAACCGCCGATGGCATGGTCAATCGCGCAGAGCGTTCGGGCGGTTATGGCAACATGGTCGAGCTCGATCATGGCAAGGGCATTCAGACCCGCTACGGTCATCTCTCCAAAATCCTCGTCGAGGCCGGCACGCGCGTCCACCGTGGCCAGCTGATCGCGTTGATGGGGTCGACCGGGCGCTCGACCGGGCCACATCTGCATTACGAAGTGCGGCTCGATGGGCATGCGGTGAACCCGGTGCCGTTCCTGCAAACCGCTGATTATTTGCTGGCGGCGCAGGACAAGGCGGTCCGGGTCATGCCGGTGGGCGTGGGTGGTCCGGCGGCGGATTGATCGGACGCGCATTGCCGACACGGCCGTAACCTCCTATCTTGGCAGGATGGCAACACTCGCTCCCCAAATCGCGCTGACCCCCTCTGCCGCAGCGCGTGTTGCCGCGATCGCGTCGAAGCAGGGCAAGCCGGCGATTTTGCGACTGTCAGTCGATGGCGGCGGTTGTTCGGGTTTTCAGTATAAGTTCGGTTTTGCCGATAGCGTCGATCAGGACGATGCCGTGGCCGAGCAAGACGGGGTACGGTTGGTGGTCGATTCGATCAGCCTTGATCTCGTCCGCGGCTCGGCGGTCGACTATGTCGAGGAACTCGGCGGCGCGGCGTTCAAGGTGACCAACCCCAATGCCGCCTCGGGGTGCGGTTGCGGTTCCAGCTTCGCGGTGTAAACCGACCCTGAACAAGGGATCGCCCACGTGAAGATCGTCACCTTCAATATCAATGGCATCAAGGCGCGGCTGCCGCGCCTGATCGAATATCTGGCTGAGCAGCAGCCCGATGTCGTGTGCCTGCAGGAACTCAAGACCAGCGACGAGACCTTTCCCGAGGCGGACATCCGCGCGGCTGGATATGGCGCGATCTGGCACGGCCAGAAGAGCTGGAACGGCGTGGCGGTGTTGGCGAAGGGGCAGGATCCGGTCGAGCGGCAGCGGGGGCTGGTGGGCGAGAGCGAGGACGACCATAGCCGCTATCTCGAGGCCGAGGTGAATGGGGTGACGATCGCCTCGCTCTATTTGCCCAATGGCAATCCGCAGCCGGGGCCGAAATTCGAGTATAAATTGCGCTGGATCGATCGGCTGCGCGCACGCGCGCTCGAACTGCTCGCCGAGGAAACGCCGGTCGTGCTGGCGGGCGATTACAATGTCATCCCCAATGACGACGATACCTATTCGGTGCGCGCGATGCAGGACGATGCGCTGATGCAGCCCGAAAGCCGCGCTGGGTTCCGCGCGCTCGTCGCGCAAGGCTGGACCGATGCGCTGCGTACGCGCTACCCGAGTGGCGGGGTGTGGACCTTCTGGGATTATCAGGCGGGCGCGTGGCAGCGTGACGCCGGGTTCCGGATCGACCATTTGTTGCTTTCGCCGATCGCGGCGGACCGGCTGGTCGATGCCGGCGTCGACAAGGAGTATCGCGCGCGCGAGAAAGCGAGCGACCACGCGCCGACCTGGGTAACGCTGCGGTGACGCGGTGGCTCGCGGCAAGCGTGCTGGTGTTCGTGGCAAGTCCGGCCTTGGCCGAAGATCGCGACTATTGTCCGACGCGGCCGGGGCTCGGCACCACACCCTGCACGATCGCGCCAAAGCATGTTTCGGTCGAAATGGCGCTCGCCGACTGGACGCTCGACGATCAGCCCGATCAGCGCACCGATACGGTGTTGGTCGGCGACACGATCGTCCGCGTCGGGCTGACCGACAGTATCGAGGCGCAGCTCGGCTGGACGCCGTATGGCCATGTCCGCATGCGCGACAAGACGACACAGGCGGTCGATATGGCGGGACGAGTCGGCGACGTGACGCTCGGGATGAAAGCGAACCTGCTCCACCCGGACGGCAGCGGTCTTTCGATTGCGCTTCAGCCGTTTGTCAGCGTGCCCGTCGGCCGCGCGCCGGTCGGCGCGGGAAATTGGGGAGCGGGTGTCGTGGTGCCGGTGACCTACGATCTCAGCGAAACGCTCAATTTGGCGACCACGAGTGAAATCGATGCGGCGGTCGATAGCGCAGGCGGCGGACGGCACCTGGCCTATTCCGAAGTGATCGGGCTCGGCGTCAGGCTGTCCAAGGCGCTGACCGCGACGATCGAAGGCGCGGTGCTGCGCGATGAGGATCCGGGCGGCAAGACCACGCAAGATCTTGCCTCGGCATCGCTCGCCTGGGCGGCGAAAGACGATCTGCAAGTCGATCTGGGCGCCGTTGCGGGGCTCAATCGCGCTGCCCCGGATGTCGAACTCTATTTCGGCGTTTCGCGGCGCTTCTGAGCCTTAACCGCCTGCCGCAAAATGGTGTGAAAGGCCGAAGTTTGGTGGGTTTCACCATTCAGCGCTCGTTCAAAAATTTCGCTATCTCTCTGAAAAACTGTCCTTCTTGTGTCTGGCATGACTAATGCACTAACACAGTGGCGGGTCGATATACCCGCAGGTTTTTTAGCGGAGGATATCATGACCAAGCTGTTCCTGATCACCACGGCGGCACTGTTGAGTGTCGCCGCCTCGCCCGTCGTCGCGCGCGATACACGCCCGACCGCGACGCCGACCACCGAAGCACCGCAGGCCGCTGCGGACGGCGCGCGCGTCGCAACTCCGGCGAAAAAATATTGCGTCCTCGATGAAAGGACGGGGTCGCGGATCGCGCGCAAGACTTGCAAAACGCGTGAGGCATGGCTCGAAGAAGGCTTCGATCCGCTCGCCAAGAACTAAGCCGGCGCGGTGCCGCGCTCACCCCGCGGCACCGCCACCCGGTCACAGCGCCTTTTCAAAAATCCAGTAGCGCTTGTTGATGTCGCAGTTGATCGCCTCGGCGATCGAATTCATCCCCTGATTATCGTCGAGGATCCAGCCGATTTCGCCGCGCGTCGCGCCGTAATGGGCCACCGACGCGTCCTTGATTTGCTGGATCAGCATGAAGGCCAGCTGGCTCGCCAAACGCGACGATTGCAATTCCTTCAACACGCCCATCAACGGGACGCGCATCGTCTTCACGCGCGGCTTGCGCAGAAACAGCAGCAGTTTTGCCCAGCCGAACGGAAAGAGATTGCCCTTAAGCGGTGCGATCGCTTCGTTGAGATCGGGCAACGTGATCATGAACGCGACCGGCTTGCCGTCGAGTTCGGCGATACGGATCAGGTCGTTGAACACGATCGGCTTTAACTTCACGCCGACATCGGCGATCTCGGGCGGAGTCAGTGGCACGAAACCCCAATTGTCCGACCAGGCATCGTTGAGGATGGCGAGGATCGTCGCGGCTTCCTCCTCGAACTTGCTCTTGTCGACATGCCGGATATGGATGCGCGGATTTTTGTCGCCCGATGCGATGATCCGCTGCAGCAGCGGCACGAAATCCTTGGTGATGTCGAGCTCATAGGTCACCAATTCCTTGACCTTGTGATAGCCAGCGGCCTCGATCCAGCCGCGATATTCGGGCTTGGCATGGCCCATCATGATCGTGGGCGGATGATCAAACCCTTCGACCAGCAGCCCGGGCTCCTCCCAGATCGACATGCTGATCGGGCCGAGCACGCGGTTCATGCCCTGGCCGCGCAGCCAGCCCTCGGCGGCGTTGATCAACGCTTTTGCCGTATTGGCGTCCTCGGCATCGAACAGGCCGAATTGCCCGCAGCCGGGGCCGAAACCCTTGGACGGGTCCATGGTCAGCGCCAGCGTATCGAAATGCGCGGAGATTCGCCCGACGACCGTGCCGCCGCGTTCGGCGAGGAACAATTGCGCCTTGGCGTGGCTGAACCAGCCATTCTTCTCTGGCGTGATCAGGCCGAGCGCCTCGCCCTTGAGTGGCGGGACCCAGTTCGGATCGTCCTGGTAGAGGCGGAAGGGGAGATCGACGAAGCGCTTGCGATCGGCCTTGCTGCTGATGGGGCGAATGGAAAGCGAAGCAATGGCCACAGGTGCGGTCCCTCCAGAAAAGTGCGCGACACGTCCCGCGTGCGCGCGCCGCTGTCAAGCGCGGGAAACGCGGAGGGGTGGGGCGGAACATCCGCCTTTTGCTGCCACCATCTAGCCACTATCTTCTTGCAATGGCCCCTTCCATGGACACTTTGTTGACGTTCGAGCGGCGCGATGCCGCCTCTGCCGGGGACGCCCCGCGCGGCCGCTTGTCGAGCATTGCCGACGACAAGGCGATGCTGCGCGCGGCGGCCGAGCTGACGCGCGACCTCAACCCGCCCCGCGCCGCGATTTACTGGAGCGACCTGCTGCTGTCGGCCGGGATCGGCTATGCCGCGCTGGCGCTGGCAATGACGCTTGGCTCGGTCGGCTGGGCGGTCGCGGCGAGCGTGGTCGCGGTGCTGGCGCTGTATCGCGCAGGCAGCTTCATCCACGAAGTCACGCATATCCGGCATGCGTCGCTGCCGGGTTTTCGTCTGGGATGGAATCTGATCGCCGGCATCCCGTTGCTCGTGCCGAGCTTCATGTATGAAGGCGTCCACAACCTGCATCACGCGCGCACGCGTTACGGCACAGTCGAGGATCCCGAATATCTGCCGCTGGCGTCGATGAAGCCGTGGACGTTGCCGTTGTTCATCCTGACCTCGATCCTCGCGCCGATTGCGCTGATCGTGCGCTATGGCTTGCTGACGCCGCTGTCGCTGGTCGTGCCGGGGATGCACCGCGTACTGGTCGAACGCTATTCGTCGTTGTCGATCAACCCCGCCTTCCGCCGCCGCGCGGCCGAAGGCGAAGCGGCGCGGTTGTGGTGGATGCTGGAGGGCGCGTGCAGCGTCTGGGCGGTCACGCTGATCGTGCTGATCGCGACCGGCATTTTCCCGCTGCGGATGGTCGCGATCGCGCTAGCGATCACCTCAGGCGTGTACGTCCTCAATCAGATCCGCACGCTCGTCGCGCATTTGTGGGACAATCACGAAGGCGAGACGATGACCGTCACCGCGCAATATCTCGACACCGTCAACGTGCCGCCGCCGGCTTTGCTGCCGGCGCTGTGGGCACCTGTTGGCTTGCGCTATCATGCGCTGCATCATTTGCTGCCGGGCTTGCCGTACCATTCGCTGGCGGAGGCGCATCGGCGGCTGTCCAAGGCACTTGGGACGGAGTCGCCGTATCACACGGCTAGTTATCCGGGGTTGCCGGGACTGGTTGCACGGCTGGTGCGCTCGACGATGGGGTCGACTTCGGGACGAGGTTAATTCGCACCGGCTGGCCCCGCGCCGGTTCTTGCAACCGAATCAGCGTAATAGTCAGCACCAGCGCGGCCAAAATGAAGGCGAGCAGCGCCGTCCGATAGTTGCGGACATGCAGCGCATAGACCGATCCGCCAAGGCTCACCAAACCGGCGAGGAGCCAGACGATCGTCGGGACCGACGATGCGTCGATCACTATTCCTCAGTCCTTATCAGCACCGCCTCGCCGATCATGAAGAACAGCAGGAACGGCGCCCATGCCGCGAGGAAGGGCGGATAAGCGCCCAAATTGCCCATCGCCAGCGCGAAATTGTCGGCGACGAAGTAGAGAAATCCGAGCATCATCCCGATCACCGCGCGCACGAACAGCTTGCCCGATCGCGCCAGCCCGAAGGCGGAGACAGCACCGAGCAGCGGCATCAGGATCGATGAGAGCGGCCCTGACAATTTATGCCACATCGCCCCTTCCAGCGCCTTGGTCGGGCGACCCCCGGCCTTCAGATCGGCAATGGCCGACCATAAGGCCCTGAACGACAGGCCGTTTGCGTTCACGGTTGCCAAGGTGAACTGATCAGGCCGCACGCCGGACGCAATCACGGTCTCACCAACCTGTGTCAGCTTGCCGCTGGCGACATCGAAGCGCGTCGCCGGGCCGACTTTCCAGCCGTCACCCTGCCGCACGCCGTTTTTGGCTGAGACGATTGCGACCAGATTGCCGCCGGTTCGATCGAACAAGGTGATGCCGGTCAGCTTCGTGGTATCGCCGCGCCCGCTGATGTGATCGACTTGTAACAGATCGTCGCCGTTGCGGACCCATACGTTGCTGCGGTCGCCGCGATCGACCGGGACCGGGCCATATTCGAGCTTCTGCCACTGGTCGAGCGTGGCGCTCGCGCGGGTGACGAAGCGTTCGTTGAAGGTGAAGGAAATGATCGCGACGCCAAGCGCCGCAATCAGCAGCGGTGCCAGCACTTGATGCGCCGACAAGCCAGACGCTTTGAGCGCGACCACTTCGCTATTCCCGTTAAGCGTCGAGAGCGTGATGATCGTGCCTAAAAGCACCGAAAACGGCAGAAATTGCGCGACGATCGCGGGAATGCGCAGGGACATATAGCGCAGGACTTCGGCTTGGCCATTTCCGGGATGCGCCAGGATGTGGCCCGATTCACTCAGCAGATCGAGCGCCTGCAGGATCAGCACCAGCATCGCCAGCACCGCGAAGGTGCGCAGCAGGAACATCTTGCCCATGTAAAGCGACACGGTGCGCGACGGGAAAAGCTGGAACGAGATCATGCGACCGCGCCCTTGTCACGCCGCCACGGCAGCAACTTTACGATCGCCTGGCTCAGCTTGGAAAAGACGCGTTCAAGCGCGCCGATCGGCTGCCCGCCTGGAACATAGGCGATGGTGTAATACATCCATAGCGTCAGCCCGGCGAATACCGCGAACGGAATCCAGATCGCCAAAAACGGATCGATTTTGCCGAGTCCGCCGACTGCCTGCGCATATTCGTTCACCTTGTGATAGGCGACGATCATCACAATCGCGAGGAACACGCCAAGCGCCGAGGTCGAGCGTTTGGGCGGTACGCCCAGCGCCAGCGCGAGCAGCGGCAATAGCAGGATCGACAGAACTTCGGCGGTGCGGAAGTTGAAGGCGGCCTGACTGGTGGCGCGGGCTTCTTTGCTCGCGCCGCGATCGCCGCCGATCCGGACGAGTTCGGGCAGCGTGCGCTCAAGATTTTCGGCCCCGCGCATCCGGAAGTTTTCTGTCTTGGGCAAGGGAATCGGCAAATCGTTGATGCTGAAGCGCAACACGCGTGGCGTCGCCACATTCGCCTCGGTGCGGATCAGCGTGCCGTCGGTCAGGCGGAAAATGATTTCGTCGAGATTCTCGGTCGCGAAGAATTGCCCGCTTGCGGCGGTGACGGCGATCGAGCCGCCCTTGCCGTCGTCGCGGCGCAGGAAAATACCCGACAGACGACGCCCCGAGTCATGGCTCTGCTCGATCCTGAGCGTCATGTCCTTGCCGAAATGCGTGAACTCGCCGACCTTGATCGACGCGCCGAGCGCCCCGGTGCGCAATTCGAAGCGCAGCTTTTCGTAATTGAAGCGCGCCTCGGGCTGAACGAAGCCGACGATCGCCAGATTGACCGCGCCGAGCGTGAGCGCGAACAGATACGGCACGTACAACATCCGCGTGTAGCTCATGCCCACGGCGCGCATCACGTCGAGCTCCGACGACGTCGCCAGTTTACGGAAGGCGAGCAACGTGCCGAGCAACAGGCCGACCGGAATGCCCAGACCAAAATATTCGGGCAGCAAATTGGCCAGCATCCGCCACACCACGCTGACCGGGCCGCCTTCGGTCGCGACGAAATCGAACAAGCGCAGCATGCGATCGAGCACCAGCAGCATCGCGAAGATGACGAGGGTCGAAACCAGCGGCACTGCGATCAGCCGGGCCATGTAGCGGTCGATGGATTTCATGATGCGGGGGAGGGGGCGTCCGGCCGGAGGGGAGGGGCGTTAGACGGCGGTGGCCGTATCGTCGCTATATCGGCGTGATGCGGCTTCGTCAGCTACCAAATCATTCCGCCGCGATGCTGTTGATCCTGTTATCGGGTGGACCCGCGGCATCGGCCGCCGCCGCCGCGACCGCGCGCTCAAGCGCGGCGAGCGTAAAGGGTTTGCGCAACACGTGGTGCCCGCCAAACTCGGCCGCGCCGCCCGCTTCGCCAGCATAGCCCGTCACGAAAAGAACAGCAATATCAGGGCGTTCCTGCAACAAGCCGGCGATCATTTCCGGGCCGGTCTGACCCGGCATCAACACGTCGCTGACGATCAAATCGACCCGGTCGAGGCGGTCCAGCGTCGCCGGCGCGGCGAGCGGATCGTTACACGCGACGGGGCGGTGACCGAGCTCTTCGAGCGCGCCGATTGTGGCGGCGAGGACGCGCGGATCGTCCTCCACTACTAGAATATCGAGCGCTCGATGTTCGAATGGAGCGGGTGCGGCGGGCGTGGTTTTATCCGTTGCGCGCGCGTCGGCGCCGTAGCGCGGAAGATACAGCGTCACCGTCGTGCCTACGCCGACGATTGATTCCAGCCCGACCTCACCATCGGCTTGCCGGACGAAGGCGAACACCTGGCTGAGGCCAAGGCCAGTGCCCTTGCCCGCCGGCTTGGTGGTGAAGAACGGTTCGAACACGCGCTCGAGCAGATCGGGTGCCATGCCGCAGCCGGTATCGGCGACCGACAGCGCGACATAGTCCCCCGCCCGGCACGTCCCGACCGCCCCCTCCGCCAGCGTCACCCCGGCCGTCGTGATCGTCAGCTTGCCGCGTCCGTCCATCGCATCGCGCGCATTGACGGCGAGATTGAGCACGGCATTTTCAAGCTGATGCCGGTCGGAGCGGACCAGCCAACTGCCGCTTTCGGGGGCATGGACATCGACCTCGATCGTGTCGCCGAGCGTGCGATCGAGCAGATCGGACATGCCGAGCACCAGCGCGACCGGCTCGATCGGTTCCGAGCGCAGCGCCTCCTCGCGCGAGAAAGCGAGGAGCTGCCGGGTTAAAGCCGCGGCACGATTGGCCCCTTCGGTCGCGTTGTCGATATGGCGCTGCGCCGCGACCGGATCGGTCTCCACCTGGCGTTTGGCCAGTTCGAGTCCGCCGAGCACGACCGCCAGCATATTGTTGAAATCATGCGCGATGCCGCCGGTCAATTGCCCGACCGCCTCCATCTTCTGGACCTGCCGCAGCTTGCTTTCCTGCGCCAGCAAAACGGCGGAGGCGCGTTCGACCGCCGCTTCCAATTCGGTCGCGCGATCACGCTCGGTCGCGGCCTCGGTGCGGGCCACGGCGCGTTGCCCGAGCGCCGTCACGGTCAGCCACCCAAGCGCAACCGCGCCCGCCGCGAGCAGCATGCCGAACACCGAGAGCGTACTGGCCACCCCGGTCGAGCGCGCGACGGACTTCATCGCGACGCCGGTGCGCTTTGCCAGAACCGTGCGCTCCTGCGCGCCGATCTGATCGAGCACGCGGTCGATTTCGGCGCGGGCGGGGGCCGCGCGCGCTTTGTAGTACAGCGCCAGCGCCTGATCGTTGCGTTTGTACAGCGTGTTGAGCGCCACATTGCTGAGTTCGTCGCCGCGCGTCGCCATCGCGCGCTGCAATTCGGTGGTCAACGCCTGCTGTTCGGCACTGTCGCGCGTGATCAGGTCGAGCCGCGCGAGTTGCTGGTTCGCCAGCGTCCAGTCGGCCGAATAGGCCTGACCCAATTCCTTGTCGGCGCTGATCACATGGCGCCCGAGCGACGCCTCGGCATGCGCGATCGTGCCCGACAAAGTGGCCGAGAGGATCATCACTTCGTAACTGTGCGTTTGCAGTTTCAGCGCATTGTCGCGCTGGCGGTTCGCCTCGCCCAGCGTCAGATTGAGCGCGACGAGCACCGCTACGCCGAGCGCGGCCATGCCGAGCAGCGCTACCGTATGCCAGGCCGTGCCGGCTCGATCCGTGCCGGTCGCATCGGGCTGAGATCCGCTCATGTCAGCACCTTACCGCACGCCGCGACTCGTGGATAGAGTCGCGGCGCTCGCGTCAGCCAATCGCACCGGTTGCCTGTCCCGCGGCTTCGAACATCTGCAGCACACGCGCGATTTGTGCGGGCGTATGTTCGGCGCACAGCGAACAGCGCAGCAGATAGGTGCCCGCGGGTGTGGCGGGCGGGCGCGCCATGTTCACATAGAGACCGCCATCCAGCAGCAATTGCCACATCGCCACCGCCTGCGCTTGATCGTCGAGGATGATCGCGATGATCGCGCTGTCGGGCTTTTCGGTGCCGAGCTTGAAGCCGAGCGCCTTGAGCCCGCCGTGGAGCGATCGGGCATTTTCCCACAGCTGGCGGCGCTTGGCGTGCGCATGCTTCAGCTTGCGGATCGACGTGGCCGCAGTCGCGACGACCGAGGGCGGCAGTGATGCGGTGAAGATATAGGGACGGCATACCAGCCGGATCGCCTCGAACTTCGGATGGTTCGACACGCAGAAGCCGCCGACCGTGCCGACCGATTTGGAGAAGGTGCCGATGATGAAGTCGACATCGGCCTCACAGCCCTGCTCCTCATACACGCCGCGGCCATTGGGGCCGTAAAAGCCCATCGAATGGGCTTCGTCGCTCAGCACCATCGCATTATGCTTCTTGGCGACGGCGACCATTTCCTTGAGCGGCGCGATATCGCCGAGCATCGAATAGACGCCCTCGAGCACGACCAATTTGCCCGGCTCCTTGGGCAGGCGACCGAGGCGCTTGTCGAGATCCTCGACCGAATTATGGCGAAAGCGGACGATCTCGGCATTGCCCTGCTGGCATCCGTCATAGATTGAGGCATGGCTGTCGGCGTCGAGGATGACATATTCGCCCTTGCCGGCAAGCGTCGAAATCATCCCGAGATTGGCCATATAGCCGGTCGAAAAGACGATCGCGCCCGACACGTTGTAGAAATCGCGAAGTGCATCCTCGACCTCGATATGATCACGGAAGGTGCCGTTGAGCATACGGCTGCCATTGGTGCCCGATCCGTACTGGTCGAGCGCGTCCTTGCCCGCCTGGATCACGTCGGGGTCGAAGGTCATGCCCATGTAATTGTAGGTGCCGAGCAGGATTGTGTCGCGCCCCGCAATCACCGCCTCGGTCGGCGATTTCACGTGTTCCATCACGATCGCGAACGGATCGGTGACGCCGGTGTCGATCAGCGCCTGACGCTCGGCGATGATTGGGTCGAATTTCGACATGAGGTCGCGTTCGGGGGCGACCATGGGTGGATCGAAGACAAGCTTTTCGGGGGCGAGGCCAGCATCACTCATCGGATCAACCCTTCAACTTTTCGACCGCATCGACCAATTGGCCGACGGTTTCGATTTCGGCCTGCATGTTCATCGTGATGATGATTTCGAATTCGTCCTCGATCGCGGCGACGAAATCCATCACGGTCAGGCTGTCCCATTCGAGGTCGCCCTGGAAGGTCGTGGCATCGCTCAGCGGCACGCCTTTCTTGTTGAACGGCTCGATCTGGGCGGTGACGGTGTCGTAAATGTGTTGGCGGTCGGTCATGCTCGGTCCTTAAAGGGTCGTGACGCTTTGCCGGACAAATGCGGCGGCTTTATAGCAAGCCTATAACAAGCCGTTTGCACGATACCATGCGGCGGTTGTTGCGAGGCCCTGCGGCGTGGCGATGGCGGGCTGCCAGAGCTGCGACGGCGGGCGCTTGGCGGGATCGATCGTCCAATCGGGGTGGCAGAGATAGCCGACGCGGTCTGGTGTGAGCTTCGCGCCCGTGCCGCGAAACGTTTTGTCGGCGTGCGCGATCAGCGTCAGCAGTGCCTTGGGCAAGGCGATCGGTAGCACGTTGCGCCCGACCGCGACGCCAATCGCGCGGATCAGCTCGGCGTGGCTCCATCCGCCAGGTCGTCCGTCATCGGGCTCGAGGATCGACGCGGGCATGTCGGCGGTGGCGAGCGTCAGCAATAAGCTTGCGATGTCATCGACATGGATCACCGATACCCGGCCGCCGGGGGGCAGCGCGGCAATGCCCGATTTCGCCATGCGGAACAGGTCGCGCATCTCCATGTCGCCGGGGCCGTAGATTCCGGGCGGGCGGACGATCGTCCAGTCGAGCCCGGAGGCGGCGACCACCGTTTCGGATTCGATCTTCGACCAGCCATAGATCGAAAGGTGCGGCTCGCGCGCGGCGAGCGAGGAGACGTGGACGAAGCGGCGCACGCCCGCGCGCTGTGTCGCATCGAGCACCGATTGCGTGCCTGCAATGTTTCCGGCGGCAAAGCCGGCGCGATCGGGCGCGTTGACCACGCCCGCAATGTGCAGGACGGCGTCGGCACCCTTGACCAGCCGGTCGAGCGGTTCGGGCGTGTCGAGTGCGCCTTCGATCCAGCTGACGCCGTCGCGCTCCGGCTGTGGGCGGCGGGTGAGCGCGCGGACGGTGTGGCCTGCGGCGAGCGCGAGGTCGATCGTGCGCGATCCCACAAAGCCGGTGCCGCCGGTGATGGCGAGGATGGTCACTTACCCTCTCCCTTTGGGAGAGGGTCGAGCCGCGAAGGCGGCGAGGGGTGAGGGTGAGGCGGGCGTCACCCTCACCCTTCCGCCGCTTTGCGGCTCCCTCCCTCTCCCATAGGGAGAGGGAAATTCAGAGAATGCTGCCATCACACCAGCGCCATGTGGTTGCGGTGAACGAGCGCGGACCGCGGCGCATAGCCGAGGATTTCGGCTTGCGCGTCGCTACGCTTGCCGGTCAAGGCGGCGGCTTCGGCGGCGTCATATTCGCTGAGGCCCCGGGCGAGCGTCCGCCCGTCCGGCCCGATGATCGCGACCAGATCGCCGCGCACGAAGGTACCCGCCACGCGCGTCGCGCCCGCTGCGAGCAAGCTCTTGCCGCTCGACAAGGCCGTGGCGGCACCTGCATCGATGACGATCTCGCCCTTCGCAGTCAGCCCGCCCGCCAGCCACGCCTTGCGCGCGGGGGCGGTACGTTCGGCGACAAAGACCGTGCCACACCCGCTCGCATCATAGGCGGCAAGCGGATGTTCGACATGCCCCGATACGATCGCCAGATGCGCGCCAGCCGCAGTCGCGATCCGCGCGGCGGCGATTTTCGACACCATCCCGCCCGATCCCATGCCCGACGCCGATCCGCCATCGGCCATTGCCTCGATCGCGGCATCGATCCGCTCGACGCGGTCGATCAGAGTCGCGCCCGTGTTGGTATTGGGGTTGGCGTCGTACAGGCCAGCGACATCGGACAGCAGGATCACGCCGTGCGCGCCCGCCGCTTGCGCGATGCGCGCGGCGAGCCGGTCATTGTCGCCGAAGCGAATCTCTTCGGTCGCAACGCTGTCATTCTCGTTGATCACCGGCACCACGCCGAGCGACAGCAGCCGCCCGAGCGTCGCCGAGGCGTTGAGATAGCGGCGGCGGTCCTCGAGATCGTCGAGCGTCACCAGCATCTGCGCCGCGGTCAGGCCCTCGGCCTCAAGCAATTCGGCCCAGATTTGCGACAGCGCGATTTGCCCGGTGGCGGCGGCGGCTTGTGCATCCTCAAGGCTGGCGCGCCCGCCCTTGGGGAGCTTCAGGCGACGTGCGCCAAGCGCGATTGCGCCCGAGGAGACCACGGCGATCTCCTGGCCGGCGCGGACGCGTGTCGCGATGTCGGCAACTAGGCTGCTCAACCACGCGCGCCGCACGGTGCCATCGGCGGCGACGAGCAGCGACGAGCCGACCTTGACGATCAGGCGCGCGCAGGCGGCGGGGGCGAAGACGGACATTACGCCCCGCGTTAGCGTGTGACGGGGCTTGCGCCAATGACCGTTAGTCGCGCGCGAAAATCTCGGCGTGGGGGATGGTGAGGTTTAGCGCGGGCAGGGGCGAATCAACCGCGTCGTCATGCGACACATCGCTCCACCCGTGCGCGGCGGTGCGTTGCACGATGCGCAGACGCTCAATCGCGATGTCCACGAACACGATCGTATCGACGCTGTCGATCGCTTTATATTCGTCGAATTTGATCCGCAGGTCGGTACGCGCAGTTCCGGCGGACAGGATTTCGATGAGAACTTTTGGGTCGCTGAATGAGGTGGCCTGTTCGTCCCGGTCCTGGCCGCAGAACACCGATACATCGGGATAGCGGATCGAAAGATCATGCGTCCGTGTCGCCATGTCCGAGCCATAGGGTCGGCATCCGCTACCCCGAAGATGTTGCCGCAGCCACGACACAATGTTGATCTGCACCTCGGCATGCCGCGCCGTTCCGCCCGCCATCATGCGAATCACGCCGTTGTCGAGTTCGGCCTTGCGATCGCCGAAATCGATTTCGAGGAATTCCTCGGCGGTCAGCAGGGGATAGACAATCTGAGTCGCCATGGCGGTTTTATACCATATCGGGCTGGCGCTTCAAACCGGCGACCATTCCCCCGGTGGCGTATCGTCGTCGCGTGCGGGGGCGCCCTCGGCCGGGCCGATCGCTTCGATCAGCCGGTCGAGCACCGCCTCGATTCCCGTGCCGCCAGCGCCCGAGAGCGGCATGACCTCGGACTTGCTCGCGCGCTTGAGCTTGGTGACGAGCTTCTTCACGTCGGCAGGATCGAGCGCGTCGATCTTGTTGAGGCCGATCACTTGCGGCTTATCCACAAGCCCGCCGCCATAGGCATCGAGTTCTCCACGCACGATCCGGTAGTTACCCACAGGATCCTCCTCGGTCGCATCGACCAGGTGGAGCAGCACCTTGCAGCGTTCGATATGGCCGAGGAAGCGATCGCCGATCCCCGCGCCATCGGCGGCACCTTCGATCAGGCCCGGAATATCGGCCACGACGAATTCGCGATTGTGGCGGCTGACGACGCCCAATTGCGGGCGCACGGTGGTGAAGGGATAAGCGCCGACCTTGGCCTGCGCATTGGTCACGGCGTTGATGAAGGTCGATTTGCCGGCATTGGGTAAGCCGACCAGCCCGGCATCGGCGAGCAGCTTCAAGCGGAGCCACACCCACATTTCCTGATACGGCCAGCCGGTACCGTGTTGGCGCGGCGCGCGATTGGTCGAGGTTTTGTAGGTCGCGTTGCCGCGCCCGCCATCGCCGCCGCGCAGGAACACGACGCGCTCACCCGGAACGGTGAAATCGGCGAGGACTTCTTCCTTGTCCTCGCTCAGCACTTGCGTACCGATCGGCACGCGGATCAGCAGATCGTCGCCGCCCGCGCCAGTGCGGTTCGAGCCCGACCCGCCATGGCCGCGCGGCGCGCGGAAATGCTGGGTGTAGCGAAAGTCGATCAGCGTGTTGAGGCCGGGCACGGCTTCGAAGATGATGTCGCCACCCTTGCCGCCATTGCCACCGTCGGGGCCGCCATATTCGATGAACTTTTCGCGCCGAAAGCTGACGGCACCGGGGCCGCCTGCGCCCGATCGGACGAAGATCTTTGCTTGGTCGAGGAAATGCATGGCGCGATGCCTAGCGCTTTAGCGCAGCTAAAGCCACACCGGCATCGCGCCCGGCCGGCCTTGCTGCAGCAAGGACCGACGACGTGGCTTTGCCACGGCGCTTTTCCTCACGCCGGCAGGATCGCCCGCGACGCCATCAGCGCCCGAGTCGCAATCGTCCGCGCGGCTTCCGGCGGCAAGCCCAGCCCCTTGGCCATCGCGCCGCCGAGCAAGGCGTCGCCCATCGCCATCAGCACCAGTTGCAACGTGTCTTCGTGGATGTGCTTGCCCGCTTCCGCATCCTCGGCAAGATCATCGACCAGCCGGTGGATCGCGCTGAGCACGGGATCGAGCGCGTCATGATTACCCGACAGGATCATCCACGCCGCCATCGCGCCGGCACCATTGACGAAGGCATCGAAGGTCAGATCAACCACTTCGCGCGGATCGGCGTCGCCGAGGCGTGCGCGCTTTGCTGCGGCGCCGATCTCTTCGGTAATCGTGTCGGCGAGGTGCGTGATCAGCGCCTTTTGCAGATCCGCTGCCGAGCCGAAATGGTGGAGCAAATTGGCATGCGTCCGCCCGATCCGCGCCGCGACGGCCTTGAGCGTAACGGCCTGTGGGCCGAGCTCGACCAGCAAGGCCCGTGCCGCTTCGATCGCGGCATCGCGGGATTCTTCCGGGCTGAGCCGTTTGCGGACTATTGACATTGATGTAAGTAACGCATAATTCTAACCTGTGTTTCTTGCTGTTCGGAGGTTTTCATGGCGAAAGCAACCACTCCCGCCGATTTGACGATCGTCCCGCGTGACTTGCGCTTCGGGCGCGGCACGAAGATGCGCCGTTGCTGGCTCAACAACGATCCGTTCGCGACCGCGTTCTATAATGCATTGTCGGTGACCTTTCCCAAGGGCGAGGGCTTCTTTGTCGATAGCGTGCGCACGTTTCGCGAGGGCACGGCGCCGCGGCTGCACGGCGAGATTCAGGCGTTCATCAAGCAGGAAGTGATCCACACGCGCGAACACGTTGCGTTCAACCGCCACGTCACCGATCAGGGCTATGACGTGTCGCGGCTCGAGCAGCATATCGACGAAGCGCTTGCGCTGACCAAGGGACGCCCGCCGATCGCGAGCCTGGCCGCGACGATGGCGCTCGAACATTTCACCGCGATCATCGCGCATCAGCTGATCGCCAACCCGCGCCATCTGGCGGGCGGGGACGAGCAGGCAGCGGCACTGTGGCGTTGGCATGCCGCTGAGGAAATCGAACATAAGGGCGTCGCGTACGACACGTGGCTGCACGCGACGCGCGATTGGACGCGCTGGAATCGGTGGAAGATCAAGGCGCTGGTGATGGTCGGCACGACGATCAAATTCTTCGCTGGTCGCTATAAGGGGATGCTCGAACTGCTCCGGCAGGATGGCATCACCGGTGCGAAGGCGCATTTCGGCATCCTGTGGTACGCGCTCGGGCGGCCCGGCATGGCGCGGAAGATTCTCGGCGCGTGGATTTCGTTTTTTCTACCCGGCTTCCATCCGTGGAACCATGACGATCGCAAGCTGATCGCGCTGGCCGAGAGCGACTATGCGGCCGCGGTGTTGCCGCGTGCGGCGCTGGCGGCGTGAGCGGTTGACGTTACCCCGATGACGCTTCCCCGGCGGAGGCCGGGGAAGCGTGCGGGGAAGGGAAGCGCTAAAAAACCGGCTCTTCCCCCGGTTTCTCTGGCACGTGAATGCCGCATTCGACCTTTTCCCACCCGCGCCAGCGTCCGGCGCGGGGGTCTTCGCCGGGGAGCACTTTCGAGGTGCACGGCGCGCAGCCGATCGACGCATAGCCCTCCGCCTCAAGCGGATGGCGTGGCAATTGATGTTCGGCGAAATAGGCATCGAGCGCGGGCTTGTCCCAATCCGCCAGCGGGTTGAGCTTGAGCCGACCCTCATCCTCTTCGAAGCGAGGCAACGCGTCGCGCGTCCCGGCCTGGAAGCCCTTGCGGCCCGACAGCCATGCATCGAACGGCGCGAGCGCACGGCGCAGCGGCTCGACCTTGCGCAAGTCGCAACAGCCGTCGGGGTCATAATTCCAGCGCAGGCCGGTCGCATCCTTCGCCGCGAGCAAGCGCGGATCGGGGCGGAACACGCGCAAATCGGTAAAGCCGAGCGTTTCCGAAAGCGCGTCACGATATTGCAGCGTCTCGCCGAAAATCTTCTGCGTGTTGAGGAAGATCACGGGAATGTCGCGATCGATCTGCGCGATCAGGTGCAGCAGTACCGCACTTTCCGCGCCGAACGACGACACCGCCGCCACCCGACCCTTGAGCTCGCCGGTCAGCAGATCGCCGAGCATGTCGCGTGTGCCGACACCGGCATAGCGTGCCTCCATCGCCGCCGCATCGGCGGGCGAGAAGGGGGCGACGTCGATCAGGTCGAGCTTGCGTGCTGCATTAGCCATGCCGCAACTTCCAAATCGGCACGCCCCCGTCGGCGGCCTTTTGATAGACATTGTCGTACCGCGTGAGCGAGGCCTCGAGCGTGGCCGGATCGATTTCGCTTTCGGGGGCGAAACTGTCGAAGCCACAGCGTTTCATCAACGGCATCTGATCGACCAGCACGTCGCCCTGCGCGCGGAGTTCACCACCATAGCCGGCTTCGCGCAGGATGCGCGCGGCGGAATAGCCGCGCCCGTCGCGGAAACTGGGGAAGCTTACTTCGACCAAGGCGATGCGATCGAGATAGGGCAGCAGCGCGCGCGCGTCGTCGCCCGCTTCGAGGCGGACGGCGGTGGCGTTGGTCTGGGTATCGAGGAACGCGTCGAGCGTGACCGCGGGTTCGTCGTGCTGCACGTCACCCATAAAGCGCCTCCTTGAACGGTTCCATGCCGACGCGGCGATAGGTGTCGAGGAAGCGTTCGCCATCCTCGCGACGCTCGAGATAGACGTTGGTCACCGTCTCGACCGCATCGACAATGCCGTCCTCGTCAAAGCCGGGGCCGGTGATCTTGGCCAGACTCACATCCTCCGCGCCCGATCCGCCGAGCGAGAGCTGGTAATTCTCGGTGCCCTTCTTGTCGACGCCGAGGATACCGATGTGGCCGGCATGGTGATGCCCGCAGGCATTGATGCAGCCGCTGATCTTGAGCTTCAATTCGCCAAGGTCGCGCTGCCGTTCCGGGTCAGCGAAGCGTTCGGCGATCTTCTGCGCGACCGGGATCGAGCGGGCATTGGCGAGGCTGCAATAATCGAGGCCAGGGCAGGCGATGATGTCGCTGATCAAATCGAGGTTGGCCGGCGCGAGGCCGGCCGCGTCGAGCGCCTGCCAAAGAGCGTAGAGGTCAGCCTGATGCACATGCGGCAGCACGATGTTCTGCGCATGCGTGACGCGCAGCTCGTCAAAGCTGTAGCGCGCGGCCAAATCGGCGAGCACGTCGATCTGCTCCGCGCTGGCATCGCCCGGAATGCCACCGGCGGGCTTCAGGCTGACCGTGACGATCGTGTAGCCGGGCTGTTTGTGCGCGGCGGTGTTCTGATCGATCCACACCGCGAAATCCGGGTCGCGGCGGTCGAGCGGAGCGACAGCGTCGGTCCGGAACGCGGGCGGGGCGAACATCGCGGTGATGCGGTCGAATTCGGCCTTGGGCGGATCGAGACCGAGCGCCTTGACGCTCACGAATTCCTCCTCGACCTGACGGCGATACTCGTCGGGGCCGATTTCGTGGAGCAGGATCTTGATCCGCGCCTTGTAGATATTATCGCGCCGACCGTAGCGATTATAGACGCGCAGGCACGCCTCGACATAGCTGAGCAAATCGGCGGCGGTGACGAAGTCGCGGATCTCGTGGCTGATCATCGGCGTGCGGCCCATGCCGCCGCCGACGAAAATCTTGCCGCCGAGCACGCCGTCACGCGTCAGCAGCTGGATGCCGATATCGTGCAGCCGCATCGCCGCGCGGTCTTCCTCCGCGGCGATTACCGCGATCTTGAACTTGCGCGGCAGATAGCTGAATTCGGGGTGGAAGGTGCTCCACTGGCGCAGCAATTCGGCCCAGATGCGCGGATCGGCGACTTCGTCGGCGGCGGCCCCGGCATATTGATCCGACGAGATATTGCGGATGCAATTGCCCGAGGTCTGGATCGCATGCATCTCGACCGTTGCCAGTTCGGCGAGGATGTCGGGGGCCTGGTCGAGCTTGATCCAATTATACTGGATGTTCTGCCGCGTGGTGAAATGGCCATAGCCGCGGTCATATTTGCGGGCGATGTGCGCGAGCATCCGCATCTGACGGCTGTCGAGCGTGCCGTACGGGACGGCGACGCGCAGCATGTACGCGTGGAGTTGCAGGTACAGACCGTTCATCAGCCGCAGCGGCTTGAACTGATCCTCGGTGATTTGGCCCGCCAAGCGGCGCTTTACCTGATCGCGAAACTCCTCGACGCGGGCGTCGACGATCTGTTGGTCATATTGGTCATATTTATACATTGTGATTCTCGCGGAGACGCGGAGACGCGGAGGAAGAGGAAGGTTTGTTCGCGCAGAGGCGCGGAGGCACGAGGGAAGAAGAAGTTTGATTCGCGCGGAGACGCGGAGACGCGGAGAGGTTGTGCGGGTGGTGAGGATGCGCGTCAGCGCAAACCATCACTCCTGCTGCCCGAATGTTCGAGGCCCGCTGCGCGGCAAGCGAAACATCTCCGCGTCTCCGCGTCTCCGCGTGAAACATCATATCACCCAGCTCCCCGCCATCGGATCGGCAGGCTTGAGCGTCAGATCGGGGCGGACCGTCGGGCCGAGCGCGCGGACGCGGTCTTTGATGTGGGCGGGGCGGGGGCCTTCGGGGGTGGCGGTCGCATCGATCACGTACGCGCCGTTGACGCGGCGCGCGCCTTCCTCGGCGCGGGCGATGCTCTCACCCTGATCACCGACATCGCTCGCCTCCTCGACGTGACGCGACCAGGCCTGCCCGGTCCACCAGATCACATCGCCGCTCGGCAAATCATTCCCGGTCAGCAATCTCACGCCACACTCTCCGCAATTCTGGCCCAACGGCCCAATTTATCCTCGGCGTCGGACAGATGGACGACGTCGCCGACGACGATGATCGCCGGACTGGCAACCTTTTCGCGCGTTACCATCTCCCCGAGATCGGCGAGCAAAGTCTTGATCGCGCGGTGCCCGTCGAGCGTCCCGCGTTCAAGCACCGCGACCGGCATTTCGGGTGCGACGCCGTCGCACATTAATTTGTCGGCGATGTCGCTTGCAGTCGCGACGCCCATATAGATGACGAGCGTGCGGCCCTTGCCGGCGAGGCCAGACCAGTCCTGATCGGCGAGGCCCTTGCACTGGCCGGCAACAAAACTGACCGCACTCGCATGATCGCGGTGGGTGAGCGGGAGCATTGCCTCGGCCGCGCAACCGAGGGCGGCCGATACGCCGGGGATCACTTCGATCGGGAGACCCGCTGCGCGCACGGCTTCGACCTCTTCGCCGCCGCGCCCGAAAATGAACGGGTCGCCGCCCTTGAGCCGGACGACGATGCGGCCTGCCTGCACCTGCGCGACGATCAGCGCGTTGATTGCTTCCTGCGGCAGCGTGTGGCGCGCGCGCTGCTTGGCGACGGAAATGCGCTGCGCCTGCGGGGGGGCAAGATCGAGCACGCGCGGATCGATCAGGCCGTCATGGACGACGATGTCGGCCTGCTTCAGCGCGGCGACGGCGCGCACGGTCAGGAGGCCGGGATCGCCGGGGCCGGCGCCAACAAGGATAGCGCGCCCCACCTTTGAGGAGATGGGCGCGGTCGGATCAAGGGGTGTTGCCATCGCTGTCAGATGGGCTGGACCAAGCGCTTCCGCAATTCAAGGATGCTTTGTGGTCGGGTAGGTCAGCTTTTGTCGAGCGCGTTACTCGACAATATGAAAATCGGGGTTCGCCGGATCGACATAGGCGCTTTGCAGCGTGAGGATGCTGCACCCGGTGCGCGATTCGTGCGGCCCGTGGACGACGCCCGTGGGGTGCGTCACGAAGGCGCCCGGCCCGAGCGTTTCGCCGGCATTGATGAAGTCCCCGCTCAGCACGTAATGCGCCTCCGGCCCGTCATCGTGATAATGCGCCGGGATCCGCGCGCCGGGCGCAATATGGATGATCGTGGTGACAAGACCGCGCGCGGCATCGATATTGACCAGCGTCGCGGTCACGCCGTCGGGCGGGGTGGTGCCGGGAATGGGAAAGGGGACGGGGGCCAGCATATCGGTCTGGGCGACGATCGATTGACCTTCGACTTGCATGATCCGCTCCTCTCGTAACACTCCGCCGCGCTGCATTTGCGTCTGGCGCGAATATACTGCGTGCGATCAGCCGAGCAAGGCTGCGATCTCGCGCGAAAGACTTTGAAACAATCCGACGATCTCGGGCGTGTCGAGTTTGTGCGGCTGGGGATCGATCGCACACAGCGTTCCGAAAAAACTGCCGTCGGCGCGGACGATCGGAAAGGCGATGTAGCTTTGGAAGCCGTACAGCACCGGCGTCGGGTGGGTGGGCCAATCGCGATCGGCCGCGACGTGATCGATGATGACCGATCGGCCGTGCCCACGGATTTCGTCGCAAATCGTGGTTTTGAGGTCAAGTTCGTCGCCGGCATCGAGCCCGAACTCGATCCGGTCGAGCACCTGGCATGCCACCCACCGCGAATCGGTGACGCGGACGACGGCAGCGAAGCCCATCGCAGTGGTTTCGCAAATCCGGACGAGCATCGCTTTGATCGCGGCGTCGTGCCGCAAGGCTGCGACACTGGCGTCCAGGTCATTCATCCCGCAAACCGACCCCGATGCTCGCACGGGCCTGGTCAGCTTCGCTCGAGACCACGGGATAGGCGCAATAATCGGCGGCATAGTACGCGCTCGGGCGGTGGTTGCCCGACCAGCCGATCCCGCCGAACGGCGCGCCCGATGACGCCCCGTTGGTCGGCTTGTTCCAGTTGACGATCCCGGCGCGCGCATTGGCCCAAAACTGGTCGTAGAGCTTGGGATTCTGGCTGAGCAGCGATGCCGAAAGGCCATATCGCGTGTTGTTGGCCTCGGCGATTGCATCCTCGAAGCTCGATTTGCGGATCACTTGCAGGATCGGGCCGAACAGCTCGATGTCGGGCCGGTCGTTCATGTCGGTCGTGTCGATCAGCGCCGGGCGCAGGAACGGGCGGTCGGGCAAGGGGCGTTCGAGGTGGCGGATCGCGCGCCCGCCGCGCATCATCAGTTCGAGAAAACTCTCGCTCAGCAGGTCGGCGCTTTCATTGTCGATCACCGGGCCCATGAACGGGGCGGGATTGGCATGCGGTTCATCGACGATGATGCGGGTGACCAATTTGATCACTTCGGCCATCAGCGGATCGTAGAGCTTTTCATCGACGATCAGCCGGCGCGCGGCGGTGCAGCGCTGGCCGGCGCTGGTAAAGGCCGATTGTACGATCAGGACGGCGGCGGCGTGGAGATCGGGCGAATCCCACACCACGATCGGATTGTTGCCGCCCATCTCCAGCGCGAGGATCTTCTCGGGCCGCGTCGCGAACTGGCGGTTGAGCGCGATGCCGGTGTGCGCGGAGCCGGTGAAGAGCAGCCCGTCGATCCCGTCATGCCCGGCCAGCGCCTTGCCCTCGGCCGCGCCGCCGATCAGCAAGCGAACGCAGCCTTTGGGCATGCCGCTGGCGTGGAAGCAATCGACCAGGAATGCGCCCACGGCTGGCGTTTTCTCCGACGGTTTGAACACCACCGCATTCCCGGCGAGGAGCGCGGGGACGATATGGCCGTTGGGCAAATGCGCCGGGAAATTATATGGCCCGAGCACCGCGAGCACGCCGTGCGGCTTGTGGCGCAGCGCCATGCGCCCGCCCATTTGCGTATCGAGCCGGCGTTGCGGCGTGCGTTCGGCATAGGCGCTGACCGAGATATCAACCTTGGCGATGACCGATTCGACCTCGGTGCGTGCTTCCCAGAGCGGCTTGCCGGTTTCGCGCGCGATCAGATCGGCAAAATCATCGGCGCGCGCGCGCACGACATTGGCGAAGCGGCGCAGCGCCTCGATCCGGTAGGCGAGCGGTTGCGCGGCCCACGGGGCCCAGCTCGCACGCGCGGCGGCGACCTCGGCATCGACATCGCCGATTTGGCCGCGCCACAAGGTCGCGCCGGTTGCGGGTTCGTAGGAAAGGAGTTCGGAGGACATTGCGGAGGTGTTTGCCTTAGTTTTGTGGGGGAATCCACACTTTGCTCCCCTCCCTGGAAGGGAGGGGAGGCGCTAGCTCAGCGCTTCGCCCATCCTGCGGATCGCGGCGATCTTGGCCTCGAACGGGGCCCAATCGTCGCTTTGGTCGATCGCGGCCCAGATTGCCTCGACCTCGTCGATCAGCATCGAACAGGGTTCGCCTTGCCAATAAGCGTGGTCGCGGGGTTTGCGCGGGGCATAGGCCGCCAAAGCCGAGCGCGCTTCGTCAAATGCCGCGCCCGCCGGCGCAGTCCCGCCGAACGCATCGAAGAAGAAGCGGTCGAGCCCGAATTTGCTCGCCACCAGCCCGCGTTCGACCGCCTGCACGAGCGCCCTGTCGCTGAACGGGTCCTGCGGCACCACGCCGAGCCGCCACAGGATCGCCTGCGATACTGCGCGCTGATAGCGTTCGGCAAAGCTGTCGAGCACCGCGATCAGCGGTTCGGCGTCGCTGACGGTGCGCAGCGAGACGGCGAGCTGCATCGCGTTCCAGTGGATCGCCTCGGGCTGGCGGCCGAAGGCGTAGAGGCTGTGATGGTCGAAATAGGCGGCGGTGAAGCTCGGGTCCCAAGTCGGCGCGAAACGCCACGGGCCATAATCGAAACTCTCGCCGGTCACGTTGATATTGTCGGTGTTGAGCACGCCGTGGACGAACCCTGCGGCCATGTAGCTGGCGGCGAGTGTCGCGGTGCGGTTGACCACCAGATCGAGCAGCCGCGCCGCCGCATCCTCGCTAGGGTCTTCGTCGTAAAGGTTGCGGAGGACATAGCCGATCAGCCGCTCCATAGTTTCGGCATCGCGCAGATAAGCGAGCCGCTGAAACGTGCCGATGCGGATATGGCCGTGGCTCAGCCGGACCAATACGGCCGAGCGGGTGGGCGAGGGCTCGTCGCCGCGTTCCAGCGCTTCGCCGGTTTCGATCAACGAGAAGCTGCGCGAGGTGTTGACGCCGAGCGCCTGCAGCATTTCGGTCGCGAGCACTTCGCGGACCCCGCCTTTGAGTGTCAGGCGACCGTCGCCGAAGCGACTCCACGGCGTCGTGCCCGATCCCTTGGTGCCGAGGTCCATCAGACGCCCTTGCGCATCGCGCGCCTGCGCGAACAGGAAGCCACGCCCGTCGCCGATCTCGGGATTATATTGCCGGAACTGGTGGCCGTGATAGCGCAGCGCGAGCGGCTGTTCGAGGGTGTCGGGCAGCGGCACGAACCGGCCGAAATGCGCCAGCCAGTCGGCATCGGCGAGCGTGGCGAGCCCGACCTCCACCGCCGCGTGATCGTTGCGGAAGCGCAAAACCGTCTGCGGGAAGCGTGCCGCCTCGACCGCATCGTAAAGCGCATCGCCCAGCTCGAGGATGCGGCGCTCCGCGAGATAGGGCTGGGAGAGATAGGCTTGCGGGGGGGTGCTCATGCGTGGATATGGAGGCGCGCACCCGCGGGACGCAACCCCACGCCCAAACAGGGACCGATCAATGTCGGCTTATGAAAATCGATATTGGTGGTCGAACGACGGGATCCGCCTCCATTATCGCGACTATCCGGGGGATTTGGCCAAGCCGCCGATCGTCTGCCTGCCCGGCCTGACGCGCAACGCGCGCGAATTCGATGATGTCGCGCGGCGGCTGTCGCCCGACTGGCGCGTGATCGCGGTCGATCTGCGCGGGCGCGGTGACAGCGGTTATGCCAAGGATCCGATGACCTATGTCCCGCTCACCTATGTGCAGGATGTCGAAGGGTTGCTCGGCGAGCTGGGCGTGGATCGCTACATTGCCTTTGGCAGCTCGCTTGGCGGGATCGTGTCGATGCTGCTCGCGGGGACCGGGCATGCGCGGCTGGCGGGCGTGCTGCTCAACGATGTCGGACCCGACCTCATGCCGCAGGGGCTTTCGCGGATCCGCAGCTATGTCGGACGCTCGAATACCTGGCCGACCTGGATCCATGCCGCACGCGCGGTCGCCGAGGCGAATGGCGATGTCTATCCGGGCTTCGCGCTCGAAGATTGGCTGGCTATGGCGAAGCGACTGTACCGGCTCAACAGTGCGGGGCGGATCGTGCTCGATTACGACATGAAGATCGCCGAGCCGTTCCGCGTGCCGGGGAATGAGGCGGGGCCCGATATGTGGCGCGCGCTCGATGTGCTGAAGAGCGTGCCGACGCTGATCGTGCGGGGCGCGCGATCGGATGTGCTGTCGGCGGCGACCGCGGCGCGGATGGCGGAGACGCTTGATGCTGGCGAAGTGGTGACGATCGCCGATGTCGGCCATACCCCGACGCTGAACGAACCCGAGGCGATTGCCGGGATCGACCGGTTGCTCGCGCGGGTGGCGGTTTAGGGTATCGTGCCCTCAAGATGGCGTACCTATCCCGTTCGCCCTGAGCTTGTCGAAGGGCAGCGTGCAACACGTCCGGCACTGCTTGTGGCACGCTGGGCTTCGACAGCCCCGGATCCAGTCCGGGGCCGAACGGAGTTTGAGTTGCGCCAAGTTTACAGCGCGGTGCTGTCCGGTTCATCCCTCCTATCTTCGCCGGGGAAGCGGGTTTTCGTTTAAAGGTGGCACCCGCGGTCCGGTTCATCGGTTAAGGGCCGTCGGCGACCGTATCCCAAGGAAATCACGCATGACCTTTTCGCACGATGCGCTGATCTTCACCCCCGCAGATGTCGACCTGACCAAGTCGCCGCTTGCCGGGAAGGTCGATGCCGAAACCTATGTGCTCGGCGCGTTCAACCCGGGTATGACGCGGTTGGCGAACGGGAATTTGCTGCTCATGGTGCGCGTGGCGGAGGCGCTGCGCACCCCGATCCAGGACCAGCACATCCATGCCATTCGCTGGTTTGACGGCGGTTATTGCCTCGACGCGTGGCCGCTCGAATATGTCGATACCGCCGATCCGCGCAAATTCATGATGCGCGCGGCCGGGTGGAAGATCATGGCGCTGACGTCGATCTCGTGGCTGCTGCCGGTCGAGCTCAATGCCGCTGGCACCAGGGTCGAGCAGGTGCATTATGACAAGGCGGTTCCGCCGCGCGCGCCCTACCAATGCTACGGCGTCGAGGATGCGCGGATCAGCAAGGTGGGGGGGCGCTATCTGATGACGACTTGCTCGGTCAGCCCCGAGCGGCATTCGACCACGCTCTACACCTCGGACAATGCGCTCGACTGGACGCTCGAGGGGATCGTGCTCGATCATCAGAATAAGGACATGCTGATCTTTGAAGGGCTGATCGGCGGCAAATATTTCGCGCAGACGCGGCCCTTGGGCGATTTGTATTTCGCCTATCCGCCGGGGAGCGAATGGCGCGCCGGGCCGTCGATCAACCTCGCCTCCTCGCCCGATGCGCTGCACTGGAAACCCTATGACAAGCCCGGCATCCGCCCGCACGCCGCGACGATGGCGACGGCGCGGATGGGCGGCGGCGCACCGCCGATCCTGACGCCGGAGGGGTGGCTCAGCCTGTGGCACGGGGTGGAACCGGCGGGCGTGGTCGGCATCTACCGCACCTATTGGAGCCTGCTCGACCGCGACGACCCGAGCGTGGTGCTGCGCACGGCGGATGCGCCGCTGATTGAAGCGAATGCGGCGCTGACCGACCGACTCAAGGATCTGATGTATCTCGACAATGTCGTGTTTACGACGGGGATCGTGGATGCCGGCGACCATTATATCGTGGCGAGCGGCGAGGCGGATCTGGCGTGCCGGGTGACGTGGGTGGCGAAGGCTGCGTTTGGGTAGCGCGGCTGCGCCTTCGACGTGACCAGGGCGCATTTCCTGGTCGGCCGAGCCGCCCCGCGGCCCAATCGTCTATGATGGAGCCATCAATCTGGCCCGGACGAAGATCGATGCTCAAGCTGATTATCTGGGATCTCGACGACACGCTGTGGCGTGGGACGCTCGCCGACGGCGACGCGCTCGAGCCCTTCGCGCAGCGCATGGCGATAGTGCGCGATTTCGACGCGCGCGGCGTGGTCTCGTCGATTTGCTCGAAGAACGATGCCGCCGCGGCGCGCGATCGGCTCGAGCA
This sequence comes from Sphingomonas sp., assembly GCF_040398505.1. Lineage (GTDB taxonomy): Bacteria > Pseudomonadota > Alphaproteobacteria > Sphingomonadales > Sphingomonadaceae > Sphingomonas. The sequence continues at coordinate 36,499 of NZ_JBBATX010000001.1, read as the reverse complement.
ACTCGGCTGGTGGGATGCGTTCGTGTTCTGCCGGATCGCCTTTGATCCCAAACCCGCCAGCGTCGCCGGCATCATCGCCGACATGCAACTGCGGCCGTGCGACGTGCTGTTCGTTCATGACAATCCGCAGAATCTGGAAGCGGTCCGCTTTCATTTGCCCGAGATTCACGTGCTCGACAGCACCCGGGCCGACGCCGACGACGTCCTGCGCGGCTTGCTGGCCGAACAGATCGGCACGACCAGCCGGCGCGGCGTCTACCGCAGTCTCGAAGCGCGCAAGCAGGAGCAGCGCGACCAGCCGACGCTGTCGCACGAGGATTTCCTGCGCTCGTGCGATATCCGCGCGACCGCGCCGTTCTGTATGGAGAACCTCGATCATATCGAGCGTATCGCCGAGCTGATGCAGCGCTCAAACTAGCTCAATTACACCCAATCGCGCCGCACCGTCGATGCGCTGCGCGCGGAAATCATCGATGTGCTCGCGCATCCGAGCCTATCGATCTTCGCGTGGGACCGGCACGGCGACTATGGGCTGGTCGGCTTCGTCATGCTGGAGGAGGTGCTCGGCAGCTTTCGCGCGGTGCATTTGGTCTTCTCGTGCCGCGCGATGCACATGGGGCTCGAGCGGGCGGCGCTGGATTTCTTGAGCGCGCGGGCACGTGACATGTATCCGCCAATGATCGACGTGGATCTGGGGGAGGCCGCGGCGCGGATCGGCACCGATCCGGTCGATTGGGTGACGATGCTGCCTTATGCCGATCCCGCGGTGCGGGCGCAGCTCGCGGCGCAAACGGCTGCGGGTATGACGGCCGATGCCGCCAGCATCCGCATCCTGTTCAATTGCCAGTCGGGCGGGATCGCGCACTTCAGTGGCCTGCGCGATCAGATGGCGTTCGACAGCTACCCGGACCTGTTCTGCATGCGCTCGCTCTGGGATGGGTCGTTTACGCACATGCCGCTGCCCGATTACCTCGTTTACGGTGCGGGGACCGACTATATAAACACCCCGTGGCAGGACGTGACCGGGTCGCTCGGGCAAGGCGGCACTTATGATCGGTTCCGCAACCCGGGCGAGGATTTGCGCTCGCAGCTCGACGGCGGCTTGTATGAAGCGTGCGTGACGCACTTGTGCAATCATGTCTTCCAAACGGGCAAGCAGTTGCTGGTGGTGCTGCCGTCGGAGGCGCTGGCCGACGGACAATATTACCCCGACCATGGCTTGAGCCGCGCCCGCGCGACACGGTTCAACGCGGTGTGGCACCGGATGTTCGATCGCTATCCGTGCATTTCCACGCTCGACAGCGGCCTGGCGATCGATCCGGCCGAGATGATCGACGTCAACCATTATACGCCCTCAGGCTTGCAACGGCTCGCCGGAATCGTCGATTCATGGCGCGATCAGGTGACGGCGCCGGGGCGGCTTGCCGCTTAGGCCGGGCCGTTCGCCGTCGCCGCGCAAGCAAGGCCCCCTCCCGTATGCGGGAGGGGGAAAGGCCTTATTCCTCGCGCTGACCCATCAGCCCCAGCAGTAGCTGGAACAGGTTGATGAGGTTCAGGTACAGCGACAGCGCACCCATGATGGCGAGCTTTTCGGCCGCCTGCGTGCCGGCATAGGCGACATATTCGCTCTTCAGCCGCTGCGTGTCCCATGCGGTCAGGCCGGTGAACACGACCACGCCGACGACCGACACGAGGATCTGCAGCAGCGAGGAGCCGAGGAAGACGTTGACAAGACTTGCGCCGACCACGCCGATCAGGCCGACCATCAGGAAGGTCGACATTTTCGACAGGTCGCGCCCGGTGGTGTAGCCCCACAGACTCATCCCGGCGAACAAGATCGCGGCGGTGAAGAACGCCTGGGCAATGCTTTGGCCGGTGAAGACCAGGAAGATGCTCGCCATCGACACGCCCATCACCGCGGCGAAGGCGAAGAAGGCGGTGCGCGCGGTCGCGGTCGTCATCGCCTCGATCCGGAACGAAAAGAACATGACGAAAGCGAGCGGCGCGAACATCGCGACCCATTTCAGCGGCGTGCCAAAGATCAGCGCGACCAGCGCCGGGGTCGACGCCACGCCCAGCGCGACCGCACCGGTGATGGCCAGGCCGATCCCCATGTTGCGATAAATGCCGAGCATATATTTGCGTAAGCCCTCGTCGCGCGCGGCAACGGTGCTGGGGGTTGTTCGATAAACGTTGGGTTGCACGGAATGATTCCTCGTTAAGCGGTTGCGAGTCGGCGCACGAGTGCGCGGTGAATGCGGTCCTTGATCGCCAGCCGACGCTTTTTCAGCGCGGCGATGCGGAGCGGATCGGGGATGAGATGCTGGCGCTCGCGCAGCACGGCAGCGTCGATCGCACGGTGAAGTGTAATCAGGCGGTCGATAAGTCGGGTCATGACAGGCTCCTGGTCGATGGGTCGATCGATCGGGCTGCTTGGCTGGGGAGGGGACAAAAGGGCCGTCCTTGCACCGAGCTAGCTCGATGCGGTCCGACATCACGAGGGCTTTTCAGCCCTCGCCAGAGGGGCCCGGTCGCACACCATACGTATTGCGCACCCGATCGACTTTCAAGAGGAGATGACGTGCGACGTATTTCCGGCTAACCGGCGCGGCAATGCCTCGTCCGGTCAACATCCTGCACCTCCATTCCAGCTTCTCGCTCGGCGGCAAGGAAGCGCGTGCGGTGCGGCTGATGAATGTTTTCGGGGACCGGGCGCGCCACACGATCGTGTCGGGGATGGAGGGGCAATATGGCGCGAGGGATGCCATCGCGACCGGCATCGACTATGAGATCGCGCAGAATGCGCCCTCGCTGACGGGTGGACCCTCGGTCACGCGCTACGAGGCGATTGCCGCCTATATGCGCCGCTTCGATCTGGTGCTGACGTATAATTGGGGCGCGATCGACGGGGCGATGGCGCGGCGTGTTGCGTCGAAGGGTGTGCCGCCGCTGATCCACCACGAAGACGGGTTCAATGCCGATGAGGCCAAGTGGCTGAAGCCGCAGCGTAACATCTACCGCCGCCTCGCGCTGACCAAGGCGGCGGCGCTGGTGGTGCCGTCGGAGACGCTGGAAGACATTGCGCTCAAGATTTGGAAGCAGCCGCGCGGCCGCGTCCACCGCATCGCCAACGGCATCGACACCGCGCTTTACGCCAAAAAGCCCAAGTTCAACGCCATTCCGGGGTTCAAGCGCAAGCCGGGCGAAGTCGTGATCGGGACGCTGGCGGGCCTGCGCGAGGTCAAGGATTTGCCGATGCTGGTGCGCGCCGTCGGCGGGATGTCGACGCGCGTTCGGCTGGTGATCGTCGGCGAGGGGCCCGAGCGGCAGGCGATCCTCGACACGGCAGAGCGCATGGGGATGGGGGATCAGCTGGTGATGCCCGGCTTCCTGCCCAACCCGCACGAGTATATCGGGCTGTTCGACATACTGGCGCTGTCCTCGAAGAGCGAGCAATTCCCGATTTGCGTGATCGAGGGCATGGCGGCGGGGCTGCCGATCGTCTCGACGCCCGTCGGCGACGTATTGCGGATGGTCGTGCCCGAAAACCGCGCCTATATTGAGGAGCGCACGCAGGAAGTGCTGCTGCGCGACGCGCTCGAGGCGCTGGCCAAATCGCCCAAGGAGGGGCGTTCCTGGCTTGGCGAGAAGAACCGTGCCAAGGCGGTCGCCGACTATGACGAAGCGACCATGATCGCGCGCTATTCCGCGTTATATGGCGGCGTGATCGGCCGCCCGGATGCGTTTTCCTAAATGCGATTTGCGGCGGGACGCATCCAACGCCTATACCAAGCGTACTTATTTCTCGGAGGTCTGTTGCGTTGTTCAAAGGTCTGAAGCCCATCGTTTATGGCGGCCGTGAGGTTTGGCCGATCGTAGAGGGTGGCAAGGGTGTCGCCGCGACCAACCACGCAAGCGCGGGGGCATGGGCGGCGGCCGGCGGAATCGGTACGGTTTCGGCGGTCAATGCCGACAGTTACGATCCCGACGGCAAGATCATCCCGCAAATCTACAAAGCGCTGACCCGGCGCGAACGGCATGAAGAGCTGATCGAATATGCGATTGAGGGCGCGGTTCAGCAGGTCCGCCGCGCGTTCGACATTGCCGGTGGCAAGGGTGCGATCAACATTAACGTGCTGTGGGAAATGGGCGGGGCGCAACGTATTCTGCACGGCGTGCTGGAGCGCACGCGCGGGCTCGTGTCGGGCGTCACCTGCGGCGCGGGGATGCCGTACAAGCTCTCCGAGATTACGGCATCGTATGAAGTGAGCTATCTGCCGATCGTCAGTTCGGGCCGTGCCTTCCGCGCGCTGTGGAAGCGTGCCTATTCGAAGGCGTCGGAATGGCTGTCGGCGGTGGTGTATGAGGATCCATGGCTGGCCGGCGGACATAACGGCCTGTCGAATGCCGAAGACCCGCTCGTGCCGCAGGACCCCTATCCGCGCGTGAAGGCGCTGCGCGAAACGATGCGCGAAGGCGGCATTTCGGACTCGGTGCCGATCGTGATGGCGGGCGGCGTGTGGTATCTGCGCGACTGGTCGGACTGGATCGACAATCCCGAACTCGGCAGCATTGCCTTTCAGTTCGGCACGCGCCCGTTGCTGACACAGGAAAGCCCGATTCCCGAAGGCTGGAAGGCGAAGCTGACCAATATTGAGGAAGGCGAGGTGCTGCTCCACCGCTTTTCCCCGACCGGTTTTTATTCGAGTGCGGTGCTCAACCCGTTCCTGCGGCATTTGCAGGCGCGCTCCGATCGGCAAATCGCCTTTTCGACGCAAAGCGCGGGCGACCATACGCATCAGCTCGATGTCGGGGTGAAGGGCAAGAATTTCTGGGTGACGCTCGGGGACCTGTTGCGCACGCGGCAATGGTATGGCGCGGGCTTTACCGATGCGCTGAAAACGCCCGACAACACGCTCGTCTTCGTCACGCCCGCGGACAAGATCGTGATCCGCAAGGATCAGGCGGAGTGCATGGGGTGTCTGAGCCAGTGCGCGTTTTCGAGCTGGTCTGACACCGAAACCAATTCGACCGGACGCCTCGCCGATCCGCGCAGTTTCTGTATCCAGAAGACGCTGCAGGACATCGCGCATGGCGGTGAGATCGAGCAGAATCTGATGTTCGCCGGGCACGGTGCGTATCAGTTCAAGCGCGATCCGTTTTATTCGAACGGCTTCGTGCCGACGGTAAAGCAATTGGTGGACCGCATCCTGACGGGCGACTGAGGCGCGGCTTAGCGCTTTCTTCACGCTCGCGCGGTAGGTCCCGGGAGATGTCCGCGCCGATCGTCCTTGCCGGAAACGCCGAGCCGCTGCCGCTGCGTTTCCAGATCGGCGCGCGGACAATCGCCGCGGTGCAGCGCCAGCTCGTGCGCGTGCCGCTGTCGCTCGATATGGTTCTGGACGGACGGCTGCCGACTCTGCCGCCGCTTGAACGATCGGCGCATGGCTATGCCATTACGTCGCTGCCGCTGGCCTTGGGCGGCGCAATGGCGGCGGCGGGCGCGGGGATGATCGCGCATGCCCGGCAACGCTATACGCGGCATTATGCCGATCTGACGATCGGTTTCGACGCCTATCAGGCGGCGCTCTCGGGCAACACGCGCTCGGGCATGAAACGCAAGGCCAAGCGCGTGATGGAGGTATCGGGCGGGGTGCTCGATATACGGCGGTTCCGCACCGCCGATGAGCTGAACGTCTTCCACGACACCGCGCGCCGGATTTCGCTGCGCACCTATCAGGAACGGTTGCTCGGCGGCGGATTGCCCGACGATCCGACGTTTCTGGCCAGCATGTACGCGCTGGCGGCGGCGGGCGCGGTGCGCGCCTGGCTGCTGTACGTTGCAGGGGAGCCAGCGGCGTATCTGTATTGCCCGATCGAGAATGGCACGGTGCGCTACGATCATGTCGGGCACGATCCGGCGTTCAACGATCTTTCGCCGGGCGGCGTGCTGATGCTTGAGGCGATGCGCGACCTGTACGCCGAGCCGGGCTTGCGCTGGTTCGATTTTACCGAGGGCGACGGGCAGCACAAGCGCAGCTTTGCCACGCATGGGGCCGAATGCCTCGACTTGCTGCTGCTGCGCGCTTCGCTCGCGAACCGCGCGACGCTGGCGGCGCTCGGCGCGTTCGACCTGAGCGCGGCATGGGGCAAGCGCGCGGTCGCGCGCTGGGGGCTGGCGGGGCTGGCGAAGACGCTGCGGCGGTAGGCACCCCGCCGTTCGCCCCGCGCCTGTCGACGGGCACCTGTCCCCACAGACGGCGGCGGTGTGGCGAGAGGGGGGGCGACAACCCCGGATCAAGTCCGGGGCCGAACGGATTTAGGCCATCGCCAAGCCCCACGCGTTCGCTAAACACCAACAATGTACCTGCGCGCCGAAGCCCTGATCCTCGCGATCCGTCACCACGGCGAACATGGCGCGATCGTGCGCGCACTCACCGCCGAGCATGGCCTGCAAGCGGGCTATGTCCGGGGCGGGCGGTCGAGCCGGATTCGCCCGATCCTGCAGCCCGCCAATCGCGTGATCGGCGAATGGCGCGCGCGGACCGATGAGCAGCTCGCCAGCCTCGCCGTCGAACTCGTCACCAGCCGCGCGCCGCTTTATGCCGAGCCGCTGCCCGCGCTGGCGCTCGATTGGGTGACGACGCTGACCGCTGTGGCTTTGCCCGAAGCGCAGCCCTATCCGCGCCTGTATGCCGCGCTCGACGCGACGATCGAAGCGATTGCGGCGGCACCTGCGGCGCGGGGCTGGGCGCTGGCGCTGGCGCGCTACGAATTGCTGGTGCTGGCCGAGCTTGGATATGGGCTTGAGCGCGAGACGCTGCCGCTGGCGCTCGCAAGCGGTGTGGCGCCCGAATGGCCCGAAATTCTGGAGGCGCTGGCGATCACGGGCGAGGCGCTCGCCGCGCAAATTCTGGTCGAGCGGCGCGCCGTAACGCTCGATGCGCGCGCCCGGCTGGTCGATCGGCTGAAAAGGGCGGTTGCGTGAAGCCCCGCGTCTCGGCAAGGACACCCGTGCCCGTTCGTCCTGAGCTTGTCGAAGGACTGTTCTTTCTTCCTTGCGGGTGGAAGATGAGAGCAGGGCTTCGACAGCCTCAGCCCGAACGGAATTTTGTGTGGCACTGATCGCAATTCTCGCCGGTGACGGCATCGGCCCGGAAGTAACGCGCGAGGCGCGGCGCGTGCTCGAAGCGCTCGACCTTGGCCATACATTCGAAACCGCGCCGGTCGGCGGTGCTGCGTACCGCGCGACCAGCCATCCGCTTCCGCCCGAGACGCTCGCGCTCGCCAAGCGCGCCGATGCGATCCTGTTCGGCGCGGTCGGCGACCCCGAAATGGACGGGCTTGAGCGCGCGCTGCGGCCCGAACAGGCGATCCTCGGTCTGCGCAAGGCGCTCGGCCTGTTCGCCAATTTGCGCCCCGCCAAGCTGTTCCCGGGCCTCGAAGATGCGTCCGCGATGCGGCCCGAGATCGCGCGCGCGATCGACATGGTGATCGTGCGCGAGCTAACCGGCGACGTCTATTTCGGCGACAAGGGCCGCGGCATCACGCACAAGGGTCTGCGCGAAGGCCATGACATGATGCGCTATGACGAGGTCGAAGTCGCGCGGATCGCGCGCGTCGGGTTCGAAATGGCGCAGCGGCGCAAGCGGATCATCACGTCGGTCGACAAGGCCAACGTCCTTGAGACTTCGCAATTGTGGCGCGAGGTGGTCAACGAAATCGCGCTCGATTATCCCGAGGTCACGCTGACGCACATGTATGTCGATAATGCCGCGATGCAGCTGGTGCGCAATCCCGGTGCGTTCGACGTGATCGTGACGGGCAATCTGTTTGGCGACATCCTGTCGGATCAGGCGAGCATGTGCGTCGGGTCGATCGGGATGCTGCCCTCGGCGTCGCTCAACGAGTGGCAGGGGACGTGCGGGCTGTACGAACCGATCCATGGATCGGCGCCGGATATTGCCGGCCAAGGCAAGGCCAATCCGTGTGCGGCGATCCTGTCGGCGGCGATGTTGCTGCGGCATTCATTGGCGGATCAAGCCTCGGCGCTACGGATCGAGGCGGCGGTGATCGCCGCGATCAGTGGCGGCGCGCGCACGCCGGATCTGGGCGGTACGCTGTCGACCGAAGCGATGGGCGATGCGGTGCTGGCCGCGCTTGCATGAGGGAGACTCTCGAACTGGCGGTCGTCATTCCGACCTTCAACGAGCTGCGCAATGTGCCGCTGCTGATCGCGAAGCTTGACGCGGCGCTGGCCGGGCGGGCGTGGGAAGCGATCTTCGTCGATGATGACAGCCCCGACGGCACCGCGCAGGCCGCGCGCGACATTGCGCTGACCGACCGACGCGTGCGCGTGATCCAGCGGATCGGGCGGCGCGGGCTGTCCTCGGCCTGTATCGAGGGCATGTGCGCGACCGCGGCACCCGTGGTCGCGGTGATCGATGGCGATCTGCAGCATGACGAGACGATCCTGCCCGCGATGCTCGATGCGTTGCAGGCCGATGCAGCGCTCGACGTGGTGATCGGCTCGCGCTTCGTCGCGGGCGGCGGGACGGGCGAATGGGACCATGACCGCGTCGCGAAATCGGCGCTGGCGACCCGGATTTCGCGGCGGGTGCTGAAAGCCGATCTCAACGATCCGATGAGCGGCTTTTTCATGATCCGCAGCGCGATCGTGCGCGCGATGATCCCGTCGCTGTCGGCGATCGGCTTCAAGATTCTGCTCGACATCATGACCGCGAGCCCGCGTCCGCTCAAATTCCTCGAACTCCCCTACACCTTCCGCTTGCGCACCGAGGGCGAGAGCAAGCTCGATTATGTCGTGGCGATGGAATTTCTGATCGCCTTGTACGACCGGATGTTCGGGCGGATCGTGCCGGTGCGCTTCGTGATGTTCTCCGCGATCGGGGCGATCGGCGCGCTGGTGCATCTGGCGGTGCTATGGGCGCTGTTCCGCGAGAGCGGGCTGGAATTCGTCGCGGCGACGATCGTGGCGACCGTGGTCGCGATGACCTTCAATTTCTTCCTCAACAACGCGCTGACCTATCGCGAGCGGCGCTTGAAGGGCGCGCGCGCGCTGTTCGACGGGTGGGTATCGTTCTGCCTCGTCTGCGCGGTCGGGGCGGTGGCCAATGTCGGCGTCGCGGCGTTTCTGTTCGAGGTGCAGCACGGTGCCTGGGCGCTGTCGGCGCTGGCCGGGATTGTCGTTGCGGCGGTGTGGAATTTCGCGCTGTCGTCGCGCTTTGTGTGGGGGCGGTATTGAGCGGACACCTTTGTCATCCCCGCGAAAGCGGGGACCCATCTCATGCCGGTGGAGCTGGGTCCCCGCTTTCGCGGGGATGACAACGGGGGGGAACTAGACCCAGCTCGGAAACCACGTCCAGAAATGGAAGGCGTTTGGCCCCGATAGCGGCGCTGCCGAGAGCACGGGGTAGAACAGCACGAACATCCCCAGCACGACGATCAACACCCCTTCATCCCAGCGTTTGCCGCGTTTGAAATGGTCGAGCGCGACGGCGAACGCGATGCACAGGAAGATGCTCGGCAGATAATAATAATAGAAAAAGCCGATCGACTTGGGGATCACCGCCCACACCGCATAGCTGCCGATCCACAATCCCGCGGCTGCCAGCAAGACCGCGCTGCGGTCACGCCACCAGCCGAAGAGGCACGCCGCCACCGCGGTCAACCCGCCATAGAGGATCGCGAGATTGCCGATCAGCAGTACCCCGCGCTGCGCCCCGTCGGCCGGTTCATAGAGGTACCAGATCGGGCGGACCATGAACGGCCAGCTCCACCACGATGATTGGTAGGGGTGCGACGGCAGGATTTGCGTCTGCTGGGCATACATTTTGGCCTGGAACGGCAGTAGCTTACCCAGCGTCATCGGGTCGAGATGGTAGAAAAAGGCCGGGGCAAAGGTCAGGAAATAGGCCGTCACGCTGACCGCGCCGAGCGTGAGGATCGCCGGAACTGCCGCCATCCCGGGCCAATGGCGCTGCCCGCCGGCATTGAGCGCAGCATAGACCGAGCGCCCGCGCGCGCGCGCATCGTTCAGCCGGACCGCGACAAAGGCGATCGCGGCAAACGCAACAAAGGGCGCGGCACTCCATTTCGACGCGACCGCCAGCCCGAGCAAAAGGCTCCCCAACAGCCAGCGCGACCACGCCGTCCGCGCATCGTCGGCGCGCATCGCCCATAACAGGCTGGCGATGCCGAGCAGCGTGAACGCCGCCATGAACCCGTCGAGCATCGCGATCCGCGCTTGCACGAACAGCGTGAAGTTGAACAACGCGAACAGCGCGCCAAACACCGCCGGGCGGACGCGTCCCAGCATCAGCCACACGATCGCGAACACCCCCAGCACCGTCGCCGTGCCCGCGAGCGTCGAGAAGAAGCGCCAGCCCAGGGCATTGTCGCCGAACAGCAGGATCCCGCTCGCGATGATTTCCTTCGCCAGCAACGGATGCTCGACATTGTTTGGGCCGACCAAGGCGATCAATTTTCGCGCCGCCGGAACGTAATGCACTTCGTCGAACATCAATTTTGATGGAATCGTAAGGCGATAACAAAACAGGGTCTGCGCCAGCAGCGCGAGGATCGCGGCGGCGCGATAAGGGCTGGGCTGAGGATGCGTCACAGCGCCTCTATTCCCGCTCATGCCATTCCTTTCAAGCGTTCGCCCGCATTCCCATTGACGGGAGCCGCGCGCTCCCGGCAAAGCGTGCCACATGAAACGCCGCACCGGACAAGACCAGAGCATCACCCGCCAGTGGCGCCCCGCAACACAAGCCGTGCGCGGCGGCACCGCGCGCAGCGAATGGGGGGAAACCTCCGAGGCGTTGTTCCTGACATCGGGCTATGCGTATGATTGCGCCGCCGATGCCGCCGCGCGCTTTGCCGGCGAGCAGCAAGGCATGACCTATTCGCGGTTGCAGAACCCGACGGTCGAAATGCTCGAAGGCCGCATCGCCTTGCTCGAAGGGGCCGAGGCGTGCCGGACGATGGCAACGGGGATGGCGGCGATGACCGCCGTGCTGCTATGCCAGCTTCAGACCGGCGACCATATCGTCGCCGGGCGCGCTGCGTTCGGGTCGTGCCGCTGGCTGACCGACACGCTGTTGCCGAAATTCGGGATCGAGGTGAGCATCGTCGATGCACGCGACCCGCAACAGTTCGAAGATGCCGCCAAGGCCAATACCAAGCTGTTCTTCTTCGAAACGCCGGCCAACCCGACGATGGACATCGTTGATCTGAAAACGGTTTGCGGCATCGCGCGCGCACGCGGGATCACCTCAGTGGTCGACAATGCCTTTGCCACGCCCGCGTTGCAGCGGCCGATGGAATTCGGCGCGGACGTGACCGCCTATAGCGCGACCAAGATGATGGACGGGCAGGGCCGTGTGCTGGCGGGTGCGGTCTGCGGCACGCAGAAATTCATCGACGACACGCTGCTGCCCTTTACCCGCAACACCGGGCCGACATTGAGCGCGTTCAATGCCTGGGTCGTGCTGAAAGGGCTGGAGACGCTCGATTTGCGCATCCGCCGCCAATCCGAGAACGCACTCAAGGTCGGGCGGATGATCGAGGCGCGCGTGCCGCGGATGCTCCATCCCGGTCTGCCGAGTCACCCGCAGCACAACCTCGCAATGAGTCAGATGGAAGCGTGCGGCCCGATCTTCGCGTTCGAAGTGGAAGATCGCAAACAGGCACACGGTCTGCTCGACGCGCTGCAACTCGTCGACATCTCGAACAATATCGGCGATTCGCGTTCGCTGATGACGCATCCTGCCTCGACCACGCATTCCAGCGTTGCCGAGGAAAAGCGGCTCGAAATGGGCGTGACTGAGGGGCTGATCCGGCTCAATGTCGGGCTGGAAGATGTGCAGGACGTGATCGAGGATATCGACCGCGCGCTGACCGCGGTGGGTTTGTGAGGGTACCGAACCCCGGTCGATGCGTGCGCCTCCCCGGCGCAGGCCGGGGTCCAGTTGCGGCGCGTCGGAGGACGGGCATCGCGCTCAGATGCTACGACCTTCGCGACTGGGCCCCGGCCTGCGCCGGGGAAGCGGAGCTTTTCGGGATGGCTTTGTGAGCGACGTCATGAAGGCGCTGTTCCCCTATGCGACGGAAACGCGCGGGGTGATTGTGCGCGTCGCGGTCAGCTTCCTGCCCGAACAGTCCGAGCCCGAGCGCGGGCGGTGGTTCTGGGCCTATCATATCCGGATCGAGAATGCCGGCGCGATGGCGGTGCAATTGCTCACGCGGCACTGGATCATCACCGATGGGCGCGGCGCGCGGCATTCGGTCGAGGGTGAAGGCGTGATTGGCGAACAACCGCTGATCGCGCCGGGCGCCAGCTTCGATTACGTCTCGGGCTGCCCGCTGTCGACGCCGAGCGGCGCGATGCTCGGCAGCTATCACATGATGGGCGAGGACGGGTCGGGTTTCGACGTCGCCATTCCGCGCTTTGCGCTGCTCGCGCCGGCGGTGGGGGTGTGAAACGCACGCATCTCCCCCTCAACGGCATGCGCGTGCTCGATGCTGCCGCGCGGCATTTGAGCTTCACCCGCGCGGCCGATGAACTCGCCGTCACCCCTGCGGCGGTGGGGCAGCAGATTCGCGCGCTCGAGGATACGCTCGGCGTCGTGCTGTTTCGCCGCACCACCAAAGGGCTCGAACTGACGCCGGAAGGGGAAAGCGGCCTTGCCGCGCTGCGCCAGGGGTTTTGGCAATTCGAAGAAGCGGTGCGTGCGATGCAGGCGGGTCAGACGAGCAAGTCGCTGACGATCGCCGCACCGCGCGATTTGACCGAGAAATGGCTGATGCCGCGCTTGGCCGAAATTGCGCGCGGCGATGGCGAGCTCCGCTTCGTGCTCATTTCCGCCGACGATACGATCGATTTTACCGAGGCCAATCTCGACCTCGCGATCCGCTGGGGTGACGGGCCGGGCGAGCATGAGGGCGAAGCGATCGAATCGGCCGGGATGATCACCGTCCAGCGCCCGGGCGGCGGGGCCGATACACGCATTTCGTGGCCGGGATGTCTCAACGACGAAGCCGTATCGCTGGTGCGGGTGGGTGATGCCGGGCTCGCGCTCGATGCCGCCGCCGAAGGGCTGGGGCGGGCGACCGTGCCCGAACTGCTCGCCGCCAGCGATATCGCGTCGGGCCGCCTGGTCTCGATCGGCGAGGCCAAGCCGTACCGGCTCGGCTATTGGCTGGTCGCGCCCCTGCCGCAATGGCGGCAGAAGAAGGTCAAGGCGCTGGTCGCCGCGCTGACGGCATGACCGTGCCGTTCGAAAGCGCGCGGCTGACGATGCGCGCGCAGCGAGTCGATGATGCCGAGGCGCTGTACGAGGCGTTTGGCGACGAAGCGACGATGCGGTGGTGGAGCAGCGCGGCGCACGGCGACGTCGCGGAAACGCGCGCCTATCTCGCCGCGCGAACCGATCAACCCGGTCAGCGCGGTTGGGCGATGATGCTCAAGGGCAGCGATCGGGCGATCGGCACGCTATGGGCGGGGGAGCGGCGCGCGGGCGTCAGCGAGATTGGCTATATGCTCGTACCCAGCGCCGCGCGGCACGGCTATGCGCGCGAAGGCGTTACGCGCTTGCTCGATCTGCTGTTTCGCGAGGAGGGCTATCGCCGCGTCTTTGCCGATACCGATCCCGACAATGCGCCCTCGAACACGCTGCTGAAGCGCCTCGGCTTTACACTTGAGGGCCGGTTGCGCGCCGAATGGGAGACGCATATCGGCGTGCGCGACACGCTGTTGTGGGGCTTGCTCGCCGACGAATGGACCGACCGATGACCCCTAAATCGACTGGCGAACCGACCGCCAAGGCGCCCCCGCCCGATCTCAATGATCCGGTCCAGCGGGCGGCCTATGCGCGCGAATTGAAGATGGTGGCGCGGCCGATCCGCTATCTGGGCCTCGCGCTCGCCATCGGCGCGGCGGTGCTGGCGGGTGCGCGCGCGCGCTATTGGCCGCAACTGCCGATGATCCTGCCGCTATTTTTGCTTGGCGTTGCGGCGCTGCATTTGTTCGCCGGGATCGTGATTCGCGCCAAATATCATCAGGCGCGGATGCGGGGGTGATCAGGAGGGCGTGCTGGTGGCGGGTGGCGGGGGCGCGGGGTCGCGCGAAAGATCGATCGACTCGACTTGCGGCACCGGCGCACGGACGCGCAGCCGGGTGCCGGTTACCGTCGTCCACGGCGCCGTGAAGGTGTAGCGCTCGACCCGCAACGCCGAGGCGCTGTTCGCGGCGGGCGGGGCGTAACGCCGACCGCTGATCGCAGTGAGGATCGGCTTGATCCAATCACCCGAGAGCTTGTCACTTTTGCGGAGGACCTCCACGTCGCCAACCTTGCCATCGGGCTGCACTTCGAAGCTGATATCGACCCATTGATCATCGACCGCGTCGAGCAGCATACGATTCAAGGTTTCGCCGCCTTGATCGGATTGGATCGCACGTTGGGCGAATTCGACTTTGGGCGCGTAGAGCAAGATCGGGGTGGTTCCCGTACCCGCGCGATATTCTGCGACCAGGCGATCGACCGCGGCAGGATCACCGCCGCGGCGGATGTCGAGCTTCAGCTTGAGCACGCGCGCCGCCTTGCTAAAGGGCGCCATGGCCGGGTCTGGGTCGGCGATAAGCGCATTGGCCGCCCTGATCGCCGCCGTGTAATTGCCGTCGTCCCGGAGTTGCGAACTCGCGGCATAGACCGCAACCACGCGCAGTAGGGCGTAGCCCTGAATGCCGGGCAAATGAAGGTCGCGCGCGCGACGCGCGATTTTGCGGTACATCTCCACCGCCGCGTCCAGGCGACCGGTCTTGGCATAGGCGTCGCCCAATTCGACCTGCGCGCCGAGCACGCGCTGATCGTCCGCCGGAAGCCCCGCCTTCAGCGCGCTGAGCACGTCGAGCGCACCGCTGAAGTACGCATCCTGCTCGCCAAGATGCGCCGCCACGCGGGAATTCGCGCGCAACAGATCGGATACCGGCACTGGATACGCGCTCGCGAAGCGCTTGTTGCGGCCGATCGACTTCAGCATCGTATCGCGCGCGTTCTTATACTTGCCCGCCACGAATTGTGTTTCAGCCACCGCCAGCGTCGCGTCCACATCCTTGTCGGGCGGGCAATGCTGCGCGATGCACGTCGCGAGCGCCGCCTTGGCATCCTTGAGCGACATGCCGGTGACGACGATGTCGGGGCCGGATGTGGGGGCATCGGGCGTTTTCTGTTGTGCGACCGCGGGCGTGGTCGCGAGCGCTGCGGAAAGAGCAAATGCCTTTAATCGAACCATTTTTCGCCTCCCCCGTTCAGCACTGCCGCGCCGAACGCTAAGCGTCGATCGCTGCTTCGTCCATCCTGGCTGCGTTTTCCTGAATGAAGGCAAAACGGTGCGCCGGGTTCGTCCCCATCAGCCGGTCGACCAGATCCTTCACGACCGCGCGTTCCTCATATTCCTGCGGCAGCGTGATGCGCAGCATCGCGCGGCTTTTCGGGTCCATCGTCGTCTCGCGCAGCTGCATCGGGTTCATCTCGCCCAGCCCCTTGAAGCGGCCGATTTCGACCTTCTTGCCCTTGAACTCGGTCGCTTCGAGCAGCGCGCGATGCGCGTCGTCCATTGCATACAGGCTCTTGGTGCCCGAGGTCAGGCGGTAGAGTGGCGGCTGCGCGAGATAGACATGCCCGGCGCGCACGATCTCGGGCATTTCCTGGAAGAAGAAGGTCATCAGCAGCGTCGCGATGTGCGCGCCGTCGACATCGGCGTCGGTCATGATGACGACGCGCTGGTAGCGCAGATTTTCCGACCGGCAATCCTTGCGCGTGCCGCAGCCAAGCGCCTGGATCAAATCGGCAATCTCCGAATTGGCGGAGATTTTGGCCATCGTGGCCGAGGCGACGTTGAGGATCTTGCCGCGGATCGGCAGGATCGCTTGCGTCTTACGGTCGCGCGCCTGCTTGGCCGAACCGCCGGCCGAATCGCCCTCGACGATGAAGATTTCGGTGCCCTCGGGTCCGGCCGAGGAACAATCGGTCAGCTTGCCCGGCAGGCGCAGCTTGCGCGCGCTGGTCGCGGTCTTGCGCTTGACCTCGCGCTCGGCCTTGCGCGCGAGGCGTTCGTCCATCCGTTCGAGGACATAGCTGAGCAACGCCTTGCCGCGTTCCATATTGTCGCTGAGGAAATGGTCGAAATGGTCGCGCACGGCCTTTTCAACCAAGGTCGCGGCCTCAGGCGAGGTCAGCCGGTCCTTGGTCTGGCTCTGGAATTGCGGCTCGCGGATGAAGACGCTGAGCATCAGCTCGCTGCCGGTCATGATGTCCTCGGCGGCGATATCCTTGGCTTTTTTGTTGCCGACCAGGTCGCCGAATGCGCGGATCCCTTTCACCAATGCGGTGCGCAAACCTGCCTCGTGCGTGCCGCCGTCGGGGGTCGGGATGGTGTTGCAATACCAGCTATACGACCCGTCGCTCCACAGCGGCCAGGCGACGGCGCATTCGACGCGGCCCGCTTCGGCGGGGAAATCCTGGCGCGTGACGAAAAAATCGGAGGTCGCGCATTCGCGCGCGCCGATTTGTTCGCGCAAATGGTCGGCGAGGCCACCGGGAAATTGGAACACCGCTTCGGGGGGGGTGTCGTCGGTGATGATCTCGGGCGCGCATTTCCAGCGGATCTCGACGCCGGCGAACAGATACGCCTTGGACCGCGCGAGCTTGTAGAGGCGAGCGGGCTTGAAGCCCATGTCTGACCCGAAAATCTCGGTATCGGGCACGAAGCTGACCGACGTGCCGCGCCGGTTGGGGGCCGCGCCGACATGTTCAAGGCCGCCGAGCGTCGCACCGCGCGAAAAGCGCTGACGGTACAGTTCGCGGTTGCGCGCGACCTCGATGATCGTGTCGGACGACAGCGCATTGACGACGCTGACCCCCACGCCGTGCAGGCCGCCGCTGGTCGCATAGGCCTTGCCGTCGAACTTGCCGCCCGAATGCAGCATCGACATGATCACTTCGAGCGCGGACTTGTCGGGAAATTTCGGGTGCGGATCGACCGGCATACCGCGGCCATTGTCGACGATCACCAGCCGGTTGCCGGCGTGCAGCTCGATCTCGATCCGCGTCGCATGGCCCGCGACCGCTTCGTCCATCGCATTGTCGAGCACTTCGGCGGCGAGGTGATGATAGGCGCGCTCATCGGTGCCGCCGATATACATGCCGGGGCGGCGGCGGACCGGTTCCAGCCCCTCGAGCACTTCGATCGAGGAGGCGTCGTAATCGCCGGTCGGTTTGGGGGTAGCAGCGAACAGATCTTCGGACATGCCACCGCTATAGGGGCGGGGCCGCGCTTCTGCCAAGCGTATCGCCGCACTGTGGCGGTTGGTCAGCGCACGCCGCGCAGCATCAGCCAGACTTTCAGCCGTCCGCTCGGCTTGGCCACGCCGTCGAGCCGGATCGCGCGGAGAATCGGGACCGGGCGGGCCATCATCTGTCCCTTGAACGCGCCATCGCCGCCCGGCCGCGTCGGTACGGCGAGCATCCGCTTCACCACATCCATCCCGGCAATCACGTGCGCGAACGCGGCATAGCCTGGAAAGCCGGGCCGCGCATCGAGCGACGGGTTGGGGCCGAGCATGATCGAAAAATTGCCCGTGGCCGAATCGGTGCGGTCGTAGCGCGCCATCGAAACGGTCGCGTCGAGATGCTTGATGCCCGTCACATTGGTCGGCTCGAGCGGCAGACGATCGAGCATGCGGTGCGAATCGGTACCGATCCCGCCTTGCACGAAGCCGCTGCCCGGCGCGGTTTTGCGGCGCGATGCGCGGTAGAAGAAGGTGCCGTCGAGCCGGCCGTCATCGACATAAGCGAGGAAATTGGCGCCGGTTTTGGGCGCGCGCCGCATGTCGAGCGCCAGCACGATCGGCCCCGCGCCCGTGACCAGCCGGACGCGGACGATCGGCGGCTCGGGCGCGGGGGCGGCGCCGAGCAGCGCCCCGCACACCAAAGCGAGGGCGATGCGGCGCATCACACTAACGGGCGTTCATGCTGCGCTGATCCAACCCACCGTTCGCCCTGAGCCTGTCGAAGGGCCAGTGCCTCACGCAGTTTGCTCGCGTGTTGCATGCGGTGCTTCGACAGGCTCAGCACGAACGGTAAACATGCTTCCACCTGGCACACTTCAGGTGCGAAATCAGCGCGCGCGCGGGCCGCCAAAGGGGAGCGGCGGCGGCGGACGACGGTCGCGGCGTGGCAGCTGCGCCTGATACGCATGGCCGCAATGCCCGACGCAATAGGGGAAGCCGGGGTTCACCTTGTCGCCGCAAAAGTGGAAATCGGGCTCGCCGGGATGGCCGATCGGCCATTTGCAAATCTTGTCGTTGAGATCGAGCAGCGTCGTCTTGCCCGCCATGTCGGCGGATGGCTTGGCGGGGACGAGGCGGCGTGGCGGGGCCGGGGTGATCGGTGCCTGTTGCTCGCCCGGTGCCTGGCGCAGGAAACCGCCGGGGCCGACCGAGCGCAGGATCGGCGGGGCAGGGCGGGGGGGGGCGACGGGGGCGTCGGCCTCGACCTCGACCTCGGCGTCATCCTCGACTTCGTTTTCCAGCTCCGCAACTGGCGGTGCCGCAACGACCGGGGGCGCGACGCGCTCGACTGGCGGGCGTGGCGGCACGACGACCGGCGCGGCCGCGACGGGCGCGACGGGCCTAGTCGCGGGCGGCGCTGCTGCTACTGCCTTGGCTGCGGCGGGTTCGTTCGGCTTGACCGGCGACGGGCGCGACTGCAGCCCCAGGCGATGCGCCTTGCCGATCACGGCATTGCGGCTGACGCCACCCAGTTCCTCGGCAATCTGGCTCGCGGTCTGCCCCGCTTCCCACATGCGGCGCAGCGTATCGATGCGTTCGTCGGTCCAGCTCATTCACATTCCCAATCGTATCGTGCCGACCGATTCTATCGGTTGCAGGCGGCGGCGGCAGTCTTTAGCGACGATGCCATGAGCAGCCAGCCCCCAATCGGCCCAAATTCAACCAGCATCCACACTATGATGAACGCACCCGGCGTTCCGGTGATCCGGAACGTCAATTGGGGCGGTCTTCGAACGCTCTATATCAAGGAGGTTCGGCGGTTCTTCAAGGTCCAGCTGCAAACGGTGTGGGCGCCGGCGATCACCACGCTGCTTTTCCTGGTGATCTTTACCGTCGCAACGGGCGGAAAACAGCCGGTTCATGTCGGCGGGGTCAACGTTCCCTTCGCCGATTTCATCGCGCCCGGGCTGATCGTGATGAGCATGTTGCAGAACGCGTTCGCCAATGCGAGCTTCTCGCTGCTGGTCGGCAAGATTCAGGGGACGATCGTCGATTATCTGATGCCGCCGCTCTCCACCGCCGAATTGCTGGTCGCGATGGTCGGTGGCGCGGTGACGCGCGCGGTCTGCGTCGGGGGCGCGGTGTGCCTCGCAATGGCACTATGGCCGGGCGTGCATCTCTATCCGGTGCATCCCTTCGCGATCCTGTGGTTCGGCTTGCTCGGAGCGGCGTTCCTCGCGCTGATCGGGGTGCTCACCTCGATCTGGGCGGAGAAGTTCGATCATGCCGCAGCCGTCCAGAACTTCCTGATCGCGCCGCTGACCTTGCTCTCGGGCACCTTCTATTCGGTCGACAAGCTCGCGCCTGCCTTCCGCGCGTTCAGCCATGCCAACCCGTTTTTCTATATTATCTCGGGCTTTCGCTACGGCTTTCTCGGCACCGCCGATTCGCCGGTGCTGCTCGGTGGCGTGGTGATCCTGGTGATCGACGCGGCGCTCGCCACGCTGTGCTACGCGCTGCTGCGCTCGGGCTGGAAGATCAAGAATTAATCAGTTTTCATTTGATACCTAATCGCGTATCGCTCCCGTAACGGGAGAGCGGAATGCGGGGTCGAATCGTCGTCAGTGTCTGCCTGCTGCTGGCGGCGTGCGGCAAGGCCGCACCCGAGCAAGGCCCCGCACCAAGCGCACCGCAAGTCCGCATCGCGCAAGTCGGCGGTACGCCCGGCGTGGCGACGGTCAGCGGGGTTGGCACCGTTGCGCTGCGCCGCGAAACCTCGCTCGGCTTCACCAGTGCGGGGCGGATCGAGCGGCTCGGCGTCAATGAAGGCGATACCGTCCGGCGTGGACAAATCCTCGCCGCGCTCGATACCACGACGGTCGCCGCCGACCTGACCCGCGCGACCGCCGAGCGTGAGCGGGCGCGCGCCGAATATGCGCGTAGCGACGGGTTGATGAAGCAAGGCTGGATCACGCGCCCGCGGCTCGAAAGCGCGCGTGCGGCGTTGCTCGCGGCCGAGGCGCAAGTCCGCGCGGCGGGGTTTCAGCGGGCGAACGCCACGATCGCCGCACCCGGCCCCGGCACCGTGCTCGCACGGCTCGCCGAGCCCGGGCAAGTCGTCGCGGCGGGGACACCGGTCCTGGTGATTGGCGAGGAAGCGAGCGGCTATATCCTGCGCTTGCCCTTGTCCGACCGCGATGTCGCGCGCCTGACGCTCGGCGCACCTGCGCGCATCACGCTGGCGGCGCTCAACGATGATGTGATCGTCGGCCGCGTGATCGAGATAGCCGGCCGCGCCGATAAGGCGACGGGTACCTTCGCGGTCGAAATCGCGCTGCCCGACGATAAAAGGCTGCGCTCGGGCCAGATCGGCAATGCGACGATCACCGCCAGCGGTGTCGGCGCGACCGCGCTCGCCGTACCGCCGAGCGCGGTGTTCGGCCCACGCGCGGGCGAGGCTTTGGTCTATGTCGTCGACCTCGCGGCCTCGCGCGTGCATCTGCGCAAAATCCACATCGGTGAGGCGAATGACGAGGGCATTCGCGTGACGAGCGGCATCAAACCGGGTGAATGGGTCGCGCTGTCGCGGGTTGATCGCTTGACCGACGGCATGAAGATCGCGCCGCTCGGCCCCGCGCAATGAACATTACCGCCTTTGCGGTGCGGCGCTGGCAGGTGACGCTCGTCGCCTTCCTGCTGCTCGCTTTGCTGGGCGTATCGGCGTTCCTCACGATCCCGCGTTCGGTCGATCCGCATTTCCCGATCCCGACCGTGGTGGTGACGGTGATCCTGCCCGGTGCCGATGCCGCCGATATGGAGGAGACGGTCGCCAAGCCGCTCGAGGATGTGCTGCAAGGGCTCGATAAGATCGACGAGATCCGTTCGACCAGCACCGACGGCACCGCGGTCATCTCGGTCAATTTCGAACATGGCACCGATGCTGAACAGTCGCTCGACCGCGTGGTGCGCGAAGTCGGGTCGGTGCGCGACCGGCTGCCGCAGGGCATCCAGCGGATCGCCTTCCGCCGCCCACGCACGACCGAGGCGGGGGTGTTGCAGCTCGCTTTGGTTAGCGACAGCGCGAGCTGGCGGCGGATGGCGAAGTTCGCCGATGACATTCGCGATCGGCTGAATGTTGTCCCCGGCGTGCGCTCGACCAGCATCGACGGCGCGGCCAGCCCCGAAGTGCGCGTCGCGATCGATGCGGGACGGCTGGCCGAGGCGCGAATCCCCGCCTCCGCCGTCGCCAATGCGATCCAGCAGGGCGGAGTCGATTTGCCGGCGGGGACGTTGAACGCGGCGGGGCGGCGCTACAATCTCGACGCCGGCGGGGCGTATCGTGATGTCGATGCGATCCGTGCGGTGCCGGTGCGCGCGGGCGACGGGCGGCTGGTGCGCGTCGGCGACATTGCGAGCGTGGAGTGGAGCGAGGCCGAGCAGACGCATATCGCGCGCTTCAACGGCCACCGCGCACTGTTCATCACGGTGCGGCAGAAGGACGAGGCCGATGCGGGGACGCTGCGCAACAATCTTGTCGCGGCAATCGATAAGGTTCGCGCGCAATTGCCGCCCGATGTGAAGCTCGACATCGGCTTCGACCAGAGCAATGATATCCAGCGCAAATTGGCGCAGCTCGCGCGCGATTTCGTGATTGCGCTGGCGCTCGTGCTGGTCACGATCCTGCCGCTCGGTTTCCGCCCGTCGCTGATCGTGGCGATTTCGATTCCCTTGAGCCTCGCCATGGGCGTGCTGCTGCTGGCGCTGCTGGGCTATTCGCTCAACCAGATCAGTATTTCGGGCTTCATCCTCTCGCTTGGGCTGCTGGTCGACGATTCGATCGTCGTGACCGAGAATATCGAACGCCACATCCGCGATGGCGACACGCCGACCGATGCCGCGATCAAGGGTACCAACGAGATTATGGCGGCGGTCATGGGGGCAACCGGCGTGTTGCTCTTCGCCTTCCTGCCGTTGACCTTCCTTCCCGAGGGATCGGGCGATTTCGTGCGCGGCCTGCCGATGGCGGTGCTGGTCACGGTGGCGAGCTCGCTGGTGGTGTCGCTGACGATCATCCCGTTCGTCGCGAGCAAGCTGCTGCGCCCGCATACCGGCGAGGGCAATGCGCTGCTGCGCGGCATCATGGCGGGCATCCACCGGATCTATGCCCCAATCCTGCACCGCGCGCTCGATCGGCCGCGCACCTGGTTCTGGGCGGCGATGGCGCTGTGCGTCGGCGCGTTCGCGCTGGTGCCGGTGCTGGGCTTCAGCCTGTTCCCCGCCGCCGAGACGCCATACTTCATCGTCCGCGTCGAATCGCCCGAGGGCAGCACGATCACCGCGACCGATCGCGCGGTGAAGCAGGTCGCGGCGATCCTCCGGCGTGAGGATGCGGTCGTCAACATTATGGAAAATGCCGGACGCGGCAATCCGCAAATCTTCTACAACATCTTCCCACGCGAGGAGCGCGCGCGGTACGGCGACATCTTCGTGACGATGAAGGATTGGGACGTCGGCGAAAGCCCCAAGCTGCTGAAGCGGCTGCGCGGTGCGCTGGCCGGCTATCCCGATGCGCGCGTGACCTTGGTCAATTTCGAAAATGGCCCGCCGGTCGAGGCACCGGTTGCGGTGCGGATCAGCGGGCCCGATCTCGCGGTGCTGAAAACGCTGTCCGACCGCGTCGGCGCCGCGCTGACCGAGCTTCCCGGCTTGCGCGATATCGATAATCCCTTTGCGTTCGACCGGGTGGACATGGATCTCGGCCTCGACGCGGCCAAAGCGAGCTTGCTCGGTGTTGCCCCCGGCGAGGCGCGGCGCGCGGTTCGGCTCGCGATCAGTGGCGAGCAAGCAAGTCGGCTGCGCGATCAGGAGGGCGATACCTGGCCGATCACCGTGCGGCTGCCGATGGCGGCGAACCAGCCGGTATCCTCGCTGTCGAGCATTTATGTGCCGACGCTGGCGGGGGGCAGCATCCCCTTGCTCGAGATCGCCAGCCCCAGACTGAAGAGCGTGCCGCCGCTGATCACGCGCTACAAGCTGCAACGCACGGTGACGATCACCGCGTACAACCAGCCCGGCGTGCTGACCTCCAGCCTCAACAGCGCGGTGGCGGCGCGCCTCGCCAAGATCGATCTGCCGCCCGGTTACAGCTTCGGCATCGGCGGTGAGGCCGAGGCGGCGCGGCGCAATTTCTCGGGCCTGGGGCCGATCATCCTGCTGGCGAGCTTTGGCATTTTCGGCGTGCTCGTGCTCGAATTCGGGCGCTTCCGCGAGACGATGGTGGTGGCGGGTGTCATTCCGCTCGGCACGGTCGGCGGGCTGGTGGCGATGCTGCTGACGGGCAATTCGCTGTCGTTCCTCGCGATCATCGGCTTTGTCGCGCTGATCGGGATCGAGATCAAGAATTCGATCCTGCTGGTCGATTTCACCACGCAACTGCGCGCGCGCGGGATGGCGCTGCGCGAGGCGATCGAGAAAGCCGGCGAAATCCGCTTCCTGCCGGTGTTGTTGACCTCGGTCACCGCGATCGGTGGCTTGCTCCCGCTCGCGCTCGGCGGATCGTCGCTTTATTCACCGCTGGCGTGGGTCATAATCGGCGGGCTGATCAGCTCGACCTTCCTCAGCCGGATCGTCACGCCGGTGATGTACCTGCTGGCCGTGCGCGGCGATGAAGCCAAGCGCCTGGCGGCGCAGCCAAGCTCTTAACTTCTTCTTCCTCCGCGTCTCCGCGTCTCCGCGTGAACAAAAAAAGGCTGATTCACGCGGAGACGCGGAGACGCGGAGAAGAAAGGGGGTGTTGCGCTGCGCGCGGCGGGGTCGTAAAAACACATTCGGGCGACCGCAGCGGTCGCCCTTTTGCGTTTCAGGAGACGAGCCGTGACCACCCCAGCCTTGATGCCCGTGTACCCGCGTTGCGGCGTGCGCCCGGTGCGCGGCGAGGGCTGTTATCTCTATGGCGAGCAAGGCGAAAAGTACCTTGATTTCGCCGCCGGCATCGCGGTCAACGCGCTCGGCCACGGCCATCCCAAATTGGTCGAGGCAATCGCCAAACAGGCCGCCACGCTGATGCACGTGTCGAACCTGTACGGCAGCCCGCAAGGCGAAAAGCTCGCGCAGCGGATTTGCGACAACAGCTTTGCCGATACGGTGTTCTTCACCAATTCGGGCGCCGAAGCGGTCGAATGCGCGATCAAGACCGCGCGGCGCTATCATTACGCCAATGGCAATCCGCAGCGCACGACGCTGATCACTTTCAACAACGCGTTTCACGGCCGCACGATGGGCGCGATTTCGGCGACCAACCAGGCGAAGATGCGCGACGGGTTCGAGCCGTTGCTGCCCGGCTTCCGCTATGCCCCGTTCAACGATCTCGCAGCCGCGCTCGCGCTGATCGACGATACCACCGCCGGCTTCATGGTCGAGACGATCCAGGGCGAGGGCGGCGTTTCGGCGGGGACGGTCGACTTCATCCAGGGCCTGCGCAAGGCGTGCGACGACCACGGGCTGCTGCTCGTGCTCGACGAAGTGCAGTGCGGCTATGGCCGCACCGGCAAGATGTGGGCGTATGAGCATTACGGCATCACCCCCGACATCCTGTCGTCGGCCAAGGGCATTGGCGGTGGCTTTCCGCTCGGCGCGTGCCTCGCGACCGAGGAAGCGGCCAAGGGCATGGTGTTCGGTACACACGGATCGACCTATGGCGGCAATCCGCTGGCGATGGCGGCGGGCGAGGCGATCCTCGACGTGATGCTCGAGGACGGGTTCCTCGATCATGTCACCGCGATGGGCGAGCGGCTGCGCACCTCGGTCGAGCAGATGATGCCCAATTTCGACCATCTGTTCGAAGGTGTTCGCGGCAAGGGCCTGATGTTCGGCATCAAGCTGAAGGACACCGCCGTCGCGCGCGATTTCGTGGCGCATTTGCGCGATCATCACGGGCTGCTGACGGTCGCGGCGGGCGAGAATGTCGTGCGCGTGCTGCCGCCGCTGGTGATCGAGGAAGCGCATATCGCCGAATTCGTGCAGAAGATCAGCGACGGCGCGCGGTCCTTCGCGCCAGCGGCGGTGGCGGCGTGAGGGGCGATGTCTTCTCCCTCTCCCCCTTGGGGGAGAGGGCCGGGGAGAGGGGCAGTATCAAGAGCTGCCGTTCGAGTGACTGCCCCTCTCCCGACCTCGCTGCGCTCGGCCACCCTCTCCCCGCAAGCAGGGAGAGGGAAAAGTGACCCGGCACTTCCTCTCGCTCACCGACGCCGGTCCCGACGGGATCGCCGCGATGCTGGCCGATGCGCTCGACCGCAAGGCCGCGCGCGTCGGCTGGCCCAAGGGCAAGCCCGATGCCGATGCGCCGCTCGCCGGGCACACGCTGGCGATGGTGTTCGAAAAGAATTCGACGCGCACCCGCGTGAGCTTCGACATGGCGATCCGTCAGCTCGGTGGCTCTTCGGTCGTGCTCGATTCGGGCACCACGCAGCTCGGGCGCGGCGAGACCGTCGCCGACACCGCGCGCGTGCTGTCGGGCTATTGCGATGCGATCATGCTACGCACCGATGACCATGCCAAGCTCGAGGAAATGGCACACTATGCGAGCGTGCCGGTCATCAACGGCCTGACCGATGCCTCGCATCCGTGCCAGATCATGGCCGACCTGCTGACGATCATCGAAGCGGGTAAGCCGCTTCCCGGTCTCAAGGTCGCGTGGCTGGGCGATGGCAATAACGTGCTCGCCTCGATCGTCGAGGCGGCAGCCCTGATGCAGTTCGACGTCGTCGCCGCCTGTCCGCAAGGTTTCCAGCCCGCGGAGGACGCGATCGTGCGGTCTTCGGGGCGTGCGCGCGTGGTGTCCGATCCGGCCGAGGCGATGGCCGGTGCCGACGTGATCATCACCGATACCTGGATATCGATGGGTCAGGAACACGCCGACACCAAGCTGAAGGCGATGCTGCCCTATCAGGTCACCCCCATGCTGATGGGCTGTGCCAAGCCCGACGCGGTGTTCCTCCACTGCCTCCCCGCGCATCGCGGCGAGGAAGTCGCGGCGGAAGTGATCGACGGGCCGCAATCGCTGATCTGGGCCGAGGCGGAGAACCGGCTCCACGCGCAGAAATCGGTGCTGCGCTGGTGCTTTGGGCAGATCGGTTGATCGCGGGCGGGGCGCTTCCTACCTTTTAGCCTCTCTCTCTTGTGTCATCCCCGCGCAAGCGGGGACCCATCTCCGGCGCCGCGAGATGGGTCCCCGCTTTCGCGGGGATGACATTGAGGGCGGGTAGCGACAAAGGACGATGATGACCGACCCCACCACCACCGACACCGACCGCGCGCTCGGCTTCACCATTCCCGATCGTCACGCGCGTGGCCGGATCGTGCGGCTGGGGCCCGTGCTCGACACGATCCTCGCCGCGCACGCTTACCCCGCTCCAATTGAGGCATTGCTCGCCGAGGCGCTGACGCTGTCGGCGCTGATCGGCTCGACGCTCAAGGACGCGGGTGGGCAGCTGACGCTGCAGGCGCAAACGCAGACCGGCATCGTCACGCTGCTGGTGTGCGATTACAAGGGCGGGGAGCTGCGCGGCTATGTGCAATATGATGCCGACCGTCTCGCCGCCGGCCCCGAGAACCCCAGTCTGTTCGCGCTGTTCGGTGCGGGTTATCTGGCGATCACCTTCGATCAGGCGACCACGGGCGAGCGCTATCAGGGCATCGTCCCGCTCGATGGCGATTCGCTGAGCGCGGCGGCCGAGCATTATTTTCTGCAGTCCGAACAGATCCCCACGCTGGTGCGCGTCGGCGTTGGCGGGCGTGTCGCGGGCGGGCTGTTGCTGCAGCATTTGCCTGAGGGCGAGGATGGGCGCGAGCGGCTCCATACCCGGCTCGATCATCCCGAATGGGAGCATGTCGCGATCCTCGGCCAGACGATGAAGGCAGAGGAGCTCGCCGATCCGGCAATCCCGCTCGAAACGCTCGTCTGGCGGTTGTTCAACGAAGAAGAGGAAGTTCGCCTCCACGGTGATACCGGTCTGGTCCGCGGGTGCCGCTGTTCGCCCGACTATATCGCGCAAGTGCTGGCCAAATTCCCGCCTGAAGAACAGCAGGCGATGGCCGATGAAAGCGGCACGATTTTCGTCGATTGCGCGTTCTGCGCGCGGAAGTTCCCGGTGATTCCGGCGTCGCGTGATGATGCAGAGATCGTTACGTGACCGATATTGTCCGTCGCTGATGTGACCGAAACATGCTATAACTTGCTACCACACCACCGTAGATCAGGTGTCGGCAATCGGGCGGGAAACGACATAATGCGAGCAGGAATCGTTGCGCGCTTCGCGGGCGTGAGTGTGATGATGGCGGGCGGTTTGGCGACGGCTGCGCCCGCCGGCGCGCCGACGCTCGCTGCGGTCGCACGGATCGAGCCGGGACAGTGGCAATTGAAGGCGCTCGATTCGGCGGCCGCGCCGAGCACGCTGTGCATTGGCGATGCAGACATGCTGATCCAATACGGCCATGCGGGCGTGCAGTGTCAGCGCTTCATCATCGCGAACGAGGTCAATCTCGCGACGGTGCACTACACCTGCCCCGGCACCGGCCATGGTCAGACCAGCGTAAAGGTTACGACTCCGCGCAATTTCAGTCTGGAAACGCAAGGCATCCTCAATGGCGCGCCGTTCGAACAACAGTATGAAGCGCGCCGGCTCGGGGCTTGCCCGGCAAATGCGGCGACCCATTAAGCGTCGGTTTACGATTGGGTGCTACAGCATCGCAGTGCAGATTTTTTGACGGCACGGTTTCTCCCTAATTGCCCGGAGACGGGCGCCACTGGGTCGCTTTCGGGCGGCCCATTTTTTGTGCTGCGCTTGCGAAAGTGCGCCGTTCGGCGTAGCCGGTCCGCATCATGACATTTGAAACGACCTCTTCGGTCACGCCACTGGCCGTCGTGCTGGTGTCGGGTGGCCTCGATTCGATGGTAGCGGCGGCGTGTGCGCGCGAGGACGGGTACCGCGTGCTCGCACTGTCGGTCGATTATAACCAGCGGCACAGGCTCGAGCTTGCCTCGGCGCGGCGCATTGCGACGGCGCTGGGCGCGGAGCAGCACGTTGTGCTCCCGCTCGATCTCGCGGCGTTTGGCGGCTCCGCGCTGACCGCCGACATTGCGGTGCCCAAGGACGGCGTGCAACCGGGCATCCCGGTGACCTATGTCCCGGCGCGCAACACGATTTTTCTGAGCCTGGCGCTTGGTTGGGCCGAGGCGGCGGGGGCGCGCGACCTCTATATCGGCGTCAATGCGCTCGATTATTCGGGCTATCCCGATTGCCGTCCCGAATTTATCGCCGCGTTCGAAGGGCTGGCCGAGCTTGCCACCAAGGCTGGGGTCGAAGGCAGCCCGTTCCGCATCCACGCGCCGCTGCAGCACATGACCAAGGCCGATATCGTGCGCGAGGCGGCGCGGCTTGGGCTTGATGCCGGCATGAGCTGGTCGTGCTACGATCCGGCGCCCGGTGGCCTGCATTGCGGCGAATGCGACAGCTGCCGCCTGCGCAAAAAGGGGTTCGAGGAAGCGGGCTTGCCCGATCCGACCCGTTACGCAGTCTGAGGCGGTGAGCTACTCCGTCAAGGAAATGTTCCTGACGCTGCAGGGCGAGGGCGTGCAAGCGGGCCGGCGCGCGGTGTTCGTGCGCTTTGCCGGGTGCAACCTCTGGTCGGGCCGCGAACAGGACCGCGCGACGGCGGTGTGCCGCTTCTGCGATACCGATTTCGTCGGCACCGATGGCGCGGGTGGTGGAAAGTTCGCCGATGCCGCCACGCTCGCCGAAGCGGTTCAGGGCTTTTGGGGGGCGGGGGCGGCGGAGCGCTTCGTCGTGCTCACCGGGGGCGAACCGATGCTGCAAGTCGACGATGCGCTGGTCGATGCGCTCCATACCGCCGGGTTTACAATCGCGATCGAGAGCAACGGGACGTTGCCGGTGCACCCCGGGATCGACTGGGTCTGTATCAGCCCCAAGGCCGGGAGCGAGGTTGTGCAGCGGCGGGGTGACGAATTGAAGCTGGTCTGGCCGCAACCCGGCAGCGATGTCGCCGCGCTGGAAACATGGGATTTTGCCCACCATTTGATCCAGCCACTCGACAGCGCGGACGCCGACGCGAATCACGCGGCGGCGATTGATCTCGTTCTCGCGCGACCGAAGTGGCGACTGACGCTGCAATCGCACAAGGCGCTGGGGCTGCGGTAATCCTTCTCTTCCGTTCGCCCTGAGCCGGTCAAAGGGCCGGTCTCCCCACGAGCGCCATGGCGGGAGGTAAGGAGCCCTTCGCCAGGCTCAGGGCGAACGGGGGACGTTTTCCAGCTTAGCGGAACGACAGCGTGAACGGACCGCATTTGCGATCCTGCCACTGGTCGCGCCGGTTCCAGCAGACATCGTCGAGTCGGGGCAGCCACGTGCGCGTGTCGATCCGGACATAGCGCGAGAACCGTTCCTCACCCCAGGGCACCAGCGCGTTGCGCATCGCGCTCATATTGTCGGCGGCGACCTTGTAGACCGTACCACGCGGCGCATAGGCAGCGGCGGCAGCGACCTGCGCGGCGGTCTGGCAAAAGCCATATTGCGCGCCGACGGTGGTGAAGGCCGAATAGGTCCGCGTGCCGTAGCGGTCCATCGCGGTTTGGCCGGGCTTCACGCCCTTGGCGGTGCGATTGAAATATTTGACCAGCGTGTCGAACGATTTCTTGAACTCGTCCTTATGATTGGCGAGCGCGACATTGTAATTCTCAACCGTCAGCAGCGTCGGCTCGAACTGGCATTGCAGCGCTGCGACGTTGAGCGCGGAGCGCAAATTCCACACCAGATTGGCGCGGACCTCGTCGGCGTTGGCGCCTGGTAAGGTTGGCAGTCCAGGTTCGTCGCCGCGGATCGGCGGGCCGCTCATATCGTGCGGCTGAAAAAAGAATTGGGCCGAAGCCGGGGTGGCGAACGCTGCGGCGGAAAGCGCGGCGGTCACGGCAAGGGTACGCAACACGGTCATTCTTGGCCTCTCATCATCGGGATCGCAATTACGGCGTTTCGCGGCGCGACCCAAATTCTTTTTCGAATCCGGCTCATTTTCGAAACCGATGTGGTTGCGTCTAGCGCTGGCCCGCAGGGTCATCCCATCGGCTTGAATCGAAAGGGCCGCCCGGTTGCCCGGACGGCCCTCGATACAATCGTTCCCGTTTGGGAAGGATTACATCTTGTTCCCGGTGGTCATCGTCGTGGTGTTCGACGTCATCATGGTGTCGTTCGACATCATCGCGCCATCGTTCGCCATCGCGCCGTCGGTCGCCGTCATGGTGTCGTTGGTGGTCATCGTGTCGGTCGAGTTCATGTCGGTGACCATCGTGTTGTCGGTCGTCGTCGTCTCGGTCTTGGGGGTGCAAGCCGAAATGGCAATCGCAGCAACAGCGATCATCGAACCAGCAGCGACTTTGGAAATGAATGCACGCATTGGAAAGCTCCCTAGATAATGGATTTGGTCGGCCTCGAGACCTTTAATACCCAAACCGAAGTGGACATTAGCCCGGAATCGCCGGACCCTCAAGCCCAGATTTCTCACCCCATAGAATGAGTATCAAGAAAAGCGCCGAAACGGCACGCCAATGCCGCGTCGAACGTCGCAAAATCGATCGGCACGCCGATCTTTTCGGCGCTGGTTACGCCGTATTCGGCCAAGCCGCATGGCACAATACCGCCGAAATGTGCCAAATTCGGGGCAAGGTTGACCGAAAAGCCGTGCAGCGTGACCCAGCGGCGCACGCGCACCCCGATCGCACCGATTTTGGCCTCCACCACACCGCTGCCGCCCCCTGCATCGGGGACATGGGTCCAGATCCCGACCCGACCTTCCGCGCGAAACGCCGAAATCCCGAGATCGCCCAACGTATCGATCACCCAACCTTCGAGCGCGTGGATATACCGGCGCACGTCGCGCCCGCGTTTGTTGAGGTCAAGCACGATATAGCCGACGCGCTGCCCTGGACCGTGATAGGTGTAGCGCCCGCCGCGCCCGGTCTGCACCACGGGAAAACGCGGATCGCGCAGCTCGGCCGGATCGGCACTCGTTCCGCCGGTATAGACAGGGAGATGTTCGAGCAGCCATACCAGCTCGCGCGCCGCGCCGGCCGCAACCGCAGCAGCGCGCGCCTCCATCTGCGCGAGCGCTTCGGCATAGGGTAGTGGCGCGGGCGCGATGCGCCATTCGAAGTCATCGGGAAGTGCGGTCACGAAATGTCGAATGGGACAGGAGCGCGAGCAACGCAAGTCATTGGCAAGCCGCTTGCGCTTGCGCTAACAGCCTTACAACTTTCGGGGGAGACGGGCGACGTGATTGCAACGATGAGCACCGTGTGGGACCGCACTGCCGAGTTCCTCAGCGACAATCTGGCGGCGCTCACGCCCATCGTGTTGCTCGGTATCTTCGTGCCGCTGACGTTGCTCGGGAGTTTGATGCCGTTGATCGGGTCGAGCGGACAAGCCGGCGATTGGGCGCTTGGAGGAATCGTGTTCGTGCTCGCGCTGGTTACGACCTGGGGCGGGATTGCGATCACCGCGCTTGCCTTTGATCCGGCCGCCGGCCGCGCCAGCGCGGTCGCCACCGCCAATCACCGGATCGCGCCAGTCCTCGGAATCGGGCTCGTCACGACGCTCGCCGTCGTCCTGCTCGCCGCGCCGATCGCGGTGGCGCTTGGGTTGAGCGGGGTCGACATGGCCGCGATGGCCGCCGGCAAGCCGCCGGCGGGTGCCGGCAATGGCTGGGCGCTTCGCTTCGCGACCATCTATACGATCGTCTTCGCGGTCTTTTTGCTTTGGGCTTATGCCCGGCTGGTCCTGCTGATCACGCCGATCATGGTGATGGAGCGGCGCGGGTTGGGCGTCTATGCGCGAGCGTTCGTGCTGACGCGCGGCATCACGTGGAAGGTGATCGGCGTCTTGCTGCTGTACGCGATCGTTTCGTGGGTCGCATCGGCGGCGGCCAAGACGGTGTTCGGCAGCGTGTTCGGCCTGTTGATCGGGGGGACAGGGCCGATCACGCTCGCCTCGGTCCTCACACAGATTGCGGTGGCGGCGACCTCGACGCTCTTTTCAGTCCTGTCGGTGGCGTTCGTCGCCAAACTGTATCTGGCGACGCGCGATGCGCGCGAGGCGATCGTCGAGTCGACATGACGCTGAATGTAATGGGTGTCCTGCGCGATGCCTGGGCGATGGCGAAGCGCGATCGCGACGTCCTGATCGCGCTTGCCGGGTTGCTGATTTTCGTGCCGCAATATGGCTTGTTGCTGTTTCTCGGGCCGCAGCCCGAATTCCCGGGGTTCGAGGCCGATGCCGCCGCGCTGAAACTCTATAATGATGCCAGCACGCTGTGGATGACGACCTATGGCCCGGGGGTCTTGCTGGCGGCGTTCCTCGTGGTGATCGGGCAAATCGCGATCACCGCGCTCTACGTCGATCGGGCACGGCCCGATGTCATGACCGCGCTGCGCCGCGCGCCGCTGCTGTTTTTCCCCGCGTTGCTGGTGGTGACGATCGCATCGCCGCTTGGCCTGTCGCTGCAGACCGTACCGCTGTTGATTCTCCCGGCCGCTTATCTTGAGGGGCGGTTGTTGCTGACGATGCCGATCCTGCTCGGCGAGCGACCGATTTCGGCGCTGCGGGCGATCGCGGCGAGTTGGCGGCGGACGGCGGGGCATGGGCTGGTCGCGGCAGGCCTCGCTTGCTGCACCGTGGTCGGGGGCAGGACGATCGCGCTGCTGTTCCTCGCGCTCGGGGAAGTGTGGGGCCGCGCGCCGATGCACAATCCGTTCGTGATGGCCTTGATCGACGGCGGCGCGGCGCTCGGCGCGACGCTTGGCGCGGTCGCGACCTTCCTGGTGCAGGTGGCGCTCTACCGGCGGCTCAGTAAAGGCACCTGAGGGGCGGCATCGGGCGGCAAATGCCCGCTGAGGCGCGGATCGGCGAAGGTCTCGACCGAGCGGCTAATCGCCACGAACCCCTGCGCGCGGTAGAAATTGAGCGCCGAGGGGTGATCGAGCGTGCAGGTGTGGACCCATACGCGCTCGATCCCTTTGATCCAGGCGCGCGACAGCGCCTCGGCCATCAGCCAGCGGCCGAGGCCCTTGCCTGCGAGTTCGGGGATCAGCGCGAAGTACGAAATCTCGCACTCCCCGGATGTACGAAAATCGAGTTCGAGCATCCCGACCTCGATCCCGGCGCCGTCGACTGCGGCGTAGATCGAGACTGCGGGATCGTGGATGGTCGTGAGCAACGCCGCTTCGTCGATCACCAGCCGCGAGAACCACAGCCACGGCGCGCCGACTCGCCGGAACAGCGCGCGATATTTCTCCGCGCTCGGCCGACCCCACGCCACCAGCCGCAGCGGTGAGGACGGGAGCGGCCGCAGCGGCGGCTTTCTCCGCATCTCCAGCGTGGTAACGATCGCTGCGACCTCGTCGTCGCGAACCGGCATCAGCCCCATGTCATGACCCCGATGTCACCCCCGATGTCACGACCATGTCGCGAGTGGCGGCAAGCTCATCAGGATCGCGTCGATATTGCCGCCGGTCTTCAGCCCGAACAGCGTCCCGCGGTCATAGACCAGGTTGAATTCGGCATAGCGCCCGCGCCACTCAAGCATCTGCGCGGTGTCGGCGGGCGCGGTGTCCGCGTTCATCCGCCGCCGCACGATCCGTGGATAGGCATCAAGAAAGGCGCGGCCGATGTCCTGAATGAAGGCGAAATTCGCCGCGAAATCGCCCTCGAGATGATCGCAGAAAATCCCGCCGACGCCGCGGTGCACTTTCCGGTGCGGGATATAGAAATACTCATCGGCCCATTTCGCATAGCGCTCGTAATAGTCCGCGCCGTGCGGGGCGCACGCCGCCTTGAGCGTGGCATGGAAGTCCGCGGTATCCTCGGCATAGGGCAGCGGTGGGTTGAGATCGGCCCCGCCGCCGAACCAGCGCTTGGTGGTGACCAGGAAGCGCG
>NZ_JBBATX010000001.1:0-2088 GCF_040398505.1 Sphingomonas sp. | reverse complement strand
GGGTTGAGATCGGCCCCGCCGCCGAACCAGCGCTTGGTGGTGACCAGGAAGCGCGTGTTCATGTGGACGGCGGGCACATGCGGGTTCGCCATATGCGCGACGAGGCTGATGCCGGTCGCGAAAAAGCTCGGGTCTTCTGCCGCGCCATGAATCGTCTTGCCGAATTCGCCCTCAAACGCGCCGCCGACGGTCGAGACGTTGACCCCGACTTTCTCGAACACCTTGCCCTTCATCACGCCGCGCACGCCGCCGCCGCCGGGCGATCCGTCGGGATTGGGCCGGTCCCATGGTGTGTATTCGAAATCAGCGTCGGACCCGGCCTCGCGCTCGATGCTCACGAATTCGGCGCAGATCAGGTCGCGCAAATGTTCGAACCAGACGCGTGCTTCGGCTTGTTGCGTGTCGAGTTCGATCATTCCGGCCACCCCTGTATTTGTCGTAAACCTTCGGCAAGTGCGATTCCCGCCGCCACCGCGACATTCAGCGAACGCATTCCCGCCGCAAGCGGAATCCGCACCTGAACATCGGCGTGGGCATGAACGGCGTCGGGAACGCCGCTCCCCTCCGATCCCATCAGCAGCACATCGTCGGGACGGAATTCGGCCGAATCGAGCCGCACCCCGCCGCGCGTTGTCAGCAGGACGATGCGCCCGCCGACCTGACGTTCAAACGCGGCCCAATCGGCGTGGCGGCGCACATCCACGACGTGCGCATAATCCATGCCCGATCGCGCGAGCGCCTTTTCGCTCCAGGTGAAGCTGGTCGGTTCGATTACATCGACGCCGGTGTTGAGGCACGCGCCGAGTCGGAGGATGGCACCGACGTTTCCGGCGATTTCGGGTTGGTAAAGGGCGATCCGCATTCCCCCCGCTAGCATCCCTAAAATAGATGGCAAAATCCTGTTGGCAAAATCCCGCGCCCGCGTCTAACAGAGCGCACAGCGCAGCCACTGGTGCGGTGCTTAAGGCATCCCCGCGCATTCTTCGCGGGTGGGCACGTCAAATTTATTGTTCATCCGCTTTGGGTTTGGCGGGCGAGCGAAGTGCAAGGGCAAGTGGATGGCAAGCGGCAATACCCTCGAAATTCCCAGTCAGCACCAGGCGCCGCCCGAAGGCGAACCGCGCCGCCGCGATTTCCTGAGCATCGCCGCGGTCAGCGCCGCCGGTGTCGGCGCGATCGCGATCGTTGTGCCTTTGGTCAACCAGATGAACCCTTCGGCCGACGTGCTCGCGCAAGCGACGACCGAGGTCGATCTGTCGAAGATCGAGGCTGGGCAGGGTGTCACCGTGTTCTTCCGCAAACAGCCATTGTTCGTCCGCAACCTGACCCCGGTCGAGATTGCGGCGGCGGACAAGGTCGACGTCAAGACGTTGCGCGACCCGGAGACGCTCGCGCAACGCACGCGTGGGCAGAAGAACTGGCTGGTCACGATGGGCGTCTGCACCCATCTCGGCTGCGTCCCGCAGGGTATCGTCTCGGGCGAAAGCCGCGGCGAATTCGGCGGCTATTTCTGCCCGTGCCACGGATCGCAATACGATACCGCGGCGCGCATCCGTAAAGGTCCGGCCCCGAAAAATCTGATGGTGCCGGACTATACGTTCACGTCAGCAACGACGATTTCGGTAGGGACCAAGGCATGAGCTTCCCCTGGGCAAAGCATTACGCGCCGTCGAACGGCTTCACCAAGTGGATCGATGAGCGCCTGCCGCTCCCGCGCCTCGTTTATGGCGCGGTCGGTGCGGGTTACCCCGTGCCGCGCAACCTCAATTATTTCTGGAACTTCGGCGTGCTTGCGGGCGCGGCGCTCGGCATCCAGATCATCACCGGCATCGTGCTGGCGATGCATTATGCGGCCAATGGCGGCGTGGCGTTCGATTCGGTCGAACACATCATGCGCGACGTCAATGCCGGGTGGTTCCTGCGCTATGCGCATGCCAACGGCGCATCGATGTTCTTCATCGTCGTCTACATCCACATTTTCCGCGGCCTCTTCTACGGATCGTACAAGG
Organism: Sphingomonas sp.; assembly: GCF_040398505.1. Taxonomy (GTDB): domain Bacteria; phylum Pseudomonadota; class Alphaproteobacteria; order Sphingomonadales; family Sphingomonadaceae; genus Sphingomonas. The sequence goes on along the minus strand of NZ_JBBATX010000001.1, from coordinate 79 downwards.
CCCCGCGCGAGATGATCTGGCTCTTGGGCGTCACGATCTTCCTGCTGATGATGGCGACCGCCTTCATGGGCTATGTCCT